>CANBSW010000259.1 GCA_947372235.1 Chitinophagaceae bacterium | reverse complement strand
AATCCAAATACAACAGACGGAAGACATCATATGACCATCAAATCCAGTCTGGATCTGGGTTTGACATGGCCCATCGATAAACAACTATTACTCGATGAATTAGGCGGAGCGGGTTATCCAAGCCTTACCAGTATCGACAAAAACCATATTGGTATTTTGTATGAAGGAAGCCAGGCAAATCTGGTATTTGAAAAGATTGATCTGAAAGAAATTTTACATTAAAGATCTTCGTTAAAGTGCCATTTTTCTCAAGCCGGTTGCAATAACCGGCTTTTTTATTGCAGGAATCTATCTGTTTTGCCCTTTGTTTATGCGGGTATCAACCTTTTTTGACCAATCCTAAAAATAAATTTTGAGTGTATTCTGTATTTTGTATGTTTGTATATATGTAATACATAATACACAAAAACGACTGCTATGAAATTTACAAACAACCAACTAAAAGGAATACTGCTGATAACGGCTGTTTTTCTTTTTACAAACATTTTTGCACAGTCCCGTAAAATAACGGGTCGTGTAGTATCTGATGAAGATGCCAAACCGCTTGCAGGTACAACAGTTGCCATAAAAGGCAAGACTGTGAGTTTGGTAACAAATGCAAATGGAGAATTTATCATCAATGCTGGCAATGGTGATATCCTTGTGTTTAATTATACGGGCTATATCAGGCAGGAAATTAAAGTAAGCACTGCTGCAGACATGAATGTAGTGCTGAAAGTAAGTGAATCGAAACTGGATGAAGTAGTGGTAGTAGGTTATGGTAAACAAAACAGGCAAACATTGTCGGGTGCAGTGTCAACCGTTGACTCGCGTGCCCTGCAATCTTCTCCAAGCACAAATGTGGCTACCGCTTTACAGGGAACAGTTCCGGGTTTGCGGGTGCAGCAATCTACCGGGCAGCCAGGAACTTCGCCTTCTATTTCTTTCCGTGGTGGAACCAATTTTGATGGTTCCGGTTCTCCATTGGTTGTTTTGGATGGTGTAATTGTTCCCGGTCTTTATGGCATCAGCATGGATGATGTAGAATCTATGAGCCTTTTAAAAGATGCGGCTTCTACTGCTGTTTATGGAGCGAGGGCTTCAAATGGTGTACTTCTAATCTCTACCAAAAAAGGTAAAAAAGGAAGGGCTCAACTTACGTATAATTTTCGCCAGACAGAAAATTATATCAGAAGAAACCCGCTTGATTATTTAGATGCTGCCCAATATATTCACATGAACAGAAGCGGCATCCAAAGCAGGTATGAAGCGGATCTTGCTGATGGTAATGCAAGTGCAGCTGCAACTGATAAAACACAATTGGTTGGTGCATGGGGTTGGGCGGTAAACAGTGGATGGACATCACCTATCGGCGTGTATTCAACTCAACTGGTAAGCAATGCAAACAGGCAATTGATAGGCAATTCGCAATGGGGTTTATTGGTAGATGCGAATCCTTTTACTACAGGCCAAATGGATAGTATCCTTTACCGAAATTCAAGTGCGAAATCACGCGAAGACCAGATCATAAAAAACACAGGAACTCAGGAACATTCCATCAACCTTTCCGGTGCGAGTGATCAGGGTGCTTTTGCTTTAGGTCTTGGTGTGGTGAAAGACAATGGTATGGTAATCGGCTCTTCGCTGAAAAGGTTGAATATGAATTTTAACGGCGGACTGAATGTTGGTAAGGATCTTAAAATAACCATGAACACATCGGCCTATACAGTTACTTCTTTACTTCCTTATATCGACCCTGCCGGTGGTTCATCCGGTGGCCTCATGCAAAGATTTGTTGGTGTAGCGCCAACAGTAAGGTTCACCAATGATACATCTGGCACTATCATTCCCGGCCCCAATGACAATACTTTAGGTAACCCTGACTACTGGAGTACGCTTTATACCAATGTTACCACACAGCAACACCTGCATGGCAGTTTAAATATTGAGTACCAGATTCTGCCATCGCTTAAATTTTTGGCATCAGGTTCGGGATATATGCAATACACAAATAACAATGCATTCACCAAATCATTTCAGCAAGGAAATGGTGGATCGATTAATACAACAAGACCTGCTTCTTTCAGTAATGCAAACGATTTTCAATACCAATACAATGCATTCTTACAGTATGATAAATCTTTTGGCGACCACCATCTGAGTGTAATGGGTGGTGCAGAGTTTTATGATTTTAAAGAATACAGTTATTCAGGATCGGCCAGTGGCGCTTCAACAGATATTATTCCATGGTTATCCGCTTCTCTTCCGGCCAGTGTGTTGAATGGGGCGCTTCAAAACCCGGTAAATGCCAGTTCTAACTTTAATATCTGGGACCGTTTATCATCAGGCATCGGCATTTTGAATTACAGTTATAGTAACAAATATTTCCTGAAAGCAAATTTCCGTTATGATGGAACTTCCAGACTGGCTACTAACCGTTATGGATTGTTCCCTGGTGTTTCGGCAGGATGGAACATACACAATGAAAGTTTCTTCCAGAAAAGTAATTTGAGCAAATACATCAGCGTATTAAAGCCACGTATCAGTTGGGGACAAAACGGAAGTATCAGCCCGATCGGTTATTATGCAACTGCACAGGTATATAGCGGTATCAGCACTTATAATGGATTAGGCGGCGCTTATGCTCCTTCGTTTATTAATAGTGACCTGAGATGGGAAACCGCATCATCCTTAAACCTTGGTGCTGATATCGGTTTGTTCAACAACAGGATCTCTATCATTGCAGATTATTTTGTAAGGAATGTATATGATAAAGTTGCCGGATTACCCATTTCTGCACAAACGGGTTTTACCAGTTTTACTACCAACCTTGGACAATTACAAAACAGAGGTATTGAACTGGAACTGAAAGCAAAAATTTTAAAACCGGCTAAAGCTGATGGGTTGAGTATTGATCTTGGAGCCAATTTTTTCACTGTAAGAAACTATGTAGTTAAATTGCCCTACAACGGGCTACCCGGAAACAGGCAAAGTACCATTCAGGTTTGGGATCCTAACAACCCGGGTCAGTTAAAGCAGGTTGCAGGATTACAGGAAGGTTACCGTGTTGGTTTGGATGA
>CANBSW010000258.1 GCA_947372235.1 Chitinophagaceae bacterium | reverse complement strand
ATTCCGCTTTTTTTCGGAAAGCCATATTGCAGTTCCAGGAAATGATTTTCATACAGAGACTTGCTTAAATCGAATGGTAATTATTTCAGCTGAGAAGTACAAATATTTCTCTGTGGTAAAAAGAGTTAGAATAGTATTTTTTACCACAGAGAAACACAGAGTTTTCTTTCTCAGTGTAAAACTCCTTTTACTCTGTGGTTAAGAAAGAGCGTATGATACAGCATGATCTTATCGCAGTATCTTCATCTTCACCGATTCGATCCTGGTATCACTCACATTCAAAATATCAAAACGGTAATTATCGATGATGATGGTCTCTTTTGTTTTGGGGATGGTCTGGTGTTCGTTAATGATATAGCCGCTTAATGTTTCAGACTCGCTGGCGGGGAATTTCATATCATATTTCTCATTCAGGTAATCGAGTTCCATACGACCACTTAAGATGAACTCGTCTTCGGCCAGTTGTTTTTCTACCAGTTCTTCGGTATCGTATTCGTCCTGTATCTCTCCAAAAATTTCTTCCAGTACATCTTCCATGGTTACAATACCGGCGGTGCCGCCAAACTCATCAACTACCCAGGCAATACTTTTACGGTCTTTGGTAAATTTTGCGATCAGATCCGTAGCACTCATACTTTCCGGAACGGCCATGATGGGATGCAGCACTTCACGTATAGTAGCCGGTTTTTTAAACAGATCGATCTGGTGTATATAACCCAATATTGAATCAATATTATCATCAAACACCACCAGTTTACTTAGCTGTGTACTGATGAATATTTGTTTGGCTTCTTCAATTGTACTGTTAATATCCAGGGCTTCGATTTCTGTGCGCGGTACCAAACACTGCCTGATCTTTACCATGGGCAAACTCAGTGCATTTTCAAATAATTCAGTATTCAGTTCCTGGCTGTCTTCGTCCTGCTCTTTGGTTTGTTGAAAAAAATGTTCTAGGTCTACTTTGGTAAATGCATCGTTACGGTCGTTAACGCGAACATTAAAAATATAGGTAAGTATCCACTGCGAAATATTTACAAATAAGTTGGTGAGGGGCAGAAAAAGATTGTGAAAAAAATTGGCAACAGGGGCGAAAAAACCAATCAGCATATCATTCTTAGCCCTGAAAACAGCTTTGGGTAAAAATTCACCGAATACCAGAACTACAAATGAGGAAACCAATGTATCAAACCCGAGTTTTACATATTCGTTTTGAAAATGGAGGTTGATCCATAATGTGGTCCAGATGGTTTTCTTCATAAGTTGTTGCACAAGCAGTCCATAAATAACCAAAGAAATATTTAGCCCAATAAGACAGGTACCGATAAACCGGGCAGGATGTTCCATAAAATTGGAAAGAATGATCCCACTTTTTTTTCCCTGCTTTTTCTTCAGTTCAATAGTAAGCCTGTTGGCTGATACAAAGGCAATTTCATATCCTGCAAAAAAGCCGATCAATATCAGTGTTACACCAATCCAGATAAGGATATAGAGTTCTGTCATGGGGGAAAATTACAATAAAATCGTGAATTGGACCCACCCCGCCCTTCGGGCACCCCTCCTTGCGCAGCAGGGAGGGGAAACTATATTTCTGCTTTTAACTATTTTAACCTGTTTAACTAATATTATTCACGACTAACGTCTCACCACTCACGATTCTCCCAACCACAAGTGCCCTGTAAAAACAGGGCACGTTACCGGCATATAAACATGAGAAACCGGCTGTGTGAGTTTTATCCAAAACGTCATTGCGCGAGGCGTCATTGCGAGCTGCGCGAAGCAATCTGTGTCTTAAAATTTCAACCTGATTGTCGAGACACAGATTGCTTGTGCCACCGCTAAAGCTAAGGCGACACGCGGTCGTTCCTCGCAATGACGGCTATTTCAAATCCACTGTACAATTAGGGCATTTGATCTGGATCTTTAGATTTTTGCCATCGCCTACTTCTGCTGTAAAACGGCTTGGGGTGTTGTTGTTACTGTATTGGAAGAAATCGGCATTATTGGCTGTAACCATTGGGTAACCGGCAACAGTTGTAGAGCCTCGTTGATAAGTATTACCTGATGCAATTCTTTGAGCAACTCCCGGTGAAAGTGCACCACTGATAGTTCTGGCGGTGCCTGTTACAGATAAACTACTTAATGAACCAACCGTTGTAATACTGGGAGAACTGGCTTTTGCTTCACTGTAACTTCCGGCAGAACTATTTCCATATCCGGTTACCGTTACTTCTTTATAAGGATCGGCTTTCAAAGTAGTTGTAGTTGCATATCCTTGAATACCTTCTACAGTGCGTGCTGTTAAATTACCCAAAGTAGACGTTTCACTTTTTTTGGTATTGGCTAATGCTGTATCTCTTACAATGCTTACACCAGATACAGTTATGAGTTCTCCATTATTTGTCTGGTAAACGGTTTGTCCGTCTAAGGAATTTAATTTTTTTAATTGTGTGCCACTCACATTATTAGTAGATCCAACACTGGTAATATATGGTTTTCCTACACTGGTGATCGTTGGTTGTGCAATATTATCCAATGCTTTCTTTTCAAAATTGCCATATACCGAACTGTAAGATCCAATAAAATCAACTGCATAGTTTTTTATTTTATTAAGCGGGATCCTGATATTGGCAAAACGATCATCAATTTTAACCAGGCTAACCTGAGCACCTAAATTTCTAATTCGTACATCTGCACTGGAACCATTGATGTCTATGGAATTGTTGAGTTTTGTAATACGCAGCGAACCAAAATCTTTTTTACCGTGTATCTCACCCACTTCTTCTATTTCATATTCATCGTTACTGCTGATGATGAATAGTTTTTTAACAGCAGCAATTTCAATATTTGAGGCACGGGTATCAATATCAAGACTCTCGATATTATTGGCGCTTAAGCGTCCATTGCTTACAGAGAGTTCAGCAGTTTTAATATCTGCCAGATTAGCGCTTGAATACTTTGAACGCAGCACCAGATTGCTCAGGTTTTCTGCTTCCAGATTTCCGTTGGTGATCTCTACATTTAATTCACCTGTTAAGGCCGGCAAATTAAGATCTGCATATTTGCTTTCAATATCCAGTTTCATGCCTGC
>CANBSW010000257.1 GCA_947372235.1 Chitinophagaceae bacterium | reverse complement strand
CAAGAAAAAAGAAAACATGTTTTCATTTTCCGGCATTTTTAATAATGGGGGGAGTAATAGTTTACATGAATTTAAAAGTTAATAATCACAATCCATAGTAAAATCGGCAAGTATACAGAAAATCATATTAAATCATTGTTTTTCAAAGATAGTCAACTATAAAATAATTGCTATATGTCTGAAGATTTTTCTTTCAAATACTTTTCCAGCATCTGCATACAAAACCATTCCTGTCTTGGCAAATGAAAAGGACCTTTAAAAAGATTGCCTTTGGCCGTTTGTGCTATTGATCCGTCGCGGTGTAAATATCCAAACCATTCACCGTTCTGTTTATCATGAAAATGGGAGTAAGCATAATCGTGTACCATTTTATGCCACTCTGCATATTTTTCATTGCCTGTCATCAGGTAAGCCAATAAGGTTGCAATAATTACTTCATTATGGGGCCACCAGAATTTCATATCCTGCCAGTATTCCTGCACCGGTTTATTATACACATCTTTGAAATACAGAATGCCTCCCTGTTCTTTATCCCATCCTCTCTCCCACATATAATCCAGCATTTTACAACCGAGCGCAATTAAGTGTGGATCATTGTTTCTGTATTGGGCTTCATATAAAATAAACCAGGCGCCTTCCATGGCATGGCCGGGGTTAAGCGTTCGTCCATCAATATGATCAATGATAGTTCCATCGGGTGCTACCTGTTCCATTACACATTGGATATCATCTTTCACAAAATCTCTTTCTATTTCTGCTATCCATTTATCTATCCATTCATCACAACGCGGATCTCCAATGGTTTCGCGGAGTTGTTGTGCGGTGTTGATCATGATCATTGGCACACCTATTCCTTTTGCAGGACGTGTATTGGCAAATTTGGGTTCTAATAATCCAGGTTTAGTAGCATATTCAATACATCTTCCAAATAAATACCTCGCTTTCTCTGCTGCCGCTTCATCGCCACTGGCTTTGGCATATGCAGCATTGGCAATTATGGCAAAGGTTTCTGAAAAAAAATAACGGCGTTTACGAATGGGTTTTCCATCTCGTGTTACATGAAAGAACATCTGACCATCTGTATCAAAACAGTGATCATTCAAAAAATCAATTCCACATTTGGCCCCTGCCAGCCATTCGTGTTTTTGTTCGATGGTATTGTAAAGAGTGGATAAAAGCCATGCCGCACGGCCCTGTATCCATACGGCTTTATCATCATCGATCAAACTTCCATCCTGATCGCGCATAAAAAGATAGCCGCCAAATTCTGTATCGATTGATCGTGGGAACCAGAAAGGAACGGTATCGTTCAGTAATTGGTTTTTATAGAATTGTGTGAGGGATTGTAAATCTGTTTTTGAGTAACTCATCTATATAAATTTTCAATTCAATAATTCTTAAAATAGTAACATGTTGTACTATTGAAGATCTCTTCGTAAACTCCCCGCTCTCCTTTTCTCTGCGGTGAATAGCATTCTGAATAATAGCAATCAATCCTTATTTCAAGTTTTTTTCACCGCAGAGAATAGGAGATGCAGCGTTTTCGCAGAGACCTAAGAATTATTTGACAGATTCAAATACACAACACCTGAAAATATTATATTCTTTTGCCCTCTATCCAAACTCTTTTATTCAGCAATATCATTCATTTTGGGCCGAAGAAAATATAATTGCAATGCAAGTGCCACCAGAACGATCAAAGCCAGCATGGCAAAATCTTTTCCAAGATTACCGGCATCTGTTGATTTACCCAGTAAGTTGGTTATGAATGCACCAAAAAATACGCCGGTCATATTCATCAAACCATATCCCGTTGCCCTGTTTTTAGAAGGGATGATCTGACAGAGTATGGGCATATTATTTCCATCAAACATTCCAAAACCAAGACCAAAGCAAATAGCTGCGCTGACTATATGAAACAGAGAATGTCCGTAACCCAATAATAAAAGAGAAGGGACCGTTAATGCCAATCCGATTGCACTGGTATAAATTCTTCCGCGAATATTTTTTTGTACCCATTTATCGGATAGAATTCCGCCGGTTATCACTCCTAAAAAAGAAGAAGCTGCAATAGCAATGGTTGCCAATGGGCCTGCCTGCGACATGGGTATACTTAGTTTTTCCGCAAACAAAGTAGGTAACCAATTCTTAGCCGCCCAGCCGGGTAAACTTGAAATAGCAAAATAGAAAAGAAGGATCCAGAAAGAAAAGTTTGACAACACAGAAATCAATCCTTTATAAAATGGTTGTTTTGTTACAGAATCAAATTCTTCTTTATCTCTTTTATTCTCTTTTAAAAACAAGATCAACACTACCGAATAAATCATACCGATAATACCAAAGGAATGAAAAGTAGTATGCCACGAATAAGTAGCAGCCACAGTGGCACCAAAACCACCAATGGCTTGTCCGAAATAAAATCCTGTCATGTGAATACCAATCGCGAGTGATCTTGTTGTATCCTTATGAAAATCTGCGATCAATGATAAACCTGCCGGAATATATAATGCTTCACTGATTCCCATAATGGCACGTAACCAATACAACTGTTGAAAGCTGGTGGCATAGCCCATTCCAAAAGTTACACCGGACCATACGAAAAGACTTCCTACAATCAACCATTTGCGGTTTACTTTATCTGCAATCATTCCTGAAAGCGGGCTCATGCATCCATAAATCCACAAAAAGATAGCCATCAGGTAACCGAAGTTGGTGGCAGATTGTAGCTCGGCAATATCCACCTGCATGGCTGGGCGCATGGTAGAGAGCATTTGCCTGTCCATATAATTTAACAATGCAACACCCCATAACAAACCAACAAGAGCCCACGGATATTTACTTGCTTTTTTCATGTTTATGGGGTAATGATTTTTCCTGAAAGGATATTTGGAGTTCTAACACCAGGCATTATTTCACCGCCGGGAATCCAGATGACACCATCCCACATTACCAATGTTGTGGTTACCGGTGCATAAAAAGGAAGTTCGCTTATTTTATGCCAGGAATCATTTTGTATGTTGTAGAAAAGAATAGCCTTATTAAATCCTGGATGATGGGTCAGTATTTTTTCTTTGTCTTTTTGGAATTGTTCTTTTTCTGATGCAGTAGTTGCTTTTGCGATAGCAGCGTTGTAAGTTTCTATTTT
>CANBSW010000256.1 GCA_947372235.1 Chitinophagaceae bacterium | reverse complement strand
GCCGCATGGATCTTTTTATTCATCAATTTATTTAAACTGCCGTTTCAAATTTTCTTCTGGAAAAATATAAATACACATAGTTTACAAACAGATCTGGTATTGATCCCAACTCTGGCTTTTGGTTTTTGGGCAGGGCTGCGTATTGTAGGAAAGATCAAAGATGATCATTACAGAAAACTGGTAATAGCATTAACTTTGATCGGTTGTGTGATGCTGCTGGTAAAATAACGATCATTGATCTGCAAGAAATACCAATAGATTTGCCAATACCTTTTCCGAGAGTCTGTGTTTTGCCTCTCTTGTCATTCCGGAATATTGCTCAAAAGCGATCACGTTTTCCAAAGCACTCCATTCTGTAAAATGATTTAATGCCTTGTATAGGTATGATCGAAAGAATAAGCCAGACTTATATTCCACACAAAATTCTGACTTGCCAAAATATTGGTTTTGATGATCTGGTTCATCACATTGGTTATGATAAAAGATATACTTTAGTTGATCAACTACAACACTTATTGAAAACTGTTGTACTCTTCATCGGTAACTCTTTCCAGCCATTCAACAACTCCTTTCTGGGTATTGGGATTGATTGCAATATGTGTAAATGCGCTATCCGGCGATGCGCCATGCCAATGTTTAAGATCGGGTGCTATGGTAACAATATCTCCTTTTTGCAACAATTGAATAATCTTGCCTTCTTCCTGATAATATCCAATCCCATCGGTTACCAAAAGAATCTGGCCACCGGGGTGCGTATGCCAATTATTTCGGGAACCGGGTTCAAAAACAACATTAGCGATCTGGCAATTAAAAACAGCATTATTGGATACCAAAAGTTTTACCAGAGCTGTTCCTGTAAAATAATCTGCCGGTGCTGCTTCTCCTGTAGGAAAAATAGTAGATGAGTTATTCATAGTTCAATGTGTATTGATTTTTAATCGTTATAACCCCGTTGCTTTCTCCTGATGTTCATTATATCTTGTACCCATAATTTTTATTTGAGAAGAAGCCAGTTCTATTTCCTTTAATTCCTGCTCGGTTAATTGAATGGCTGCTGCTCCAATATTTTCTTCAAGCCTGTGCAACTTGGTGGTGCCGGGTATAGGAACGATCCATGGTTTTTGTGCCAATACCCATGCTAATGCGATTTGAGCAACAGTGGCATTTCTTTTTGCGGCAAAACTATTCAGCAGGTCTATTAAAGTCTGGTTGGCCTTTAAAGCATCTTCTGTAAATCGTGGAAGTGTATTTCGAATATCTCCTTCTGCAAATTTGCTGGTATCATTTAATTTACCGGTAAGAAATCCTTTTCCTAACGGACTATAAGCCACCAATCCGATCCCCAATTCCTCAATTGTTGGGATGATCTCTTTTTCATGTTGTCTTGTCCATAAAGAGTATTCACTTTGCAATGCACTTACCGGTTGAACAGCATGTGCCCGGCGAATGGTATTTGCTCCGGCTTCCGACAAACCAAAATATTTGACCTTGCCTTCTTTTATAAGTTCCTGCACAGTACCGGCCACTTCTTCAATGGGTACGTTAGGATCAACACGATGTTGGTAAAACAGATCAATCACATCAACCCGTAATCTTTTCAAAGATCCTTCTGCTACTTGTCTGATATGTTCTGGCCGGCTGCTAACCCCAATCATTTTTCCATCTTGGATATTGAAACCAAATTTAGTAGCGATGGTTACTTTATCTCTGAAAGGAGCCAAGGCCTCGCCTACCAGTTCTTCATTAGTATAGGGACCATATACTTCGGCTGTATCAAAAAAATTAATGCCCTGCTCAACGGCAGCAGCAATCAGCGCGAGCACCTCTTTCTTTTCAGGAAATGGTGCATAAGAAAAACTCATACCCATACAACCCAAACCAAGGGCAGATACTTCGAGGCCACTGTTACCCAGTTTACGTGCTTGCATATTTATGTTTTTTAATGTTTATTGTAGTAAACGATCATGCAAAGATCATTGTTAAAAACCTCTGCAAAAAATAAGAAGCAAATATTCTATTACAAAATTCAAACAATTCTGAAGTTCAAAAGGGTAGCCGGTTATTTTCTAAAATAGATACTGAAATATATGCCCGGCTAAATATTAAAACAATAAGAAGCTGGTGAATTAATTAACTCAAACAGCTTCTGAGATCATTCTATTTTTTATGACCCCTTAGTTTGAAAAACGATAACCGTTTGAGGATTCTTATCCGTTAACAGAAGGCCTTTTATTTTTCCTTTACAACTTTTAAATCAGCAAAGAATCCTTCGGTGCCGATATCAACAAAAAGCCCCAATGCTCCTTTATTATTGGCGCCATGTTTCAAATCATTCACTATCAAAGAAGGTTGCTGATTATCATGTAAGAATAGTATTGCCTGCGAATCCTTAACAACAATTTTCAATTTGGTCCACTTATTTAATTCCATATCTGCATAGGACTCATATTCACCTGGCGCTTCTTTTCTTAATTTTTCAAATCGGTAGTCAGGATAAGAGAAATATTGAATGGAACGGTTTCTTCGTAATTGCTGATTGGCCCGGCCATTGGTGGGACGAATGTAAATTGATTCAAACCTCGAGTTATCTTCATTTATTCTAAAGGCAACACCAATAAAACCTCTGGCAAAATCCGGCGCATTGGGTAGTAACCTGCTTAGTACCTTAACTTCAATTACTCCATTTTTAAAATCAATATTATCCAGTTTAACAAAAGTAGGTTCGTCAAATTCTTTAATGGAAGAATCCTTGGTTACCCTTACTGCCTTCTTCCCCTCTATTTTTGTTAAGGACATAGAAACATGAATCGGCTTCATACTATTTTTCTCGAAATCTATGTTTTGAGAAAACAACTGAGTAGAAACCAATAGTAAAAAATGTAAGGAAAAAGATCTTATCACTTTCATACAATGAATGTAGGATATAAACGAAAAACCACAATCAATCAGACATGAATTTAAAAGGGTCATACTATCTAAGTATAACCCTTTTATCTTTTTATTTGCTCCCTCTTACTGCAAAATCCGATTGCATTGACCACCTGATTCCGGATTTGATGTTACAGTCCTTACCGGTTTAAACTGACCATAGTAAACCGGACGAAACTGACCCACCTTTAAACAGATAAATTCTCCTTGACATTTTTACCAGGCAACAGCGAATCT
>CANBSW010000255.1 GCA_947372235.1 Chitinophagaceae bacterium | reverse complement strand
GTTACTGGATATGAAAGATGCAGACAAAATTGCCAATCTGTACAAAGTAGATGGCTTGTTCGGATTTGTAAAAAAATATTTCCCTCATGCCAATGAAAAAGAAAATGCATTGCTGATGGAGTTTGTATTGCACGGATTGTCTACTTTTTCTTTGATCAGCAAAAAAATGATCGATGGAAAAATCGAGTTCAAAGATTTGATGGGAAGTATGATGAATCTGGGTTCTATTAACCTGGATGAGGAGTTTAATGAAGAAGATTTTTAATTTGAAAGAAGATAATTTAAAAATGTGGTAATTTGAAAATTTGAAAATAGAAGAGAAGTCTGATTAATAATTTGATTCCTCAATTTTCAAATTTTCAAATCCTCAAATTGAATTAAAATTTATACCCCGCCGATATTCCTCCATAAAAAGGGAAAAAGCCGGCACTGATAATTAAGGGACTAATAAAGATTCGCCCGGTAAACCCTTTTTTTTCTGGTTGGTAACGATAACCAATATTAAGGTAACCAAAAACAGCTGATGAATTCGTTGAGAAAAAATTACTGCCATCTGATAATGTAATCGCACTTACTCCTGCTCCGTATTCCAGATAATTTCCATTTGACCCTGATAGATAATTAAGACCTACAGGGATAGTAAAAATACCCGCTGTTAAAAAGCCTATTCCACCTACACCAGCCCTGAAGCCCAGACCTTTCTGCCCTTTAAAACGTTGGTCATAATTCCAGGAAAGAATTCCAGGTCCGCCAATTTCACCATAGGCAGCTTTCGCGGCCGGTTCAGGTTTATCTGTTTCGGTTTTTTGTGCGTGCAAATGCAAACCCGTCAATAAAAAAACAGCTAATAAGCAAGTCGATAATTTGAAATAAGGATTCATGCAATTGATTTGTGATCAATTTACAAATCAATCCCTCATTTTCAAATTTTCAAATCCTCAAATTTTCAAATTCTCAAATTAATTCTTTCAGCTTCTCCACAACAGCATCAATTTCTTCTTTTGTATTGTGTTTACTGAAAGAGAAACGAACCGTTACCTGATTGGGATTATTATTGATAGCACGGATCACATGCGAACCCTGATCAGCACCACTGGTGCAGGCACTTCCGCCGCTGGCGCAGATATGATTGATGTCCATATTGAAGAGGATCATTTCACTCTTTTCTGTTTTAGGGAAGCTTGCACTTAATACAGCATACAAACTTCTTCCTAAAGGATCGCCGTTAAAAGCAACGCCTTTAATGTGTTTCTTCAGCTGTTCCAGCATGTATATTTTCAATCCTTTGATATAATTGCTTTCTGTTTCATAATGCTCAGTGGCCATTTGCAGGGCTTTGGCAAAACCTACAATGCCATACAAGTTTTCAGTTCCTGCACGCATATTTCTTTCCTGGCTTCCTCCATGAACAAAAGGTTTGATCTTTACATTCTCATTAATATAAAGCATACCCACACCTTTTGGTCCGTGAAACTTATGCCCGGCACCGGTTATAAAATGTACCGGCGTATTTCTCAGATCGAACGGAAAATGGCCAACGGTCTGTACCGTATCGCTATGAAAAATAGCGTTGTATAATTTGCAAAGATTACCTACTGCATGAATATCAAGCATATTGCCAATTTCATTATTGGCATGCATTAATGTAACCAGGCATTTGTCTGCACTTTCGGCCAATAATCTTTCCAGGTCTTCCAGATCTACATGTCCGTTTGGCAACAGTTTCACATAGCTTAAAGCTGCTTCGCCATTATGGTATAAATATTCTACTGTGTGCGTTGTAGCGTGGTGTTCTATTACAGAAGAAATAATGTGCTTGCAACCAAGATCTCGGACAGCGGCTGTTATGGCGGTATTGCTGCTTTCTGTTCCACCACTGGTAAAGAAAATTTCTGCCGGATGAGCATTCAAAATTTTAGCAACACTTTTCCTCGCATTCTCTATCGCCATACGCGATTCGCGGCCATAGCTGTAGATAGAAGAGGGGTTACCAAAATTTGCGGTCAGATAAGGCATCATCGCTTCCAATACCTGCGGATCGAGGGAGGTAGTGGCGGCATTGTCTAAATAAATTCTTTCCATGCGGCAAAAATAAGAAAAGTTTGGGGTTTGGAGTTTGGTGTTTGTGGTTAAGCCTTCTAACAAAATATTCTATATTTTAACACCAAACTTCAAACCTCTACATCGCTTCCCTGATATCCTGCATCAATTTCTGCGCAATATTGGATGCGGTGGTCTCAAAATTACTTTCGGCATAAATACGGATGATAGGTTCAGTATTGCTGGTGCGTAAATGCACCCAGTCATTTTCAAACTCAATCTTTAATCCGTCTTCTGTATTGATCTCGTTCTTCTTATATTTTTTCCTGATATGGTCGAAGATCTTTTTCAGATCAAAACCCGATGTGAGTTCTATCTTGTTCTTACTCATGAAATAATTAGGGTACGTATTTCGTAATTGGCGAACCGATTTATTTTCTTTGGCCAAATGTGTTAAGAACAATGCAATCCCAATCAAGGCATCCCTTCCATAATGGAGATCCGGAACAATGATACCGCCATTGCCTTCACCACCAATTACTGCATTGGTGGCTTTCATTTTGTTTACCACATTTACTTCCCCAACTGCACTGGGTGTATATATGCCGCCATGTTTTACAGTAACATCTTTCAATGCGCGGGTAGACGACATATTACTTACCGTATTTCCTTTGCGTTGTTGTAAAACATAATCGGCAACAGCTACCAATGTATATTCTTCGCCAAACAAAGTTCCATCTTCGCAAACAAAACAGAGCCTGTCAACATCAGGATCAACCGCAATGCCAATACTGGCTTTTTGTTTGATCACTTCAGAACATAATTCCAATAAATTTTCTGGAAGCGGTTCGGGGTTATGCGCAAATTTTCCATTCACTTCACCGTTTAATACAATAATGTCTTTTACACCTAATGCCTTCAACAAAAGAGGAACGGCCGTTGCTCCGGTGCTGTTAATCGCATCGAGCACAACACTGAATTTTGCTTTTTTTATTGCCGCAACATCCACCAACGGATAATTCACTACTGCATCAATATGCTTTTGCAGCATCGTATCATCAGTTGTATAAGAACCCAACTGATCAACTCCTACAAATACAAAATCTTCTTTAGCTGCAATCTCTAAAACCTTTGCACCAATCTCTCCACTAAT
>CANBSW010000254.1 GCA_947372235.1 Chitinophagaceae bacterium | reverse complement strand
AATAATTTTGAAGGAGCCAAATGGGTAATGAGCCCGCCATTGCGTGAGAAGAAAGATCAGGCAACCTTATGGGCCGGTATTAACCAAGGGTTGGTAAATGTAGTGGCCACAGATCATTGTCCGTTTATGTGGGAACAGAAATTAATGGGTAAGGATGATTTTTCTAAAATCCCCAATGGCCATCCTGCCATTGAAAACAGGATGGAACTATTGTTTAGTGAAGGAGTAAACAAAGGGAAGATCACACTCAATAAATATGTTGAAGTTGCTTCTACCAATGCTGCCAAGATCTTTGGCATGTTTCCTAAAAAAGGGACCATTGCTGTGGGCAGCGATGCAGACATTAACATTTTTGATCCCTCTGAAAAACATACGCTCTCCGCTAAAACACATCACATGAATGTTGATTACTCAGGGTATGAGGGATGGGAACTGACGGGTAAAGTAAAAACTGTTTTATTACGAGGAAAGATTGCCATTGATAATAACAAATGTGTGATTGAAAAAGGATATGGGCAGTTCGTTAAAAGAAATAAAGTGAGTCAAACGATATGATTTTTTTCACGCAAAGACGCAAAGAATGACGCATAAGGCGCTAAGGAAATTCGGACACTCTTTGCGCCTTTGCATACTTAGCACCTTTGCGTGAAAAATCATTCAACATTTAAAATTCAACACCTAAAATAAACCACAATGCCAAGAATAGTAAGATCCGGATTAATCCAAATGAGTTTGCCGAAAACAGAAGGCGAAGGAACCATTGCAGAGATCAAAGAAGCCATGGTGCAGAAACACATTCCGCTGATTGAAGAAGCTGCAAAGAAAGGTGTGCAGATTCTCTGTTTTCAGGAAATTTTTAATACGCCTTATTTCTGCCCAGGTCAGGATAAAGCCTGGTACGAAAGTGCTGAAACCGTTCCCGGCCCTACGATTGAGCGGATGCAGGAATATGCAAAGAAATACAATATGGTAATGATCGTTCCTGTTTATGAAAAAGAACAGGCCGGCGTGTTATACAATACGGCTGCTGTGATTGATGCAGATGGAACTTATCTTGGTAAATACAGAAAAAATCATATCCCGCATACAAGTGGTTTTTGGGAGAAATTTTTCTTTAAGCCAGGTAATCTAGGCTATCCTGTTTTTCAAACTAAGTATGCGAAGATTGGCGTATACATTTGTTATGACAGACATTTCCCTGATGGTGCGCGTTGTTTGGGATTGAATGGAGCTGAGATCGTTTACAATCCTTCTGCAACCGTTGCAGGTTTGAGTCAATATTTATGGAAATTAGAACAACCGGCACATGCAGCAGCCAATGGATATTTTATGGGATGCATAAACCGTGTGGGTGAAGAGAAACCATGGAACCTCGGAAAATTTTATGGCAGTTCTTATTTCGTAGATCCGCGCGGACAAATATTTGCACAGGCTTCAGAAGATAAAGATGAATTATTGGTAGCTGATTTTGATCTGGATATGATCGAAGAAGTAAGAAGCGTTTGGCAGTTTTTCCGCGATAGAAGACCGGAGACTTATGGTAAGATTACTGAGCTTTAATTTTATTTTGAATGTTAAATTTTGAATGTTTTTCTCATTTAAAATTTAACATTTAACACAAAAAAATATCCAACATTCAACATAATAAAAAATGGCCATATTCAACAATCGCTTAACCGCTGAACAATACAAGGAATATTTCAGTGACATTCATCCGCCATTTGAAACGCGCGATGCCGCATTGGTGGAAGCTAATCGTTGTTTGTTTTGTTATGATGCGCCATGTACCAAGAGTTGCCCAACGGGGATTAATGTACCAAAATTCATTAAACAAATCACAACGGATAATATCAAGGGATCTGCACATACGATCTTATCTTCCAATATTATGGGTGGTGGTTGCAGCAAGGTTTGTCCGGTTGAAAAATTATGCGAAGGTGCCTGCGTATTCAATTTAATGGATGAAGAAGCCATTCCCATTGCCAAACTGCAACGTTATTCAACAGAAAAAGCGATTGCAGAAAAATGGCCCTTGTTTACACGCAAAGCTTCTATCGGTAAAAAAGTGGCGATTGTTGGTGCAGGCCCGGCAGGTTTGAGTTGTGCGCATACCCTATCCAGAGAAGGTGTTGATGTAACCATTTTTGAAAAAGAAAACAAAGGAGGTGGGCTGATGACATTTGGTATTGCCGCCTATAAAGTAACCCCCGAATTTTGTGCCGATGAAGTGAACTATATTTTATCGCTCGGTGGTATTGATGTGAAGTATAATCATGAGCTTGGCAAAGACATTTCTCTTGAACAATTATTAAAAGATTTTGATGCAGTGTTCCTTGGATTTGGCGTGGGTATTGCAAGGCAATTACAAATACGTGGTGAAGAGTTATCCGGAGTAGTTGATGCCATCGGGTTTATTTACGCAATCAGAACCAAGGGCTACCCTTCTGTTGCTGTGGGTGATAAAGTAGCCGTAATTGGTTTGGGTATGACAGCCATTGATGCAGCAACACAAGCCAAAAGATTGGGAGCAAAAGAAGTAACACTGATCTACAGAAGAACACAGGAAGAAATGCCCTGCACCGAAGAAGAATTGAATATCGCAAAATTAGATGGCTGCGAAATTATCTGGCTAGCATCTCCCAAAAAACTCATTGGCAACAATGGTAAATTAACACAACTGGAATGTTCAAAAATGATTCTTGGTGAGCCCGATGCATCCGGTCGCCGCTCGCCGGTTGCAACTAATGAAACGATCGTATTAGATGTTGATATGGTAATTAAAGCCGCAGGACAAATTCCTTTTGAAAACCTGATTGGTGAAACACAATTGAATAATGCCGGTGGAAAAATAGTAATCGATATAGAAAGTGCAACCAATATCACCGGAGTTTTCGCCGGTGGCGATTGTGTGAATGGAGGTAAGGAAGTTGTAGATGCTGTGCAGGCGGGGAAAGATGGGGCGGCTTCAATTATGAGATTTATTTCTTTTTCAAGAAAAGGCGCTAAGTAAGCAAAGAAACAAAGGGATTGCGGTAAATACGCTACCGGGAGAAATTCAAGTTCTTTAACTTGGTCGGTATGTTTACAGAAAATGAAATAACAAGAGTTGTTGTAGATATTTGTTTTAGAATTCATATTCAATATGGACCAGGATTATTTGAAAGTGTTTATGAAGAAATATTTTGTTATGAATTGGCTAAAACGAGGTTAAATTTTCGCAGACAGCAAC
>CANBSW010000253.1 GCA_947372235.1 Chitinophagaceae bacterium | reverse complement strand
AATTATTTTTTTCTTCTCAGCAACTGCATAAAAGGAATTGGTAATCAAGTTAAGAACCACTCTTCCAATATCCTGCGGAATCAGATCGATTTTACCAATTGACTCATCAAAATCAGTGATCAGTGTGGCATTGAATTCTTTATCCTTAGCACGTAATCCATGATAGGCCAATCGCAAATATTCATCACACAATGCATTGATGTCTGTAGGTTCTTTTTGTCCACTGCTGCTGCGGCTATGTTGCAGCATTCCTTTTACAATGGCATCGGCGCGTTTGCCGTGGTGGTTTATTTTTTCTTCGTTACTGATCACATCATCAGCAATAGCATTTACTTCATCAAGATTCCCATTCTTAATCTCGTCTTTTAACTCGACCAGTAACTCTTTATTCACCTCCGAAAAATTATTAACGAAGTTCAATGGGTCTTGAATTTCGTGGGCAATGCCGGCGGTGAGTTCTCCCAGGCTGGCCATTTTTTCGGATTGGATGAGTTGGGATTGGGTTGTTTTCAGTGTGTGTATCGTATCCTGCAATTGGGCCGTCCGATCCTGCACTTTTTCTTCCAGTAGTTTGTTTTCGCGTTTTAATTTTTTTGACCGGTAGTTAATGTAACTCCAGACAGTAAAACCAAAAAGCAACACATATAAACTATAAGCCCACCAGGTTTTCCACCATGGAGGAAGAATTTCAATATCGATTGATACCGGCACACTCCAAACTCCGTCGCTGTTAGCAGCCCGCACCTGGAAATGGTAACTACCCCTGGGAAGATTTGTGTAAACGGCCGATCTTTGGGTGCCTGCTTTTATCCATTCTTTATCATACCCATCCAGTTTGTATTCATACCGAATCAGCGTAGGATTATTATAGTTCAAACCCACAAATTGAAACTGTAAACGGTTTTCGTTATAGTGAAAGGTAAGTTTGCTTTTTTGCGCCGCTACAATTGTTGAATCAAATTTATCACGACTGTACATTACAGATTCAATCAACAGTTTTGGAGGTTTTGTATCCGTGATAAGTTCATCCGGATTGAAACGAATATAGCCACCATTACAGCCGATAGCCCAATCTCCAAGAAAATCAAAAATACCGGCACTGGTAACAGAATTATCCGGCAACCCATTTGAACTGTTGAGATAGGATAAAGAAAAATCATTGCCATCTAATATGGTGAATCCCCTGTTTGAAGCCACCCAGATCCTGCCTTTTTTATCTTCTTTAATTCCGCTTACGCCATTAAACAACAGTCCCTCTTTTTCGGTAAAACGCCGGATGATCTTTCCCTTTTCCCGATCAAATAGAAAAAGCCCTGTCAGATAGGTTCCCAGCCAGAAGCGCCCTTTCGAATCTTCAAACATTCTAGTTACACATACAAGTGGCTGTGTTGGTTTATAAAAAGACTGGAACTTCTGTTTAACAGGGTCAAATAAGTTTATGGCGCCATTATTCGTTCCTATCCATATTCTTCCTTTTTTATCTTCCAGGATAGACCTTACCTGATCATCATCCAAAACACCGCTTGCTAAATCAGCTTTGCTATCATTGCTGTAGGGATAACGTGTAAACTTACCTGTTGTTCTATTTAATCTATTCAATCCACCACCATCGGTTCCGATCCATAAATTCCCTTTTGTATCCTCGTAAACACATTGAACAAAATTCTTGCTCAACGAATTGGAGTCGAGAGGATTATTTTGGTACAACTTTGAAATATTTGATACTGGATCGTAAGATAACAGACCACCGATACAGGCCATCCACAGTATACCCGAATGGTCTTTAATAATATTTTGGGGGGAGACCTTCTTTTCTTTTACAACCGGGATGTCTAAAGGCAGATAGCGATTTTGTTTTTTATTGTATGTAAGCATCCCATTACCCAGTAACAGTGCATTTTCCGGATCAAGGTTAACCGAGGCGTGCATATCTGCTATTGTATAATCAGCCCTTATTTTATTTTCCCTTACAATTTCAAATTGCGATGCTTTTTCATCCAATTTACGGATACCATCAAACGATGTTACCAGCCATAGTACGGTATCCCTATCAACAAAACTGGTTCCTGTGATAAAATTAGTGGGCAGCCCATCTGGAAGATACATATCAACCGTAAACCTCTTCAGATCGCTTTGCGGAGAAGATAAATAGAGTAATCCCTTTAACGAGGTCCGTATCCACAATTCACCATGTTTCCCTTCCCATATCTGGATACAGTTATTGGCCAGTGTGTCTTTAGCGAAAGGATCTTTAGGGATATACGGTTTAAAAATTTTGTGCACGCGATCAAAAAGTGCAATACCGTCTGTTGTTGAAACCCAGAGGTCTTTCGAGGTTGATTCGAATACATAGTTTATCTTATCGCATCCTGCAATATTTGCTGTTTTTGAATCGGACCTGAAGACCTCAGTGTTTTTATTTTTTATATCATATTTCGCAAGCACTCTATCCGTTCCTTCGCTAAGGATCATCCATATCACTCCAGGCTGGGAAGGCAGTTCATAGATCGAAAGAATTTTGGCGGTGAGTAAGGTTTTAAAACCAGCCGTTGCATAATCAAACTGGTGCAAACCGTGATTACCCGAAATCAATAAACAACTGTCAGTAGTAAGTATCATACCCGTTATCACTCCCGATGGCAACCGTTTACTGCCGATCCCTGAAGAATCATAAATTGTGAATTGGCCGGTTACAGGATCTAAGCGCTCTGCCTGCCATTTATTTACATTGAATACTGAAAAGTTGTTCCAGATCTTTCCTTCCTTGTCAATTTTTAATCGTGTTCTTGTTCCAGAGTTCGCAGACTCAGGCTGGCGCCTGTAATTCACGAATTTATCTGTTGTGCGTTCAAGTTTAAAAAGACATTGATCGATAGTCGATACCCAGATATTCCTGTCTTTATCTTCTACTATTGAACGGATGTTTTGGTTCCAGGGGCTATTACCGTCGGCAGTTTTAAGACTGTATGCTTTCACCCGATATCCATCGTAACGCACCAACCTATCCTGTGTACCGAACCAATGATATCCATAGGAGTCTTCGAAATGACAGATAGCCCTATTCTCCGGCATCCCATCTTCTATTGCCAGCTTTTTAAATCGCAATTGCCGGTACTGGCCATGTGATGCCCATGACGCACATAAGAATAAAATGATCAGAATTTTTCTCATGGTGTTTATTGATTGGGTAAGATGATGGTGAATTCACTTCCTTTTTGTTCTTCTGTTTTCACTGTCAATTCTCCACCATGTGCCT
>CANBSW010000252.1 GCA_947372235.1 Chitinophagaceae bacterium | reverse complement strand
GGAGGCACGAAGGCACGGTTATTAGGTTCTAACTACAAGTGTTACTAACTGATTGATTGCAGGTATTCCTGTAACATAATGGTGGCGGCTATTCTGTCAATATTCCCTTTTACCTGGCGGTCTTTCTTTTTCATGCCCATTTCTACCATGGCGCGGGAAGCCAGTTTGGAAGTGTAACGTTCATCAACGGTTTGAACGGGGATCAGGGGAAATTCTTTTTTCAAGCGGGTGATCGCTGCTTTAACCAATGGAGTGGCATGTGTGGCAGAATCATCAAGGTTTAAAGGCTCTCCAATAAGGATCAGTTCTACTGTTTCTTCTGCAAAATATTTTTTGAGGAAAGGAATGAGTTCTTTGGTCTCAATGGTAGTTAAAGAAGTAGCAATGATCTTTAAGGGATCCGTTACGGCGAGGCCGGTTCTTTTTCCACCATAATCGATGCAGATGATTCGAGACAAAATAGGTAAGAGTTTAGAGGTACGAAGTACGAGGTTTTTTATTGTTGCGGGATATAATTATGTAAACTGTTGAAATTTGAAACTCAATTTTCACCGCAGAGAAAAGGAGAACGGGGAGGTTTCGCAGAGAAAAAATGATTCAGCGATAACTCTGCCTCTCTCTGCCTCTGCGGTGAAAAAATCGAATCAAATTCATCCCTATTTCAAAAACAAATCTACAATTACCAACACACCAAATACCACACTGGCAATTCCATTAGCGGTCATAAAAGCGATATTTACTTTGCTGAGGTCGTTGGGCTTTACAATTGAGTGCTGGTAGAAAAGCATGCCAATAAAAACAGCAACGCCAATCCAATACACAAAATGAAATCCGCCATATACGCCTGCTGAAATTACACAGGCAGCACTTAACACATGCAACAGTTCAGATACACGCAAGGCTTTTGATTTACCAAGCACACTGGGAATGGAATAGAGTTGATTAGATTGATCGAATGCTACATCCTGCAAAGCATAGATCACATCAAACCCGCTAACCCAGAAGATCACCGTGAATGAAAATAATACGGGCAGTATATCAAATCTTCCGGTTACTGCAAGATAGGCACCGATGGGTGCGAGTGATAATCCTAATCCTAACACCAAATGACACAGTGGTGTAAAGCGTTTGGTAAAACTGTAAAATAAGATCACAAATAATGCAACGGGGGCCAGATAAAAACAAATGGTATTGATGAAGAAACAAGCCACCAGGAACAAGACACAAGATAAAATGGTGAAGCGTAAAGCGCTATTGGGAGAAATGATCCCTGCCGGAATTTCACGAATAGCGGTGCGTGGATTTTTGGCGTCAAAACTTCTGTCGAGATAACGGTTGAATGCCATGGCAGCACTGCGGGCGGTGACCATGCAAACTAATACCAGTAAGAATTGTTGAATATAAAATTTCTCTATTGGTATTGGCGACGAATTATTTGTAAAAGGATTTGCACCTGTCCATACTGCCCCTTTTACAAAAGCATTAATCCCCAAAGCAAAGCCAATCAAAGCAAAAGGCAAAGCAAAAATGGTATGTGAAAATTTCACCAGACTCAAATATTTCTTAACTGTAGACATGAATTTTTGACTTTTGAATTTTGAATTTTGATTTCCTCCCTAATCCCTCAAATCCCCCTAAATCCCGGTTCCGACAATTTCCACAAAACAATCCCCGCCGCCACAGAAATATTCAAGGAATGTTTCATACCCAGTTGTGGAATTTCGATACATCCATCACAAAAAGGCAACACATCAGCATCAACCCCTTCTACTTCATTCCCGAAAATAACCGCCATTTTTCCTTCGGGCTGTTCAAATTTTTCCAGTGAGATACTTCCTTCGGCCTGTTCTACTGCGTAGATTTTGTAGCCTCTTTCTTTTAGTGCCAATACGGCTTCCAATGTTGTAGGAAAATACAACCAATCAACCGTTTCTGTTGCACCCAAAGCGGTTTTATGGATATCGCGATGAGGTGGTTGGGGAGTATAGCCGCATAAACAGATCCCTTCGGCCAGAAAAGCATCGGCTGTGCGGAAAACACTGCCGGTATTGTGCATGCTGCGAATATTATCCATCACCACCATCACAGGGTTTTTACGGGCCTGTTTAAACTCATCTACCGACATACGACCCAGCTCATCCATACTCAGTTTACGCATGGTGCAAAGGTAAACTCATCCATTCAAATAATGAATGCGGCAAAATGAAAGGAATTTATTATTTTGTTTATACCAAAACAACTGAAACCATGAGAAAAATCACCCGTTTTACGGCCTTATTAGCCGTTATCATCCCTTTTGCAGGGATAGCACAGGAAAAGATAGATGCTGCCATGATGCAGAAGATCCGTAATGAAGGATTAAAGAATTCTAAAGTAATGGAGATCGCTTTTAACCTTACGGATAAAAGTGGCAATCGATTAACTGCTTCTCCGGGTTTTATGCGTGCCGCCAATTATGCCAAATCAACCTTAGAAGGGTATGGTTTAAAAAATGTTGCGATCGACCCATGGGGCGAATTTGGTAAGGGCTGGGAATTGGAAAAAAGTTATGTAGCCATCACCGCTCCTTATTACAAACCACTTTCAGCTTATCCAAAAGCATGGACAGGTGGTACCAAAGGTTTAAAGAATGCCGATGTAATTGTGATCGTACCAATGAAAGACAGCACAGAGATTGCTGCCTATAAAGGACAATTAAAAAATAAGGTCATTCTTCTTGAACCAGCAGTCAATACTCCCTATACACCCAGTTTTAAAGCCGATGCAACCCGCTATACCGATGCAGAACTTGAAAAAATGGCCGATGCAAAACCACAGGCACAAGGACAAGGTGGCGGCGGACGATTTGGTGGCGGAGCAGGCGGAGATACAGCTGCCATGAGAAGACAGCGCGAAACAATGCAGATGGCAGCAAGAGCAGCTATTCTGTTTAAACAATTGGCGAAAGAAGAAGGAGCCGTTGCCTTTCTTTCCAAAGGAAGTCCAAACAGCCACGACGGTACTATTTTCGCCTCAGGCGGCGGTACTTACAAAGGAACCGATCCTGAGAACTTTCTGGATATTGTTGTAGGTATTGAAGATTTCAATACCATCTTACGTTTATCAAAAGATGGGGTACCTGTAAAAATGGATATGGATGTAAAAACAAAATTCCAGACAAAAGATCTTCAGGGTTACAATGTAATTGGTGAGATTCCCGGCACTGATCCCGCATTAAAGGATGAAGTGGTTATGATTGGCGCACACCTCGATTCATGGCAAACAGGAACCGGTGCAACCGATAATGCATCAGGTTCATCTGTTATGCTCGAAGTAATCCGCATTCTCAAAACATTAGGCATACAACCCAGAAGAACCATCCGCATCGGTTTATGGAGTGGTGAAGAAGA
>CANBSW010000251.1 GCA_947372235.1 Chitinophagaceae bacterium | reverse complement strand
GGCATGCCATACACCGTATCTTTTGTAGTTTCTGACAAGATCATTCCATCCGCATAATAATGTTTGTTCACAACGGTTCTGAGTGTATCAGCAGTATTGGCAATAGGTACACGGGTAGTTTTAATCTGCTTGGCATCTACCAGTTCTGTTTTTGTTTTGTTATCAGATAAGTCTAATAATTGTGTGAATAGAAATTGATAACTAACAATGGCCAGTAACATTCCTGTTAGCATGATCCATTTTCTGCCGATCTTATCGCTCCAGCTACCGAACACCACAAAGAATGGCGTACCAAATAAAATGGCCCAGATGATGATCGTTCGCGATTGATCAAAATCTATCTTACAAACATTTTCTATAAATGATTGCGCATAAAATTGTCCCGTGTACCAAACAACACCTTGTCCCATGGTGGCGCCAAACAATGCCAGCAACACCATTTTCAGATTCGATTTATGCCCGAAGCTTTCTTTCAACGGATTTACTGAACGTGTACCTTCTGATTTCAGTTTTTCGAACAAAGGAGATTCCTTCATTTTTAAACGGATATAGATAGATACGACAACGAGTATTATTGAAACGAGAAACGGAACACGCCATCCCCAATCATTAAACTTGGCGATTGATTTTGCCTGATCGATATCCAGACTATGACGCGTTAACAAGATCACTCCTAATGAAACAAACAAACCCAGTGTTGCAGTGGTTTGTATCCACGATGTGAAATATCCACGGCGATGTTCAGGCGAATGTTCTGCTACATATGTTGCAGCACCACCATATTCACCACCCAGTGCAAGACCTTGTAATAAACGAAGCACTAATACTAATATAGGTGCCGCATATCCAATACTTTCGAAACTGGGTATCAATCCGATGGCAAATGTAGAGCCGCCCATCAATACCAATGTTAAGAGGAAGGTATGTTTACGACCGATCAGATCTCCCAATCTTCCAAACACCAATGCACCAAATGGGCGCACAATAAACCCTGCCGCAAATGTGGCCAGTGTTGACAGCAAAGCTGCTGTGGGATTGGTTTTAGGGAAGAACTGATTAGCCAGCACCGTTGCCAGGCTACCAAAAATGTAAAAATCATACCATTCAATTAAAGTGCCGAGCGATGATGCGCCGATCACTTTCCAGATACCTTTTGTTTCTTTCATAAGCAATTAAATCGATGTCAACTTACGTTAAAGAGAGCATTTAAACAAGGGAAGCGTGAATTTAGTGAGTGGTGAGTGGTGAATTGTTAATAGTGAATATTTTGATGATTATAAACTTACAACTGATAGTTCTTTTCCATACTCATCAACAAACCGCGCCTTTGCGCCTTTGCGAGAAAAATTTGCACGCCAAGGCGCAAAGGCGCAGTTTGATAGCTTCTACTCACAACTGACTACTCACTACTCACAATTTTCATCATCCTGCCGTATCTTCAACCTTTCAAAATAACAGCAAGCCATGTCTTACCCCTACCAGATCCAGTCTTTTGAAGAGTACAAGGAAGTTTACAGGAAGAGTATTGAAAACCCCGGCGCATTCTGGGCATCCATTGCCGAACATTTTACCTGGCGCAAAAAATGGGACACTGCATTGGAATGGAATTTTACCGAGCCAAAAATAGAATGGTTTAAAGGTGGCAAACTGAATATTACAGAGAATTGTTTAGACAGGCATATAGAAACCCGCGGCAATCAACCTGCGTTAATTTTCGAACCCAATGCACCTGATGAACAACACCGCATTCTTACTTATAAAAAATTATTGGAAAAGGTTTGTCTGTTTGCCCACGTTTTAAAAAATAACGGTGTTAAAAAAGGGGATCGTGTTTGTATTTATATGGGGATGATACCCGAACTGGCCATTGCTGTTTTGGCTTGTGCAAGAATTGGTGCCATACATAGTGTGGTATTCGGCGGATTTTCTGCACAAAGTATTGCCGACCGTTTATACGATGCACAGGCGGAATACATTGTTACCTGCGATGGTGCTTACCGTGGTGCCAAAGACATTCCATTGAAGAGTGTGATTGATGATGCATTGATTGGTAACAGAACTATTAAAAAAGTAATCGTTTGTACCCGCACACGCACTCCCGTTTCAATGTTAAAAGGACGTGATATCTGGTGGGAAGAAGAAATGAAACACGCCGAAGAACAGGGCCTCATATTTATTGAAGCAGAAGAAATGGATGCAGAAGATCCCTTGTTCATTTTATATACTTCCGGCTCTACGGGTAAACCCAAAGGTGTGGTGCATACCTGCGGCGGTTATATGGTGTATACCAATTATACTTTTGTAAACGTGTTTCAATACAAAGAAGGACAGGTGCATTTTTGTACCGCCGATATTGGATGGATCACCGGGCACAGTTATATTTTATACGGGCCATTAAGTGCAGGAGCAACTTCATTAATATTTGAAGGCGTACCAACATTTCCTGATGCAGGAAGGTTCTGGGATATTATTGACAAATTCAAAGTAAATATTTTTTATACGGCACCCACTGCCATCCGCAGTTTAATGGGTTTTGGTTTGGGACCATTGCAGGATAAACATTTAAACTCCTTACAAATTCTCGGCACCGTAGGGGAACCTATTAATGAAGAAGCCTGGCATTGGTACGATGAAAATGTAGGAAAGAAAAAATGCCCTATAGTAGATACCTGGTGGCAAACAGAAACGGGAGGATGTTTGATTAGCAATCTTGCCGGTGTAACACCTGCGGTACCCAGCTGGGCAACCCTGCCTATGCCCGGATTAGAAATGGTTTTGGTAGATGAGAACGGAAAAGAAGTGATTGCCGAAGGCGATGAAACGGTTTCGGGTAATCTCTGTATCAAATCGCCATGGCCCGGTATTTTACGAACTACATATGGCGATCATGAAAGATGCCGTACCAATTATTTTGCCACTTACCCCAATATGTATTTTACAGGCGATGGTGCGCTGCGCGATAAAAATGGTTTTTACAGAATCACCGGCCGTGTGGATGATGTATTGAATGTAAGCGGTCACCGTATTGGTACTGCCGAAGTAGAGAATGCGATTAATATGCATGCCGGCGTTGTAGAAAGTGCCGTAGTTGGTTATCCGCATGATATTAAAGGACAAGGCATTTATGCATTTGTAATTTACAGCGGCTCTCACGGACAAGACACACACGGCACTGCCGAACTGATACGTAAGGATTTACTGCAAACCGTAACCCGTGTAATTGGTGCCATTGCCAAACCTGATAAAATACAATTTGTAAGCGGCCTCCCAAAAACCCGCAGCGGAAAAATTATGCGCCGCATTCTGCGCAAAATAGCAGAAGGAGAAACAGAGAATCTGGGGGATACGTCTACTTTATTGGATCCTAATGTGGTGGTGGAGATTAGGGATGGGAGGTTGTA
>CANBSW010000250.1 GCA_947372235.1 Chitinophagaceae bacterium | reverse complement strand
TAGGCGTTCCTGTGGTGATTGGAAAGAATGGTTGGGAAAAGATTCTTGACTTTGGATTGAATGCAGATGAGCAGGCAGCATTTAATAAGAGTGCTGATGCAGTGAGGAGTATGAATGATGTGTTGAAGACATTGTAATTGAAGTAGTTTTTATAAAATAAAATCCCTCTGATTATTTCAGGGGGATTTTTTTGGCCCTATTTGGTAGAAATAATATCTATGTCCTGTCTACATATTTTTTACTTCTTCGCAAAGTGCCCGTCTTAAATCAAAAGCTAATGAATAAAATGTGGAGTGTTCTCCGCGAATGTCTCCCAACGGGGACTTCGCGGTTTGAATTGATACACATCACTACAAATAAAATCATCAGAAGTAATACTAATTGCATGCTACTTTATAAATATTAACTAATAAAACATCGTATTTTCTCAACAGCATTTGTACACATATTCATCATTACTTATTCTAAATCGAAAGGCCACTGCGTAAGACATTTGCGAAGAATCCTCTATTTGCCTCTTGCATAACATCTTTCGATAACAGAAAATAAATAACAGTAAACCGTAACCTTTTCTTAAAACCTCCGTTTTCACTAAAAAAACGGATTCATGAGCAAGAAAGCATTACCGGGTATCATTATTCTGATCATTTTATTTAATACCTGCTCTCTTTATGCACAAGCTTTACCTGGTATCAGTGGGCAATTAATGAGTACCGATAAAAAACCAATAGCCACCGCATCTGTCAGTTTAATAAACAAAAAAGATTCTTTGGTTAGTAAAACAACCCTTAGTGATGAAGGTGGTAAGTTCTTGTTTACATCACTACAAGAAGGTAATTACCGGATAGTTGTTACAGCTGTTGGATATAAAAAATATTATAGCACAGATATTTTAGCAGGATCAAAAAATAATATGCTTCCCGTATTTATATTACAAAATGCGGAGGCTTCGGAACTGGCATCTGTAACAGTTGTTGCCAATAAAAATTTTATAGAACAGAAAATTGACCGGACTGTTGTAAATGTGGATGCAATGATATCTAATACCGGCTCCAATGCACTGGAAGTATTGGAAAAAACACCGGGTGTAATGGTTGATGAAAACGGTGGCATTACATTGAAAGGAAAAGCGGGTGTTTTAATTATGATTGATGACAAGCCTACTTATTTATCTGCTTCAGATCTTGCAAATTATCTCAGATCACTGCCTTCTTCAGCACTTGATAAAATTGAATTGATGGATAATCCTCCCGCTAAATATGATGCCTCAGGTAACGGTGGTGTAATTAACATCAAAACAAAAAAATCGAAAGCCAAAGGGTTCAACGGATCTGTTTCGGCAAGTTTTGGTCAATCAGTGTATGCGCGTACTAATGAGAGTGCAAACCTTAACTACTATACGGGTAAGGTGAATTTGTTTTTAAATACCGGTTACAGCATACAGAAGAATTTCAGGAATCTTGAGATCGACCGCGCCTATTTTGATGCAGGTGGACATCTCAGCAGCGATTTCAAACAAACGAATTATTTCACACAGGTGAACAGGAGTCCGAATATCAAGATCGGTTTTGATCATTATATATCTCCTAAAACCACCTGGGGTATGGTATACACAGGTTCTGTTTCAAACAGGAACGAGTCCCGACCCACCTATAGTAATGTTTACAATGCTTCTGCATTGTTAGACTCTTCTATTGTAGCAAATAATACCAGCACCGGTTTTTTTAAAAAGAATGGTATCAACTTAAACTACACACACAAATACGACAGTTCGGGTAAAGTGTTGAATTTTGATATGGATTATATACACTATTCCTCAAGTGCTGATCAATCATTCCCAAGCAGCACTTATTCAGCAGGTGGAGGTTTAAAGAGCAGCCAACAGATCACAGCGCAGTTACCATCAAATATTTCTATTTATGCTGCCAAAATTGACTACGCCTGGGCTTTAACCGGAAAAGTAAAAATGGAAGCCGGGCTCAAATCCAGTTATGTGACTTCAGATAATGAAGCGAAATATTTTAATCTGGTTAATGGTGTGAACAGTATTGACTACAACAATACCAACCACTTTATTTACAAGGAGAATATCAATGCAACTTATCTGAACTTCAATAAAGAATTCAGGCGCATCTCTATCCAGATGGGATTGCGTGCAGAAAACACAAACGGGAACGGACATCAGTTGGGAAATATTTATAAACCCGATTCGGCTTTCACCAAACAATATACCAGCCTGTTTCCCACAGCATTTATTTCCTATAAACTGGATTCGGCAGGAAATGATTTACTAAACCTGTCTTATGGCCGGCGCATCGACAGACCCAATTACCAGGATCTAAATCCTTTTGTTTTTATCCTTGACAAATTCACATCGTTCTCCGGTAATCCTTTTTTACGGCCACAGTTCTCCAACGATTTTAAATTAGCGTTTACACATAAAAATATCTTCACCATCAGTGCCCAATACATACACACTTCGGATGTTCAGATTGAAACCATTGAACAGAACGGCAGTGTTTTTATCAGCCGCAACGGCAATATTGGCAAATGGGATTACCTGGTGCTCAGTCTCAACCTTACACTTCACCCTGCAAAATGGTGGACGTTCAACACCTATTCCGATCTGTTTAATTACCAGGTATACAGTGGTCAGTTGTACAGCGGATACATACAAACAAAGAGTCCATATATTTTTGCGCAGATAAACAATCAATTTACAATGGGTAATGGATGGAGTGCCGAAATGGGTGGGTTCTATTGCTCACCGCGACAACAGGCGCAGTTCGATAAAATCGCATTCGGGCAATTGAATATTGGTTTGCAAAAGAAATGCTGGAATAACAAAGCAACCATTAAACTCGCTGCCCGTGATATCTTTAATACAAATACTTCAATCGGTTTTATTACCAATGTACCCAATGTAATAGCGCATTATGCCAATAAGTTTCATAACCAAACCCTTATTGCATCATTCACCTATAGTTTTGGCAAACAGTCCGGCACCGCCGAGAAAAGGAAAGTGGGAAGTGCCGAAAATGAAGCCAGCCGTGCAGGAAATTGATCAGGAGTTTGAATATGTACACCTCCAGTAATTTCAAAGCGCTGCGTATTTATTCACTTGCCATCTTTACTACAAAGAAAAGTCATTGATAATTTCAAAATATTTTTATGTATGAGAACTTATTTTAACAAGCTATTGATGGTATCAATTATTTTTTTGGAAGAGGGCAAAGCCGCATTCATTTCCACTATATGAAAATTTGTATCCACTAAAATCGATCGGGGGATACTGATTATATTATAAGCATTCAATTTTGCTCTGTCAATGATCCATTGAAGACCGGTTGCATTTCTTTTCTGAACATTTTTTCGCCAGGCTTCTTTGTCATCATCAATAGA
>CANBSW010000249.1 GCA_947372235.1 Chitinophagaceae bacterium | reverse complement strand
TGAGGATTTTGATCCCGGACTCACCAAAAAACAACAACATCCAACAGATATCAAAAAAAGAAATTTTGTCACCCTTCATGTAGACCTGAAACAAAGGGGAGTAGGGGGCGATAACAGCTGGGGGGCTTTGCCGCATGAGCAATACAGATTACTGGATAAGAAATATAGCTATGCTTATACCATCAAACCATTTGATGCAGTTATTTCTGCACAAACAAAATAAGTGATGTAGTCAAAAATAGTTATTGAATTAGTTTTTTTGCTTTTTCATAGATAAATAGGGATGGATCATAATATGATTCATCCCCATTCGGTATCCTGTTCCATTCTATTGGCAATAATTATATTGGCTGCTAATTTACCGATTTCAAAATCAGCTTAGGCTACTCTCTAAATAGTTGAAATTACTTTTTTGTAAAAAGTACATTGTTAAACTCCAATCTTTTATTATCTTCAAAACCAGGGTTGGCTTGGGTTTTAAATTCTGATCTTTTAAAAAGAGATGCCTTTTTAAAAGATTGAGATAAGAACAAAATAAGACAATCAATTATTGCCATGAAAAGAAATCTTCTGCTCAGGTCATCTACTATATTGGCCATTTGTTTTGGTTTTTCAGTAAGCTACAGTCAATCAGGTCAGTATTTCAAAAATTTCCCGAAAGAGGCATCCCCCGCCGAGATAGGGAAAAAAGTAGCAGAAAAATTTATGATAACTCCACATACTTTTTGGGGTATTCTTCGTCCACAAACAGACCCTCCTTTTATAACTTATCCTGATGTCTGTGCATGGTTTGGGGCATTTAAATTTGCTGCTGCTTCTGCAGATAAAGAACTGTCTGCCAAACTGCTTACAAAAACAGAGAAATTATTTAATGAAGAAACCAAATTGGTTCCCCTTCCTAATCATGTGGATAACAGTGTATATGGTATCATTCCTTTTTCAGCTTATGCGCAATCAAAAGATGAAAAATTTTTAAAACAGGGTGTATATTTCGCTGATGAGCAATTTAAAAAACTTAGTTCCGATGAATTGACAAAATTAACTCCCGAAGTAAAAACATGGTACGAATCCGGGCTAAGCTGGCAAACACGTTTTTGGATAGATGATATGTTTATGATCACAGCCTTGCAATCGAAAGCATATATCGCAACAGGGGATAAAAAATATATCAACAGGGCTGCTATGGAAACCATTGCTTATCTGGATAAATTACAAAACGAAAATGGCTTATTCTATCATGCTCCCGATGTGCCGTTTTACTGGGGCAGGGGAGATGGCTGGATGGCAGTAGGAATGGCCGACCTGCTTAAAGTACTTCCCCAAAATCATCCTGATAGAAAACGCATCATGGAAGGTTATCTGAAAATGATGAACAGCCTTTTACAATACCAGGATGCAAAAGGTATGTGGCATCAACTGATAGATGACCCCAATGCATGGCCCGAAACTTCTTCTACCGGAATGTTTACTTATGCATTTATTGTTGGAGTAAAAAATGGATGGTTAAACGGAAAAACCTTTGGCGCCGCTGCACGAAAAGCATGGATACAACTGGTTACCTATTTTGATGAGAGCTATGCAATAAAAGACGTTTGCGAGGGTACTAATAAACTCAACAGTCATCAATATTATCTGGATAGAAAAAAGAACCTTGGCGATCTGCACGGTCAGGCACCAATTCTGTGGTGTGCAGCAGCACTTTTAGAAAACACCAAATAGTTGATCTGAATACAACTATTGCAAAAAATCAATTCTTATTTGCATGGAAATATTGTACGTAATTATTGGGATTGTATTATTGGTTGCATTGATTTCCTATGTTCGTATACATACTTTTCTTGCATTTCTCATTGTAACCCTGGCACTTGGTTTGTTTTTAGGCATGAAGCCGGAACAATTGATGAAATCATTTCAAAATGGCATCGGAAGTACATTGGGTTCCTTAATTCCCATCATTGCATTGGGAGCTATGCTCGGCAAACTGATTGGTATCAGTGGTGCCGCACAACAGATCTCAACAAAAATGATAGAATGGGTGGGCGTAAAACATATCCGCTGGGCTTTCATGATCACAGGTTTTCTGGTAGGTCTACCCCTGTTTTATTCTGTTGGATTTATGCTGCTGGTTCCAATTGCGATTACAGTAGCTTATCGCAATGATCTGTCTGCTGTTTATGTAAGTTTACCATTATTGGCTTCCTTATCTGTAACGCAGGGATATTTACCACCGCATCCTGCCCCTCTATTCCTCGTTAAACAATTGAATGCTGATATGGGACTGACCCTGTTCTACGGCATCCTCATTTCCATTCCCGCCATATTAATTTCCGGTGCATTATTCGGAGCCACCGTAAAAGGATACAAAACAATCCCCAATCTTTCTTTTGTAGCTCCACCTGTTGATGCAGATAAATTACCTCCGGCTTATCTCTGTTTTACCACAATACTATTGCCCATTGGGTTAATCGCATTGGGTGCATTGCTTCCCCCTTTCTTACCCGAAGGGTTTGTGAAACAGTTCTTTTTATTTACAGGAGATGCTACGGTAAGCCTGTCTATTACCGTTCTGGTTTCCTTATTCTCTCTGGGAATCCTTAAACATCACAAAAAAACTGAGATCAATCAACATTTTATCGAAGCCGTTAAAGAGGTCTCTTCCATTATTTTAATTTTTGGAGGAGCAGGGGCATTAAAACAGATTCTTACCGATGGAGGTGTTTCTCAGATCATCGCCACCCAACTGCAGCAATCTCACCTCAATCCATATATATTGGGCTGGGCAATTGCGGCCATTATCCGGGTTTGTGTAGGCTCCTCCACCGTTTCCGGAATTACCACTGCTGGTTTTATAGCACCCATTATGCTAACATCACCTGTAAATCCCAATTTGATGGTGCTTAGTATCGGAGCCGGAAGCATGATGTTCTCACATGTAAATGATACCGGATTCTGGCTATTCAAAGAATATTTCCAGCTAAGCCTGAAAAACACGATCAAAACCTGGTCTGTAATGGATACACTCGTCTCTATCACAGGATTATTGGGCGTTCTGGCATTGTCCCTGATTCTGTAAAACCCGATACACACTGGTTTACAGACCCCAACTTGCTCAAAAACAATTTAATTCCGGTAAATCTTAAAAATGTTTTGGCAGAAAAGGGTCATGAGCCTATTTTTGCAACCCGATAAATAAAACGGCCGGTTCGTCTATCGGTTAGGACAGCCCCCTTTCACGGGGCAAAGACGGGTTCGATTCCCGTACCGGCTACCCCAAAAAATGCTTCTGAATCATACTCAGAAGCATTTTTTTTTACTAATAAACCTCACAAAACCGCAAATACAGCATACCACAAATCATTTAATTATCAACATCCAACGTTTGCAATATTCACCATTCACCATTCATCATTCACAAAAGCTCCCCAAATCAGCCCCCTAACCAAAAAATATCAC
>CANBSW010000248.1 GCA_947372235.1 Chitinophagaceae bacterium | reverse complement strand
CCCACATAGGTTCCAATGGAACTGAATACACGCGAGAATTCATTGGGTTTTTCCCAGGCTGCAGTAAAGGAAGCAATGGCACCGGTGCTGGAGCCGCCAATGGCCCTGTCGTTCCCGTTCTTTGATAAGCGAATAACGCGGCCATCACTTGTTTTTTGTTTTTCTACCTCAGGTAAAATTTCTTCCAGTAAAAATCTTGCATAAGCATCCCCTAAGGCATCAAACTCAAAACTGCGGTTAAACCGATCCTGGCTATGGGCTGTATCAGTTGCATGTACACGCCCCGGTGTTACAAATACACCAATAGTTATGGGCATTTCTTTGGCGGCGATCAGGTTATCAAAAACAGTAGGCGCTTTCCATTGAATGCCATCCTGGTTCACATACACACAGGCGGGTTGATCTGCCTTGTATTGAGCGGGAACATAGATCCAGTAATCGCGTGTGGTTCCCGGAAATATTTTTGATTGATTAAAAACCAGTTTAATGATCTCTCCTTTAGGTATGCCTTTGTGTTCTACTGATGCGGAATCAATTGGGTAGGTGATAACCGGCACCTGAGCCATAAGAGCTGTTTGCAAGAGGAACAGAGGTAGGAAAATGAATTTTTTCATAGCAGGCATAATGTTGACTTTTAAAATTATCAAACTTTATGCTGCATTTACTGGAAACTTTACTTGTTTTCGCCAACGGGTCTCGCATCAGCTGACCCGGCAGGCAACACGCTTCTCTTTGTTGTGGCAGGGTAATGGTTTAGAGTAAGAATGCTGCTATTTCTTTTGTGGTGATACCGTGCCGTGACAAAAGCAATCGATCTTTTTTTTCCCTTTTATCCTACCACAGCTTTCAGCATGGTTTCTATTTTAATAAACTGCTGAGCAGAAGTATTAGGTTCCAAATGTGCCGTTAGCCCTTCTTCGAAATCCGGATCAGCCAGCATTTCTGCGAAAGCATCCTTTAAATAGGAAAGTACTTCGGGGCTTGCATTAAGTAATAATTCCTGAGCCTGAGAATTGTTTTCCAATACATATACGATATCTTCAAAATCACTGCTAAAAAGGTAATTACTCTTACCCCGGCTTTTGAAAGCTTCCAGTTTAGACGCGATGAAAAAAGGCAATGAAAAGATCTTGACATTCCTGTCATCCAGTTTAATTGAAATCGCTTCTTTGAATCCGGCCGGATACCATTTGTTGCTGAATCCAAGCACTTCCGGGTGAGTTGGCATGATATCAACTGTGATTCCTTGTATCTGGTACCTGCAGATCACGCCGGATTCCGCATCGTTTAAAAATCCTGCGGCTCTTAATTTTTCATCCAACGCTGCATAGCCACGATACGATACTAATTCAATTATTACGTCAACATCATCGGTGGGCCGGGCTTCTGCAGCAATTGTATCTGCATATAAAGAAACTGCTGCACCCCCAACAAATACAACATCTTCCTTTAATTGCTCAAGTAAACCTGCAATTGCTTTTATACGAACTATATTAGTGTGCTGCGACATTGTTCTTTGATTTTGCTATTTTTTCAAATTGTTCTTTTGCTTTTTCTATCTCCCTTACTTTTCCTATCCTGAATGCATCGCAGATGGCGAGTAAATCATAAAAAACAGGGTCATGTTTTGCGGCCTCAACAGCCCCTGGATATAGTGGTTCTATCATCATGCCACGTTCTTTACCATTAGCATCCGGCCAGACATATATTTCTTTCGATGAAAAATATTTTTTTAAAACCGGTGCGGCATGCGCAGTGGCCATCCCTTTCACCATTGCCCCCGGTTGAACAGGGAAAACTACTTTAAGACCAAAAACAAGGAAGTCTTCCAGCGCAGAAACAAACACTTTTTTCCTTGATGCATTGATCAGACCGGCAAATTGAGAACGTGACAGTGATTCTGTGATTTCAGATGGACTGATATGTAGTTCCGAAGCCAGGTCCTTATTCATCCACTCTTGCTGCCCCAATGCGATAATTTTCAGCAGGACAGCGATGTCGTGTGGTCTCATCCCTTTATGTGGTTTCATTTATTGTATTTTCTTCAAAGATAGGCAATAATTTACGATTCGCAAATCGCAAATCGTAAATTGAGATACGTTTATTCTGTCATAATGCAACTGGATTTTTACATCACATTCTAAAATCCACTTTTCATTATTATTTATCCCGGGTTAACCCTATTCCCCCCTAACCTCCCCCGCCTTCTTCCCAAACTTCCTCGGATAATATGCAAAAGTTAGCATGAAATACTGCTGCAGGCCATTGGTGATATTTGTTGAAGTTCCATAAGCGCCTACGCTGTTGGAGATATTTCGGTATTGTTTCAGTATATCCATGGCAGCCAGCTTTAGCTCTCCCTGTTGCTTCATAATGCGGCAGGTGGCAAAGGCATTCCAGAGGATAGTGGGTTTATCCAGACTGGAGTTGTTGATATGATCCAGGGTACTGCCAAAGCTTACATCTTTCGGGTAGTTGAGGTTCATACTGATATTGGTAGTGTTACTGCTGTTCGTAAAATTATTGAGTTTGGTTACGGTTTGTCCTACCTGGTTATACTCCAGCCTTTCTGCGATACTCACTACCAGAATAGTAGCAAGGGAAAACCGCAGCGAGAGCTGGTTTGACAGGCGGGAACTTTTACTGAGGTTATAGATCCCGTCGATATAATTGGGCTGGTTGCCCGAGTTAAAGCTTCCGTTATACATCAGCTGCAGCGTGTTCTTCTTCATCCGTTTTGAAATATTCATGCTGTAATTCATATACAGGTCTTTGCTTCTGTCGGCATTGATATAATACGAAGTTCTTTTGCCGGATGGCGCATTGATCACACTGTCTGTTACCGGGTTCTCAGACAGGTTATACCCTGCATTTATATTCGCATTAACCGCATAGGGCGATTGCTGGTTCTGAGTATTAAAACTGCCATTCAGATTCAGGTTATGGTTAACGCTGTTTTTAAGCGCAGGGTTACCAACCGTTATACTATAGGCATTGATATCATCTACGATGGTGTATAATGCATCGATGGAGGGATATTCGAAATTCTTGCTGTAGTTAAGCGAAGCGTTATAATTTTTTTTCTTAGGATTGAAAGTATTAAAATTAAGCCCTGCTTCATACCTGAAAAAACGGAATACCCTGTCCATATTGCGCCAGGCAATGGTAGAAACATTTTTTTCCGATCGGATATCTTCCATGAATTTTGCCTGCAGGTTGATACTCCTGAAAGCAGAAGACCTGTTTCTTGAAAATGATTTTGATACAGACAAAGCGGGAACATAACTGATCGTTTTCTTGTTATTCTCATTAGTAAGGTTATTATTGGCAGTATATTTTTTTGCCGAACTGTCGAAATCACTTACCTGCGAACTGCTGTTCGTCTGGTTATAATTGAATGCCTGTTCCAGCCTGAGATCAATACCGCCCAAATTGTATCTGCCAAACAGCAGTCGCTTGAATCCTCCATATAC
>CANBSW010000247.1 GCA_947372235.1 Chitinophagaceae bacterium | reverse complement strand
AATCTGATCCGTAGTCGAAGTAGTCCATAATTAGATATTCCGCAATTCAGTAGCAAAATAAGGGTATGGTTAAATTACATTTGCATAAATCTTTGTGAAATGGCAAGAATTGAGATAAAAAGGGTGGATAATGACTATGCTTTTGAAGCAACCGATACTAACAATCATTCGCTTCGGATGGATGCGGCAGAGGCAATAGGCGGGCATAACTCGGGAATTCGTCCTATGCAAACCCTTTTATCCGGTTTGGGCGGATGCAGTGGAGTTGATATTATTTCTATCCTCAAAAAACAACGCCAGGAAGTAACTGATTTTAAAATGGTAATAGATGGTGAACGTGAAGATGGTAAAGAACCTTCTTTGTGGAAACATATTCATATTCATTTTCAATTTACCGGAAAGGTTGACGCAGAGAAAGCAGAAAAAGCATGTGCACTATCACTTGATAAATATTGTTCGGTAGCAGCTACACTTCGCGCTGCGGGTTGTACAATTGATTGGGAGGTAGAAGTGATTAATCATTAAAGGATTGACGAATTACGGATTGGCGGATTAAAGAATTTAATAAAACAAAGAATCCGCAAATTCGTAATCCGCAAATTCGCAAAATAATATTCAGTTATTCAAAATTCAAACCATGGCTACACATAAACAAACTTCAGCAATTCGCATACAGACAGAGCGTACCAATGAAATGGAACATTCTACACCCATGTTTCTGACCAGTAGTTTTTGTTTTGATAATGCGGAAGATATGCGTGCTGCTTTTGCAGATGAATCGGATGATAATATTTACAGCCGGTTCAGCAATCCCGGTGTTCAGGAATTCATTGATAAGATGTGTGCACTGGAAGGTGCCGAAGCCGGTTATGCAACTGCATCAGGCATGAGTGCTGTGTTTGGATCATTTATGGCTTTACTGAAGCAAGGAGATCATTTGCTTTCCTGTAATGCCATCTTTGGAAGTACACATACAGTGATCGCAAAATATTTACCCAAGTTTGGCATTGAGTATTCATATCTCAGTGCCAATGCTACCGAAGCAGATTGGGAAGCGGCCATCAGGCCAAACACAAAAATGATCTATCTCGAAACACCCACCAATCCGGGGCTCGATATTTTGGATCTGGAAATGATCGGTAGAATTGCCAAAAAATATAAGATCATTTTAAATGTTGACAATTGTTTTGCAACTCCTGTAAACCAACAACCCATGCAGTTTGGTGCAGACCTGGTAGTACACTCAGCTACAAAATGGTTAGACGGACAGGGCCGTGTATTAGGCGGTGTAGTAGTAGGAAGAAAAGACCTGATCAAAGAAATTTATTTATTCTGCAGAAGTACCGGGCCTGCACTTTCTCCTTTCAATGCTTGGGTATTAAGTAAGAGTTTAGAAACCCTGGATGTACGAATGGAGCGCCATGCATCCAATGCTTTATTCATTGCACAATCATTGGAGAAGCATGAGAAAATTGCTTCTTTACGTTATCCGTTCTTACCAAGTCACCCGCATCATAACATTGCCATCAAACAAATGCAAAATGGCGGTGGCATTGTATGCTTTGAATTAAAAGGTGGATTGGAAGCCGGGAGAAACTTTCTAAATAATCTAAAAATGCTTTCCCTCACAGCCAATTTGGGAGATACGAGGAGTATTGCATCTCACCCGGCAAGTACCACTCATGCAAAACTAAGCGAAGCTGAAAGGCAGGCGGTAAATATTACACCGGGATTGATCAGGATCAGTGTGGGCTTGGAGCATAGAGAAGATATTTTAAATGATATTCTGCAAGCGTTACAAAATTGTTAATCATGCTCGCATGAAATTAAATTTCCCCACCTTTTCAAGGAGGGGACGATTATTTCGCCAGAAATAATCAGGGGTGGTTATTAGGATTACTACTTAAAAATGTTTTACTGAATTTTCGGGAAGGAGATTATGTTTTTGTAAAACCCTTTAACCACCCCGCCCTTCGCTAAGCCGCTGGGGCACCCCTCCTATTGCTGCGCAACAGGAGGGGAAATTTTTTCAATCTTATTTTATGCGTATAAATACGGCGTATTAATTCATGCTTATACAATCGAAAAATAATTGGCTTAATTCTACTTTCGATGAATGCAAAACAAACGCATTCACAACAAACCGGAACTAAAACAATTCCGAAAAAAACTTCGCAACAACAGCACTTCTGCAGAAGCTATTTTATGGACATACCTCAAACAAAAACAATTAGAAGGCAGAAAATTCAGAAGGCAACAAAGTATTGGCCATTACATAGTTGATTTCTACTGTCCTGCAGAAAAACTGGTTATCGAACTTGATGGAGCAGATCATTTTTGGGAAGAAGGCATCCAACATGATTTCAACAGAACGGAATATTTCAACAGTTCAAAATAAAAGTAATACGTTTTGAGAATAAATGGGTATTTGAAGATATTGATTACCTATTAATGGAAATCAAAAAACACTTCAAAACAAATCAATCCCCAATTTTTAATTTCTAATTTCTAATTCTTAATTACTACCCCTCACCGCCACCGCAATCTTCGAATCCGCTGTTCCATAATACAGAAACCATTTGTTGTGAAACTGTGCCAGTCCTTCCACAAAACAAACACGGTTTACCTGGCCGGTTAATTCATAGGCTCTATCCGGTTGCATAAAGTTTCTTTTCAATCGTTTGATCACTTTAGTGGGATCCTTTTTATCAATCAATACCTGTCCGGCAGCATAAGTTCCTTCCGCAAGACTGGTATCCCCTATTGCAGGAATATTACGACTGTTATAGATCAATAGAATTCCATCATCCGTAATCATGGCTGGCGGACCTGATTCTACCAGATCACTGTCAAATTTCTTATTGCGTGTTCCTATAATTATTTTCAGATCAGGCATATTCAACCCTTCACCTTTTAATGGAATCGGCGGTTTTTCTCCAGACTCCATTTCAACAGGAACCCAATGGATCAGATCATCAGATGTTGCTGCCCATATAAACTGATCACCCCAATACATCCAATACTTTCCATTGATCTTTTGCGCTACAATTTTTCCATTTTGGTATTTAGAAACAATGCTGCCTGATTTTGACCATTTATCGATGTATTTTCCTTTGTAAGCATCAGTGAATACGGGGCCAAATTTTGTCCAGTGAAGTAAGTCTTTTGAAGTAGCAATCAACAAACGAGCCGTTTTGCCATCATACGCAGTATATGTCATATAATAAACTCCGTTTGTATCTTCTACGATTCTAGGATCCTCACATCCACCCTGCCATTCATATTTTTTGAAAGCATCATTATCCGGAAAAAAAACGGGTTCCGAATTTCTGGTAAAATGCAAACCATCAGAACTCACGGCCAATCCAATTCTTGATGTACCGCCTGGTAATCCTACTTTATCCTGTGCACGATACAACATAAACACCTTCCCATCTTTTACTACTATAGCAGGATTAAAAACATCTTTCTCTTCCCATCCCACTTTCTTTTTCCATATCGGATCGGTGAATG
>CANBSW010000246.1 GCA_947372235.1 Chitinophagaceae bacterium | reverse complement strand
ATGAATGCACCACGGATACGGCTTGGGTTATCAGCTAAGAAACTGGCCAAACCTCTTGAGTATTCCCATCTTCCGTTAAAGGAGTTGATGAATCCGTAAGACAATTTGTAGAACTCATTATGTGTTCCAAAAGTGAATTTGTTGATACCGGTTGTTACGGTAACATTATCACTCACTTCAAAAGTCTGTTGCTTCAAATTGTAAATGGAAGCTTCTCTCCAGGTTCCTAAAGTGATACGACCATTATCAATATCAATATATGGAGCTAATTTGTTTGGAAAGTCTCTGTATTCATGCACATTGATATAACTCACCATCAACTGATTGCTTACATTGTTACTGAATTTGGTTTTAAATTCAGAAGTAAGATTCAGATTTTTTGTGTACTGGGTAAAATCGGTAGATCCAAACTGGAAATTGTTGGATGATCTTTCCAGGTTATTTCCTGAACCATTGGTATAGATACCGCGAATGGTTAAGGTGTTTCTTTTATCAAGGTTGAAATCCAGTCTTCCGAATAATTTATCACTCTTGGTAAATACTTTATAAGCTCCCAAATAACTTCCGGGATCATATCCATATTGGGTTTGTAATTTAGTAACGATCTGCTGCGCTTCTGTTAAAGTAATGGCAGCACCGGGATCACCAATATTGTACGTACTTGGTTCCTGTCTGTCGGTATGCTCATAATTCAATATAAAGAATGCTTTGTTTTTAATGATTGGTCCGCCAATGGTTGCACCATATTGGTAATCATAAAAATCGGCACCTATTTTAGATTTGGTTCCATCAACACTTTTACCAACCAATGCCTGGTTTCTTCCATAAGAATAAATAGAACCATGAAAATCGTTACTTCCGCTTTTGGTAACAGCGTTCACACTACCACCGGTAAAGTTTCCGATCTTAACATCGTAGGGAGATAATTGTACCTGTACTTCCTGAATTACATCGAGGCTGTAAGGATTGGTACGTGTACCAGATCCTGCAGCACCAGATTGTCCGCCACCACTTACACCACCGGCAGAGTTACTAAAACCAAATGCATCATTATTAATAGCACCATCAATGGTTAAATTGTTATAGCGAAAATTACTTCCTGCAAAAGAGTTGTTGTTTGACTGAGGAGTTAAACGGGTAAAATCAGACAAACTTCTGCCCAGTGTAGGCATGGTAGTTAATTGTCTGCTACCAATGGTTGTACTTCCAGCAATGGCTTTACGACCTGCAGCAGTTACGGTAACCTCAGTAAGTTGATTTGTGGCTTCTTTTAATACCACTTTTACATCGGGATTGTTTCCCAGGCCAAGGTTTACATCAGAAAAAACCTGCTCCTTAAATCCAACAAAAGAAAATTTGATGGTATAAGGACCACCCGGTTTCAGGTTAGTAATGTAAAAAATCCCTTTATTATTGGTTTGTGTGGAGGTCACAAAATTGGTTGGCTCATATTTCACTGTAACCACTACTCCACTTACGAATACGCCCTTGGGATCAGAGATCTGTCCACCTAAGGTTGAGGTAGTTTCCTGGGCAAATGCTGTTGCAGATATCAATACGATGGCGATCATCTGTACAACTGCAATCAATTTCTTAAACATACTTTTCTTATTTGTTTTACAGTGCAAATGTGACTTTTCAATGTTACCGAATTGTTAACCCGAGGTTACCTCCATGTTAACAAACGATTTTTCAAGCTGATATTACCGAAACAGAACGGCGGGTATTTTATCAGGAAAGGTTTATTTTAGCAAACCAAGTAACCAACTTCACCATTATGGAAACGCATCTTCACCACGACCACAAACATGGCCACACGCATACCGAGGAACATTTAACCAGTTCTGAGATATTAACAGATATCGTAATAGGTATGTCGGACGGATTAACCGTTCCCTTTGCTCTGGCCGCCGGATTAAGCGGCGCCGTGAAAGATGTACACCTGATCGTAATTGCCGGTATCGCCGAAATTGCTGCGGGTTCTATTGCGATGGGATTGGGTGGTTACCTGGCTGGTAAAACCGAGCAGGACCACTATTCCAGTGAATTGAGAAGGGAATATGACGAAATAGAACGTTTACCGGATGTAGAAAGAGAGGAAGTTCGGGTGTTCTTTGAAGGGTTGGGATTAAGCCCACACTTACAAATGGAAGCAACAGAAGAACTGGTAAAAGACAAGGACCGTTGGGCAGATTTTATGATGAAGTATGAACTGGGACTGGAAAAACCGGATCCTAAACGTGCGAGAAAAAGTGCATTTAATATTGGGTTCTCTTATATAGTGGGTGGATTGATTCCACTGAGCCCTTACTTTTTTGCGGAGGATGGGATTACCGGGTTAAAGATCTCAGCATTGGTAACCCTGATCTGTTTGTTTGTATTTGGCTATTTTAAAAGCAAATTAACCGGAACCAATCCATTGAATGGTGCGTTGAAGGTTGCCTTTATTGGTGCATTAGCAGCGGGGTGTGCGTTTGGGATTGCTAAGTTGATTGAAGGATAGAAAAAGTTTGGAGTTTGGAGTTTGGAGTTTAAAGTTTGGGGTTGAAGGAACTAAGTAGCTGATATTTTTTTTGCCACAGATGCCACAGATTAACACAGAAAAAAATCTGTGAAAATCTGTGGCAATTTTTTCTCCCTATAAAAAGAGCCTGTAAACAAAATCTACAGGCTCTTTATCATATAAAATATTCTTCAACTACTGCCCACCAAAACGTGGAGCAGCAGGTTGTCTAAGCTGATAATCTACCGGAGGTTCTGCACCCAATAAATTCTTTACAAAATAATCCCAGCGACGGCGCATCATGTAGGGGCTGTATTGTCCGTAGCCGTGCGGGCTGTTAGGGAAGATCACGAGATCAAAGCTTTTGTTGGCTTTTTCGAGGGCTTCAACAACGAGTAAAGTGTTGTATGGTGGTACATTATTATCCAACATACCATGCGCCAGCATTAATTTTCCTTTTAGGTTTTTGGCCATATTCTGGTTAGCCTGAGCATCGTAATTACTGTTTTCTACTAATCCGTTGTAACGCTCGCCCCAGTCGTCTTCATAATTTTTGTTCTCGTGGTTACCCGATTCTGAAATACCTACTTTAAAGAAATCAGGATAGCGGAACATGGCAGATGCCGTTGCAAAACCACCACCGGAATGCCCCCAGATACCCACACGGTTTGTATCGATCGGGAATCTTTGTGAGAGTTGTTTGATAGCAGTGATCTGATCAGGTAAAGTATTCTCGCCCATATTGCCATAATTCATATCATGGTAAGATTTTGAGCGGTTGGGGTTACTGGTTCCTTCAATCATCACCACAATAAAACCTAACTCAGCAAGCGATTGGTTATCGCCACGTGAAGCGGAGAATGCCCAGCTGCCAACACTACCACCCTGCGGACCCGGATAGATATAATCGATCACCGGATATTTTTTATTTTTATCCATATTGGTTGGTGTAAATACCAAACCATAGATTTCTGTTTTGCCATCCGCAGCTTTTACAGAAACCGGTGTAACAGGTTTCCATCCGGTAGCAGCTAATCTCGAAACATCTGTTTTTTCTAACTCGGTTATTA
>CANBSW010000245.1 GCA_947372235.1 Chitinophagaceae bacterium | reverse complement strand
AAGCAAGAATTTTGGATAAAAGCAATAATGTAACAGAAGTAAAAATTGGCAACCTGAATCTGAATGCAACAGTGGCCGATGCTAAATTCATTTTTAACAAAGCCAAGTACCCCAAAGATGTTGAGATCCTTGATTAAAATCGTTAGCGTCACTGAATTTCGAATAATCGAGATCATGATAATTTAATAGCACAATGCTTTAAAAGAGTAATATAAATTTTAACAGACCTGACTCAACAAAGTCCGGTTTTTTTGTATCCTCTCTGTAAATTTAGGGTATGAAAAAACTGCTTATACTGTTCGTTTTGTTTTTTTCAGTGGCAGCCACGGCACAATTCAGCGTAAGATTAATTGTAACAGATGTGGCCACCAGAAAAAATGATGATATCTATGTCTCCGGCAATTTCAATAGCTGGAACCCCAAAGACGAAAACTATAAATTAAAACCCTTTGGAGGCACCCGTAAAAGTATTGTGATCAAAGACCTTGCTGCGGGTACCTATGCTTTTAAGTTTACACGTGGCGGGTTTGACAAAGTAGAAACCACAGGCGATGGCCGCGATATCAGTGACCGCGTATTGGATGTAAACGCAGATGTTTCACAGGAATTTACGGTAGCCGGCTGGAAGGATGAGTATCCCGAAGTTCCTAAAAGATATACAGCAAGCCCACAGGTTCGCATAATAGATACTGCATTCCGTATGCCACAATTGGAACGTAGCAGAAGGATCTGGATTTATCTCCCCAAAGGATATGCAACAGCTTCCAAAACTTATCCGGTGCTATATATGCATGACGGGCAAAACCTTTTCAACGAACAAACCGCGCCATTTGGCGAATGGGGGGTAGATGAATGTTTGGATACGCTTCAGCAAAAATTAGGCAAAGAATGTATCGTGATCGGGATTGACAACGGCGGTACTAAGAGAATGAATGAATACAACCCTTACGATCATGCAGAATATGGTAAAGGAGAAGGGAAGTTATACACAGAATTTATCGTAAAAACATTGAAACCTTTTATCGATAATAAATACCGCACCCTGAAAAGTCCGGAAAATACATTTATTGCAGGCAGCAGTATGGGCGGATTAATCAGTTTTTATGCAATCCTTCAATACCCCGATGTATTTGGGGCGGCAGGTGTATTCTCACCTTCCTTCTGGGTGTCGGATCAGGTATTTGCAGATGCAGAAAAATTTACTACCACTGCCATGCCGCGGTTCTATCTGTATGCAGGCAAAATGGAACCCACCAATATGGTACCCAACAATGAAAAAATGGCTTCCATCTTACAGAAGAAGCAACGGTATGCGATAAGGCTTGTATCAGATCCGTTGGGAAAGCATAATGAAAAGACATGGAGACAGGAATTTGTTGATTTTTATAAATGGTTAATGAGTTATTAGGATACAATAATCCAATACAAACAGGATGAAAAAAACGATCATATTCTTTACGGTTATCTTACTTCTTTCATTTACTAAAATCCAGCAGTCATCAGCCTTTCAGCAATTGACTATCCTGGCAGGCGGTACATGGGTTATGAAAACGAAAAAAGGAACCCTCTGTGAACAATGGAAAAAAACGAACAACAATTTATTCAATAACCGTGCCTACAGAACAGAAGGCAATGATACCATATTAATGGAGCATGTAACACTTAGCCTCGATGGGAATGAGATCAATTATACATCAACCGTTCCCGATCAAAACAATGCTAAATCAGTAGCATTTAAATTGATTGAATTCAAAGATGACCAATTCGTTTTCTCCAATCCCGAACACGATTTTCCACAACGCATCGTATATCATTTCATTTCAAAAGATTCACTCCATGCCTGGATCGATGGAAAGTATAACGGGAAAGAAAGGAAACAGGATTTTTATTATAAGAGAATGAGGAATTAAAAATTAGAAATTAAGAATGTGTTCAAGCCTAATTATTAATTTCTAATTATTAATTCTTAATTATCACCTCACACCCGATACGTCACCCCCTCAATCGCCAGATCAGTATTAGGAAACACTTCCCTTGCCTCATTTTTAAAAGCATCCAGGTTTTCATATTTGCTGCTGAAATGGCCAATCAGCAAACGTTCAACGCCGGCTTTTAAGGCAATGGTAGCCGCCTGTACTGTGGTGGCATGAAAGCGTGCCTGTGCTCGTTCTTCCAGCTCTTTGAGATAGGTGGTTTCGTGGTAAAGTACATTTACCCCCTTGGTTTTTTCTGCAATACTTTCCAGATAACGGGTATCTGCACAAAACGCATAACTGCGTGGGGGTTTATTGGGTATGGTAACCATTTCGTTTTTAATCAACTCTCCACCCTTGGTTTCATAATCTTCACCGTCCTTAAGTCTTTCATAAAAAGCAGCAGGGATTTCATATTGTACAACTCTTTCCTTATCAATTTTTCTTGGCTTCTTTTTCTCACGAATGATAAATCCCCAGCAGGCAATCCTGTGTTCTGTGCTAAAACATTCTACACTGAATTTTGGAGTATCTACCAAAATTCCTTCTTTATCCAAAGGATGAAATATCAGTGGAAAGGGAAGGGTTGTAGCCGCAACTTCAAGTTGTAATTTAATAATATCCTGCAACCCGGCCGTGGCATACAAATGGAGCTCCTGCTCTCTTCCCAGTAACCCCATGCTGGTGATCAGGCCGATCAACCCAAAATAATGGTCGCCATGTAAATGTGAAATAAAAATATGGTGGATCTTACTCCGTTTGATACGGTACCGGGCAATCTGCATCTGGGTGCCTTCGCCGCAGTCTATCAGAAATAACTGGTCGTTCAACGTAACTACCTGCGCCGTTGGGTGCCTGTCATACGCAGGTAAAGCTGAATTATTTCCAAGAATGGTTACGCCGAACATAGCAGGTTTTAAATTAATCAGGAACTCTTACAAGATTAGACAAATTAATCATTCGTCTGCTGCATTTTCGCCTTTAAATAGTCAAAATGAATGAATTGGGAGAAGGATTTACTAAATTGCCACCCTTTAGCACAAGGTCATTAAGTTAAGAAGATTTCATGCAAAGAAAAATAAGTAGGCAAAGGTGCAAAGAAAGACCCTTTGCACCTTTGCTTACTTGGCTGCTTTGCGTGAAATCTTCGCCTAATTCTTTAAATTAACAAAATTACCCTTTCGCACCAGCAAAAATCTTTCGCTCAAAAATCGGTCAATTATATGCTCAAAAATCCCGTATAAAATTCTCTTTCCCATTTATTTTTCCTACTTTTGCAGCCGATAAAAAAACCAGAAGAAAAAAACAAAGAGTCTTTTTAAAATTTTTGAGATGCCTTATTTAACAATTGAGAAGAAAGCAAACATTTTTGCAGAGTACGGCGGAAGCGCCGCTAACACGGGTTCTATTGAAGGTCAGGTTGCTTTACTGACTGAGCGTATTTCCCAGATTTCCAAGCACTTACAAGCTAATAAGCACGATCATTCCACACAGCGTGGCCTGATGCAGATGGTTGGTAAACGCAAGCGTTTATTGGCTTATATGCAAAAGCACAACCTTCAGGGTTACCGTGCTTTGATCGAAAAATTAGGCCTGAGAAAATAATTGTCGGCTATGACAAATGCTATTCCCAACTTGCCATTTTAGTGCAGTTGGGAATAGTCATTTCTGTTCATACCTGTTTTTGCTTC
>CANBSW010000244.1 GCA_947372235.1 Chitinophagaceae bacterium | reverse complement strand
GTGAGCCAGTTAAACACTTTGATAGCAGATGGTACCGCGATCAATAAGGTTAACAATACGAAGATGGATCCGAGGAATGGATTCAATCCCGTTACAAACATATGGTGCGCCCAAACTAAGAATGCCAAAATTGCAATTGCAAACAACGATCCGATCATCGCCATATAACCGAAGATCGGTTTACGCGAATTCACTGATAAGATCTCTGATACCATACCCATGGCAGGTAACAAAATGATATAAACTTCCGGGTGACCTAAGAACCAGAATAAGTGTTGATACAGGATCGCACTTCCGCCTTCATTAGGTAAAGCACCCACACCGTTCACAAATATGTCTGATAAATAAAAGCTGGTTCCAAAATTTCTATCGAAGATCAACAGGATAAAACCTGAGAACAATACAGGGAAAGATAATACGCCCAATACGGCAGTAAAAAACAATGCCCAGATGGTTAATGGCAAACGGGTCATGCTCATTCCTTTGGTACGCATGTTCAGGATAGTTGCGATATAGTTCAAACCACCTAACAAAGACGAAACCACAAACAATGCCATCGACACCAACCAAAGATCCATACCGGTTTTAGAACCCGGAGATGCATCGCCCAACGCACTCAATGGAGGATACGCTGTCCAACCGCCGCTGAAGGGGCCTGTTTCAACAAAAATAGAAGATAACATTACGATGCCAGCTGTAAAAAAGAACCAGAAGCTAAGCATATTTAAAAAAGGAGATGCCATATCTCTTGCACCTACCTGTAATGGAATTAAGAAGTTTGCGAAAGTACCGCTCAAACCGGCAGTTAGTACAAAGAACACAAGCACGGTACCGTGTGTGGTTACCAAAGCATAATAAGCTTCAGGAGTAATATGTCCACCTTTTGCCCATTTACCCAGAATAGTTTCCAACCAGGGGAAAGTAGCATCAGGATAACCCAATTGCAGACGGAATAACACACTCATTAAACCACCCAACACAGCCCAGAACATACCTGTGATCAGGAACTGTTTTGCGATCATTTTATGATCCTGGCTAAAAACATACTTTGTAATGAATGTTTCGTGGTGGTGATGTTCATGATGATGATCACCATGTGCATCATGTGCCCCGGTTTCTGAATGTGCGTGTAAAACCGCTTCGTTACTCATACTCTGTTTCTTTAAATAGTTCTGTTCAGTTATGATAGATCACGCATTGCTGCGCAACTTTCTTTATTACATTTTAGCAACAGCTTTTGTTGCGGTTTCAACTGGTTTGGCGGCCAGTTTAGTTGTATCAGCAGCTTTGGCTGATGGATCTTTATCAGGAAATACTGTCAGGTATTGTGGCTTTTGTTTTGCCTGCCAAACATCATATTCTTCCTGATCAATTACTTCAATGATACCACGCATTGAGAAGTGACTGTTACCACACATCTGGTCGCAACTGATCTCGTATACAAAATCAGGGTTATTGGTCAGCTCCTTCATTTCCTTGGTAGTATACTTTGGCGTAAACCACATTGTGGTAGGAATACCCGGAACCGCATCCATTTTTAAACGGAAATGAGAAAGACCCACATCATGAATTACATCTCTTGATCCAATGATCAGTTTTACCGGACGGCCTTTTACAAGAACCAGTTTATCGGTAACAACATCATCATGACTTAACTGATCATCCCAGATCACACCCAATGAATTACCATTGGCTTCATCGATGTTTTTAAAATATTTTTTTCCAAAAGCACCATCCTTACCCGGATAGCGGAAGATCCAGTTGAATTGTTTTCCGGTAACTTCTACCACCATGGCTTCTTTGGGTGGCTCGCCTGTAAACAGGAACCAGTTACGTAAACCAATGATCACGAGAACGGTTAAAACAATGGCAGGAATGATTGTCCAGATAGCTTCCAGTTTATTACTGTGTGCGAAATAGAAAACTTTGCGGTTATCCTGCTCCTGGTATTTATAAGCAAACCAGAAAAGGATAGCCTGCGTAGCAATGAATACAATACCGGTTACTGCAATCGTGATCCATAACATAGAATCCACACGTGCACCTTCCACACTGGCAGCATCAACAGCCAGCAATGTTTTACCGAAGTACAGTTTATTACAATACCATACACCGATCAGTCCGAGTACCAGAAAAGCCACCATCAGAAAACCATTGATCTTGTTATTCTGTTTACGGCTTACATCTTCGCCTTTCAGTACTGATACATATTCGCTGGCTTTGGCGATCTGGAAGATCACTACAAAAATCAGCACAATTACAGCTAAGGTTAAAAACATTGTCATATCGATATCTTCTTAATTATTCAAATTCGAAACGTAAAGCAATTTGAAAATTTGAAAATTTGAAAATTTGAAAATTGATCTGATTGATTGCACTCCCCTTTTCAAATTTTCAAATTGCCACATTTTCAAATTGATTACACCTGGTGTATAACACTTTCTTTCAGGAATGGATGATGTTTCACGATCAGTGGCTTGCTGGCCAGAGATTTTCCTACAAAAAATATCATCAATCCAACAAATAAACTCAGTATACCAAAATCAAACCAGCCTAATGTTACTTTTTCTTTTGATAAACTTCCCATTACCATTTGGTAAAAATCTATCCAGTGACCAAAGAGAATCAGTACTGCCATGAAAGTAACCAGTGTGTAGTTTCTTTTGGCAGAACGTTTCATCAATATTAACAAAGGGCAAACGAAATTGATGATCAGGTTCAGGAAGAAAATTCCTTTATATGGACCTTGTACCCTGTGTTTGAAATAAACGGTTTCTTCAGGAATATTTGCATACCAGATCAACATGTATTGAGAGAACCAGAGATATGTCCAGAAAATAGAGAAGGCAAACATAAATTTACCGATATCCTGTAAGTGTTCCTGGTTGGTTAATTCTAAGTAGCCTTTGTTTTTCAGGTAGATCACCCAAAGAGCGATCAAAGACATTCCTGATACAAATGAGCTTGCAAAAGTGTACCAGCTATACATAGTAGAATACCAGTGTGCATCCAGACTCATCATCCATAACCATGGAATGGTAGACCCTACAGTTAAACCAAACCATACTGTGAATAATGCGGCACGAACGGTATTTCTTAAAATAAAATTTGCTCCTGTTTGCTGATCCATTGGTGCTTCATCAGCTTCGCGGCTTAACTGACGCATTCTCCAGCCCAATACACTCCACAAACCGATTGCCAAAGTTGTCCAGATCACAAAAAAAGTTGGATTCAGAAATCCTGATTTACCTAATAATATTGGATCTTTTGCAACCGCCTCTTTATCTAACCAATGGTAGATATGGTGTTTATCGCCCAAAACCACAAACATCAAAACTGCAAAAGTGATCGATCCGAAAATAGGAACCATCGCAGAAATGGCTTCCGGTATTCTGCGGAAAGATTGCTGCCATCCACCCATGGCCAAAGTAGTAACACAAATAAAGAACATACTGGCATTACAAACCAATGTCCAGAAGATTGTATTGTACATGAGTGTTCCCCAGAAGTGAGCCTGTTGCTCTTCGGTTCCTGCAGCTTCTGTTACCCCGCCGATCAACAATGCAACCAGTCCTACGCCAATCAAGGCCAGTGACCAGGTTTTCATCTTTCCGGGAATCTCAAATTGCTCTCTGATAGATGCCATCTTTATTCTTTTATATCAGTTAGTACTTTTCTTTTCTGTTAAACAG
>CANBSW010000243.1 GCA_947372235.1 Chitinophagaceae bacterium | reverse complement strand
TGTGCTGTTTGTAAATTTGTAATGCTGCGGAGTGACAGCGTATATATAAATTACCTGAATGATCACTAATTATTCGACCACTGAAAATTCAAATCTTCGCCAGCAAAAAGGTAGGTCAGTTTGCGTCGGTATGAGTAGGTCAGTTTGATCGGATTGTGCAATGAGATGGTTAACATTATCAAAAAACACGCTACTTGAGACGCTATACGAGTGGCTCAATGTTTAACAAGGCTTCTTGTTTCCTCGCCCTTTCCCAATTCTCCAGTAATTCTTTTTGATGTAGGGCAGTCCATTCGGTAACTATACCTAAAACTCGGGGAGGTAGATATCCACTAAAGAGTTCGTTCTTTTCTATATCAATCAAAGCTTCGTATTGTGCATACACTGCATGAAAGTGTGGTGGATTATGATCCCTGTAAAACATCCGAATAATCACACCTAGGAAGTAACTAATTTGTGGCATAAGCATTTGGAGATGAAAAAACTTCACCCGGTGCTTTTCCGGATAACTCGGCATAGATAGTGGCTGCATCAATTTCTAATTGATCAGACCATGCAATTGAATAGCCGGTTGTGTAAACTTTGGCAAATTGAGCAGGATCCTTTAAAGGGAGAAAGATGCCGGTTTCTACGAGATCATTCAAATGAATAGTACCGCCAATACCATCTTCAAACAGAACATGTATATCATAACCGCCTTTATATGTGGCTTCCTGTACTTTCACTTCTTAAAATTACTAAAAATTAAATAAACAAATACACGCGGTGGTAGAAAAGACAAAGCCTATCAATTTTGATAGGCTTTGTTTGCTCCCCCTTCTGGACTTGAACCAGAGACCCTCTGATTAACAGTCAGATGCTCTAACCAACTGAGCTAAGGAGGAGTATTGCTATTTTCCTTCTAACCTTTTGAGCTATAAAGGAATTTTCCCCGTTATGGGGTTGCAAAAATAGGGAAAAATGTTTCCCAACAAAATCTATAGCCAAAAAATCATAAAGAACTCCAAAATCCCTTCTTTTCCCAGCCCACAAATATGCCATCCGGGCGGGTTTCAACAGTATACGTCTTTAAATAATAGCCTTCACCACTGGTATTGCGACCATTTTTCATATCAAAACGGTAGCGGTGCAGGGGGCAGGTTACCTGTCCGGCGGCATTTATATAGCCATCGGCCATAATTCCGCTGGCATGGGGGCATTTATGGGCAAAAGCAAATAATTGTCCGCCAAACCGTGCCAAAGTAATTTTTTTATCGCCGGCCTCTATAAGGCACATATTGTTTTCCTGCCAGATTAGAGATTGTTCGGTTTCTGCTATTTTGTACCAGTTCATTTTTTAATTTGAAAATTTGAAAATATGCTAATTTGAAAATGAGGAAGAAGTATTACAAGGACCTTACATTTTCAAATTTTCAAATTGCCATATTTTCAAATTGGATTTTAATACTCAACAGTCCGGTATGGATACCGGATTTTATACATCTCCCTTACTTTATCAAGGATCAGTTCGCGAAGTGCATCGATATTGTTTTTTTCCTGGGCCGATACAAATACGCAGTTGTTTTCAGTGGCGGCATCCCATTTTTCTTTTAGTTCGCGCAGTATTTCCTGCTGTACACTTTCGTCCAGCCATTCGTCAAAATTCTTTTCCTCATACAGGTCCATTTTATTGAAGACGGTGAGGATGGGTTTTTCAAAAGCTTTCAATTCCTGTAATGTATGATTTACCACACCAATCTGTTCTTCATATTTGGCATGTGAAATATCCACTACATGAAGCAGGATATCAGCTTCACGCACTTCATCAAGCGTACTTTTAAAACTCTCTACCAAATGGTGCGGCAGTTTGCGGATAAAGCCTACGGTATCACTCAATAAAAACGGGGTATTCTCAAACACCACTTTGCGTGTGGTGGTATCAAGTGTTGCAAACAATTTATTCTCTGCAAAAACATCACTTTTACTCAACAAATTCATGAGGGTGCTTTTGCCCACATTGGTATAACCCACCAGTGCCACACGTATCAGCTCGCCTCGTTCTTTGCGTTGGGTAAAAGCCTGCTTGTCTATTTCGCCTAATCTTTTTCTGAGAAGGGATATTTTATCTTTAACAATACGACGGTCGGTTTCAATTTCTGTTTCACCCGGTCCACGTGTTCCAATACCGCCTCCCTGTCTTTCTAAGTGCTTCCACATTCCTTTTAATCTTGGAAGAAGGTATTGGTATTGCGCCAACTCTACCTGCACCTTGGCCTGCGCTGTGCGTGCACGACTGGCAAATATGTCGAGAATCAGATCACTCCTGTCGATGGTTTTAACGTTCAGCTCCTTTTCTATGTTGGAGATCTGTGAGCCGGTTAATTCATCATCAAAAATAACCAGATGAATATCCCTTCCGTTTACATAATTCTTGATCTCTTCCAGCTTTCCTTTTCCTACAAAGGTTCGGCTGTCGGGATGTGGTAATCTTTGTGTGAATCTCTTCACTGCAATGGCGCCGGCTGTTTCAGACAGAAATGCCAGCTCATCTAAATATTCGGTAACCTGTTCATTGGTCTGGTCATTCTGGATCAACCCCACCAAAACCGTTTTTTCTTCGCGCCGGATGGCTTTCTTTTTCTCAATCAATGGATCAACTGTTTTTGCAAAGGTAATCTTTCATTGGGCTATGGCTGAAAAGAAAAGCCCCGCAAGAATGTTGCGGGGCGGTAATTATTTTGAGATGATTTTTCTTCAGTCGTCAGACGTGAATCGTGAGTTGGAATCTTTCATCAGTCAAAACACTCACGACTGAAGTCTAACGCCTCACGATACCTAAAGCCCGCTAATCGTCAATCCCACAGAAAACTTGTTCATACTTGGTCCAACACCATCTTTCAGCACACCATTAAACTGGTAACCAAGATCTAATGATAAGAAACCATATCCAACACGTCCGGTAACAGCCAGCATGGTTCCGTTAAAAAACCTTTTATTGCTTTCTTTTACGATATAACTTGGTCCGTAAAGAGAAGCACCGGATTTATTTACCAGGTTTTTACCCTTGGTATAGGTTTTTAACAAAGAACCTACCTTAACCCCCAATGCAGCTTTCCATGATTTTCCCGGATTTTCAGGATCTGAGAAATAACGAAGCTCAACCGGTATTTCAGCATAAATATTTACCACTTTATACTTACTGAAATGATCTGCACTATCCACATTGGTAAAAGGAAGTTTGGCAGTGTTTGATTTAAGATCAACCTTGGTATTATTAAAGAAGATATTACTGCTTCCAATTCCAATACCATACGCCACACTTAATTTAGGATTGGTTTTAAAAGGCTTGTCAAACATAAAATATACATTGAAATGCCTGCTGAAACCACCGGTACGAACACTGTCGGGGCGGCCGGTCCATGCATCGCTTCCGTATTGGATCATCAAATGATCACTCGCGCGACTGGACAGATCGATCTTACTCCAGTCTTTCTTAGGCTCTGCAGGAACAAATACTTTTTGAGGTTTTACCTTGCTGGAGTCTTTTTTACTTACGGTTTTCGATTGAGACATCGCCAAAACAGAAACGGTTATGCTGACAAGTAGAAGTAGTGTTTTTTTCATTTCAGATAGTTAATAACAATATTGGTTGCCAATAGGGCGCAAAAATAACAGAATTGGCTGCATAACAGTGGTTAAAAATAAGTCAAAACGTGT
>CANBSW010000242.1 GCA_947372235.1 Chitinophagaceae bacterium | reverse complement strand
ACCACTTCTCCATTCTCCACTTCTACCTGAATATGTTCCTGTAAAGTAGTGGCAACAGATAATCCCACATAATCCGGATTTACGGGAAACAGTTTATGCATTCTTTCTACCAATACCAATGTTTGTATGCTTTTGGGATGATAATCCAGCAAAGGTTTCAAAGCATACAACAGTGCTTTCCCGCTATTGGTAACATCATCTGCAATAATTACATGGAGGTTATTAAAATCAATTTGCTCACTCAGTGTTACATCAGTTGGATATTTTTTATCCATTGTAACAGAAATCACTTTGATATCATTGGTTACATAATTCTTCAATAAGGCGCCAATCTTTTCTGCCACAACCGTTCCGCTGTTACGGATACCAATGATGATAACGGGTTCTGTATCGCCGTTCAGTTCTTCGGCCAGTTCCAATGCCATGCGGTGTAATTTCTGGTCTGCTGCTTCCCTGTTGAGGATGTAATTTTTGTTTGCCATGCGTATTATTTACCCCTCAAAAGTAACAACAATAAAACCATCCGGCAATCCCCTTTTCAACTGTACAAAAGGGTTACCTTAGCAGAATAACTAACGACTATGCATTATCTACAGCAAATCGGGTTTGTGGTGCTTTTACTCGCAGCATCCTGGCTGTTTGCCAAAAAGCTGGGTAAGATCAGGAGAAATATTTTATTGGGGAAGGATGAGAACCTGACAGACAATCCTGCCAAACGCTGGAAAAACCTTCTCTTATTGGCTTTGGGGCAAAAAAAAATGTTTAAGAATCCATTGGTGGCGGTGATGCACCTGATCATTTATGTGGGATTTATCATCATCAATCTGGAAGTGTTGGAAATAGTGCTGGATGGTTTATTGGGAACACATCGTTTATTCCTGCCCCTGCTGGGAGATCTTTATAACTGGCTGATCAATGGTTTTGAATTTTTAGCGGTTGGGGTAATTTTTGTCTGTATCATTTTTTTAAGCAGAAGAAATATCATCAAATTAAAACGATTTATCAGCAAAGATCTAAATGGATGGCCGCGCAGCGATGCCAATTATATTCTGTTTACCGAGATCATTTTAATGAGTTTGTTTTTAACGATGAATGCCACCGATCAGGTTTTACAGGCTAATGGAAATGAACATTATCATAACACAGGAAATTTCTTTTTTTCCAGCTTACTGATGCCCCTTTTCAGCGGAATGAGTGATGGTAGTTTAACAGCCATTGAAAGAACCGGCTGGTGGTTGCATATCACCGGCATTTTTATTTTTCTGAATTATTTACCTTACTCCAAACACCTTCATATTTTATTGGCATTTCCTAATGCATACTATGCAAGATTAGAGCCGAATGGCAAGATGAAAAACATGCCCGCGGTTCAAAACGAAGTGCTCTACGCCATGCAACCCGAAACAGCACCAACAGATGCCCCACCGCCTGCACATTTTGGAGCCAAAGATGTTTTTGAACTGAGCTGGAAAAACTTACTGGATGCTTATAGCTGTACAGAATGTGGAAGATGCACTGCTGCCTGTCCTGCGAACATTACAGGTAAATTACTCAGTCCCAGAAAGATCATGATGGCTACGCGCGACCGTTTGGAAGAAGTAGGCAAAAACATCAATCAAAACAAACAATTTACAGCAGACAATAAATCATTGTTGCACGATTATATCAGTGTAGAAGAATTGCGTGCCTGCACCACCTGTAATGCCTGTGTGGATGCCTGCCCGGTAAGTATTTCGCCCTTGGATATTATTATCGAATTACGCCGTTCCCTCATTATGGAAGAAAGCAATGCACCGCAGGAATGGAACGGCACATTCAGCAATATTGAAAACAATTTTGCCCCCTGGAAGTTTTCTCCGGATGACAGGGATAAGTGGGCAGTGGAAATGAACAGATGAAAACGTCAATTGCGAGGAACGAAGCAATCTGTGTCTCGTTTATTAAGCTGCTATTTGAGACTCAGGCTGCTTCGTTCCTCGCAGTGACGCACTTGTGGAATGTTAATTTTAACAACCTATTTTACTATGCACCTCTCTCCTTTCCCATTCTCCATCACAGATTTTAGCATCATCGAACCCGAAATAAAAATCGGCACCACGGGTTTTGCAGAATGGAGAACCCTTCATAAAGATAATATCCGTATCCGCCAGGTTACTTACTCACCCAATTATCTGGCCGATCACTGGTGCAGCAAAGGGCATATTATTTTTTGTGTGGAGGGAGAAATGGAAACCGAATTGAATGATGGCAGCAAACATTTACTAACAAAGGGTCTCATGTACACTGTGGGAGATAATGCCGGGGAACATAGAACCTATTCAAAAAATGGTTGTGTAATTTTTATTGTGGATTGAGGAATAGCTCATGGATCATGGCCTATGGTTCATGGCTAAATAATAAGGATTTTTTATGAACCACTATGACCCATGAACTATCCCCATCACCAACTCATATCCATTTCGTAAACACCATCCGGTACAATTGTATCAAGGCTGTGATCAAAAAAACAATTCCCATTACTTTATTCAAGGTTTTAGAACTGGTTTTCATTTTTGTTACCAGCCAGTTCCCACCATGAATATAAACCGCGAGGCCGGTTAAAGTTCCTGTTCCTGCACCTGCTGTAAATACATTGAAAGCAACGGTTTCTACCGGTAAGATTTTTGCCTGTATAAAAGTAGATGTCCATAGAAACCAGAATGGAATTTGTAAAGGGTTTAATGCGCTCATCATCAATCCTAAAACAAAACGGTGCATTTTGTTATTCAGTAACAGGGGCTTTTTTTCACCTTCCTGTTTCTGTGCAGTCAGGAAAGCCAAAATCCCCAATACAAAGAACATCGCCACGGTAAGCCATCCCAATGCCAGAAACCAGCCACGATGTTGTACCACCCAGTTCATACCCGTTAATGCAAAACGGAGATAGATCATTTCAACGATTGCTACGCCAATAGCAAACTGCCAGGCTTTGGCAAACCCCTCCTGTATACAGATCTGGGTTGAGGTAAAACTCATATTACCCAATGGCAACTGCCCGAGAAAACTAACGAGGAAACCGATGAAAAGGATGTAAAGCATATGAAGAGTTGAAAGTACAATATTATTTGTAGAAAGAAACTAAGCCGTAATTGCGAGCTTCGCGAAACAATCTGTAGCTTGATCTGCTGCGTAAATGAAAAAATAAGATTGCGCTGCTTTTCTGCCTGCTCGCTCAACACCTTGCCCACAAATTGCTTCGCGAAGCTCGCAATGACGTTTGCAAAAAATACTTCCTCATTCATCATTCCCTGCCCGATATTCGACATTTTTTTGCTTTACTTTCGTACAAAGCTTTTCTATGAAAGTAAATACCATGGCAGAGATGATGGCAAATGGTGAAACACCTGAGATCTTATTTTGGGTGGGTTGTGCAGGCAGTTTTGACCAACGCGCTCAAAAGATCACCAAAGCCTTTGCCAGCATACTTGATAAAGTAGGCATGAAATATGCCATACTGGGCAAAGAAGAAGCCTGCACGGGTGATCCTGCAAGACGGGCTGGTAATGAATTTCTTTTTCAAATGATGGCTTACCAGAACATTCAGATTTTGAACGGGTATGGCATTAAAAAAATTGTGACCACCTGCCCACATTGTTTTAATACTTTAAAAAATGAGTACCCTGAATTGGGTGGTCATTACAATGTAGTTCATCATACAAC
>CANBSW010000241.1 GCA_947372235.1 Chitinophagaceae bacterium | reverse complement strand
TCTTGAAGATCATGCGTTCTTTCTTCCCTATTTTTTAATTCCTCTGCTGCTAATTCCTGTTGTCTTATTTTTTCTTCAAAGGAAAGACTTTGAAATTGCCATTGCTTTTGTTTGTTGAATAAAGAATCGTTGGCAGCTCTCGAAATGTCTTGGTAAAAAAAAGCACTATCTGCATTTATCTTCCTGTAATAATAGGATAGAAATCTTGCAGCATCTCTTACTACTTGGGTGAATCCTTTTCCCCGAGCATACAATAGAGATTGTTTTGCATATAAGAGAGAAGAGTCTGTGTGATTTATTTTTTGAAAAAGAGTTGCCATCTCAAAAAAGGCCTGACTTAACTTTAAATCGTTTTTTACTTCTTTAGAATACGGAATGCTTAAACGATAAAATTCCAATGCAGAATTATTTTGCCCCGTCCTGAAATGAATATGGCCAAGTAGCAGTAACGAACTACCAATTATTCTGTGATAATTGATTTTATAAGCAATATCATATGATTGCTGTGCAAATAATCTTGCAGAATCATAGACTTTTAGACTATCATATACTCTTCCAATATTTTGACAGGCAGTAGATATACTTCGATTATTATTATTTTGTTCTGCTAACAATTTTGCTTTAAATAAATAATCTAAAGCCACTCTATACTCTTCCTGATCTGTATAGGCGATGCCAATATTGTTAAGATTTTTTTGTTTTCCATCAAGGTTATTTATCTTTTCATTGATCTTTAATGCCTGTAAAAGAGCTTCTAATGACTTCACAGAATTGCTCTGAACATTATAAACATTACCAACTCTGTTCAAACTAATTGCTTTACCTTTTTCATAGCCTATCCGGTTGGCGAGTGTTAGTGCTTCAAAAGCCAAAGCCATACTTGTATCTGGATTTGATTCAAAGTATTCAAAACTCAGATCCGCTAAATGCTGTACACGATTTGTATCTTCCTTATCATTTAGCAGTAAATGCTTAATACTATCTCTGTTATCTGTTTGGGAATAACAACAACAGCTGCTAAATGTAATGAGCAATAGTTGAATAATTTTTTTCATGCACTTAATTGAAATTAAAACCATTCTACAACATAATGCCCAAGGTTCCCGCATTGAAGCATTTGGAGAATGTCCCCCTTTTGCTAATGGCTTAACGTTGCTATTAAATATACCAAAAATTGAGAATATATTCTGATTAAGACCAGAATTCCTTTAAACTGGCAAAAGACTACCTGTCCGATAAGTCAAATTTCAAAATAAAAAAAGTCAAAAGTGATTAGCTTTTTTCACCGCAGAGAACAAGAAATCGCAGAGATAACGCAGAGATATTTTTATAAAGAGAGAGGCTTCAGTAAACTGAAGCCTCTCTCTTTATAAAAAATCCGTGAAATCATATTCAAAAAATCATACCCATCCGCGATCAATCGTATTTCCCCATCTGCCTCAAAAACCTCACATGCGCCATCACTGCTTTACGCATGGTAGGATATTCAATGTATTGCAACTGATACTCCCTGCACACATTTCTAACGATCTCGCTGATGGCGGGATAGTGTACGTGTGAAATTTTAGGGAAGAGATGGTGTTCAATTTGAAAATTCAATCCGCCAACCAGCCAGCTAACCAATTTGTTGCGTGTAGCAAAATTGGCGGTGGTTTTGATCTGGTGAGCTGCAAACTCATCAGGTAATTTATTGGTTTCTATATCTACAACTGGAAATTCCGTGTGTTCTACTGTATGTGCCAATTGGAAAACAATACTCAATACAAATCCGGCAACCATACTCATCACCAAAAATCCAATCATCCAGTTTAACCAGCCTAAGCAGATTATCGGGATCACAACAAATACGGCAGCATGGTACAGTTTTACTCCCCAGAATTCAATATGATCAGCGACTGTCATTTTTTTCAAAGGCACACTGCCGATCTTCTGTGAAAAATATTTTTTATAATCGGTGAAGAAGATCCAGAACACATACAACAACATATACAAAAACCAGAAATAGAAATGTTGAAACTTATGCATCTTTAAACGCTTCTGTGTTGGTGCCATTCGCATCAATACACCGATCTCGATATCATCATCCACTCCATCAATATTGGTAAAACTGTGGTGGATCATATTATGTTTCATATTCCACATAAAGTGGTTGGCGCCCAATAAACTTATTGATGAAGCCGCAACGCGATTCAATCCTTTCTTGGTACTGAAACTGCCATGGCTGCCATCATGCATCACATTAAAACCAATGGCTGCCACTAATCCGCCCATCAAAACACATTCTGCCAATGCAAAATACCAAACAGGTGTCCATACCAATAAATGAATATACACCGCCACTAAAGCAATGATCAAAACAAAGGCTTTGGTAAACAATGTTGAGGTACCGGTTGATTTGATACCCTTCTCATCGAAATACTTCTGAACCCTGTTTTTTAATTCTGTGTGGAGCGATTGTGTGGTAGTAGGAAATTTAGGACTGACAAATTGTGCCATAATATGCTTTTATAATAGGCCGCAAAGTTACCTATTTATCTACTTGCCAGGGTGTTAATTTTCCACTTTTTATGATAACTCAAAGGTTCTCAACGTGTATATAGGTAATTTATTATGCAAGGTTTACCCCATATTTCCACATACATAGGATAACTTACTGATGATTCATAACTAAAAATTAATTTAGTTTGACATTGAATAAGGCTGAATATCACGGGAATACACCCATTATTCAATAGCATTATTCAAGTGTCTATGCAGGAAACCAAAGAGATCAATGCGTTGTTTACCCTTATAGATGACCCTGATGAGGAGGTTTATTCAACCGTTTCTGATAAGATCGTAGCCTACGGCAAGAATATTATCCCCAACCTGGAGCACCTTTGGGAAACCACCCTCAGCGAAGATGTGCAGGAACGCATAGAAATGATCATCCACCACCTTCACTACACAGATCTCCAGCATGATATGACCGAATGGCGCGATAGTGCCTACCACGATTTGCTTTTCGGTGCATTACTGGTTTGCAAGTTTCAATATCCCGACCTCCATACAACTCCTGTTTTGCAGGATATAGAAAAGATCCGGAGAAATGTATGGCTGGAACTGAATAGTTTTTTAACTCCTTTAGAACAGGCTAATGTTCTATCAAGTATCGTTTACAATTACTACAATCTGAAAGGTGTTGAAGTAAACTACGAACATCCAGATGATTTCTTTATCCATAAAGTGTTGGAAAGCAAAAAAGGGAATGCATTGGCGAATGGTATCATCTACCAGGTAATGTGCGATCTGCTGGACATTAATGCCAAGATTATCAATATTCCGAAGCAATGCATCATTGCTTTCTATCATTCAGATTATGATGCTACTACCCATATCGGGCATCCGCAGGATAAGATCCATTTTTATGTAGATGCCACTACCGGCCAGGCTTTTTCGCACAAGGATGTGGAAAATTATTTTAACCGAATTTCAGTTCCTCCTTCCCCATCCTATTTCAAACCCCAATCGCATAAGCGGATTATTCAGGTTTTGATAGAAGAAGTGGCTAAATGTTTTGACAGCCCTACAAAAGCGTATAAGCGAACTGAGCTTTTGAAACTGGCTGATTTGCTGGATCAGTAAAACCTTAGTGCCACTTTGCGCCTTGGTGTCTTAGTATCAAATTATTTTCGCCACTAAGAATACACAAAGATTCACAAA
>CANBSW010000240.1 GCA_947372235.1 Chitinophagaceae bacterium | reverse complement strand
TTCACTGTAAGAAACTATGTAGTTAAATTGCCCTACAACGGGCTACCCGGAAACAGGCAAAGTACCATTCAGGTTTGGGATCCTAACAACCCGGGTCAGTTAAAGCAGGTTGCAGGATTACAGGAAGGTTACCGTGTTGGTTTGGATGAAGTATGGGCACCAAGTTATAATGGTATTTATCTTACAGCTGCCGACCTTGCCAAAGATGCAAATGTGTACAATGCATATCTCCCATACACTCATAAGAACAACCGTTTATTAGGTGATGCGCAATGGGCACAAGTATACAAAAATGATACAATCGACAGCCGCCAGTTTAAATATGTAGGAAGAACAACCCCAAGTATTCAGGGAGGTTTCTCAACAGTTGTACGGTATAAAGGATTTAGTCTGTATGGACAGTTTGATTATGCTTTGAATTTCGTGATTCTTAACAATGAAAAACTGAGAGGACTTAGTCAGGTACAAGGCTCACAAAACTCTACAACAGATGTTTTAAATACATGGTCGCCAAGCAATCCAACTGGAACATTACCAAGATTTTATTGGGCCAACCAGGGTAGAAACTATGCAACAGATGCTTCGGGTAATAATCCGTTTGCAGAATTCTGGGAAAGAGGGGATTACCTGATGATCAGAGAACTTACTTTAAGTTATGACCTGACCCCGAAAGTTATCAAAGGTGCTTTAAACAGTAAGATACATGGGGCAAGAATATTTCTTACAGGAACTAACCTCGCTTATATCACCAAGTATAGCGGTAATCTGCCGGAAGTGGGTAGTGTTGATAATGGAAAATATCCTCTTCCAAGGAGACTTACTATCGGTGTAAACCTTAACCTCTAATCAAGCAAAACTGTTACATAAATCATTAAAACAATTCAGATGAAAACACATACTTCATTATATAAAATGGTGCTTGGTTTTGGCTTGCTTGCCTGCTTCGCATCTTGTAAAAAGGATCTGGAGGAAGTAATTCCGCAAGACCGATTGAGTACTACACTTGCCTTAACAGATGCCAATGCAGCCCAAGCCTTGTACACCGGTGTTTATTCCGATTTCAGATCATTCAACAGTACTTTTTTTCTTTTAGGAGAAATGCGTTCTGAGATCTGGGCTGATGGACTTTTTACCGAATCGGGTGACGCGGCAGCTTCCGTTTATTACAACCATAATATCAGTGCACTGAATGTTCCGGCTGGTAACTGGGCTAATTTTTACAACCTGCTATATCAGGTAAATAATGTGATTACACTATTCCCGAAAAGCACGGTACCGGCAGCACAACGCAACCAGCAATTAGCTGAAATGTATGGACTGAGGGCTTACATTTATTATACAATGCTGAAAACTTGGGGTGCTGTTCCACTAACTACAGAACCTATCGCTTCCTTGAATAACGCTGCGGATACCTATAAGCCACGTACTAAAGCAGATTCTATTCTGATCCAGGTTAAAGCAGATATACAACAATCATTGACTTTGTTTAATGGTAACAATGCGCTCCCTTCCGGTAACCGTGTTTACTGGAGCCGTGTAGCCACATTAATTCTGAAAGGAGATGTTTACTTATGGTCGGGAACATTAATGGGTGGCGGTACTGCAGACCTTACTGTTGCACAGGCTGCTTTACAGGAAGTTCAAAATTTATCAGGAGCCACATTAAAGCTTCAAGCCAATTATGCTGATATATTCGATCCAACCAAAAAAGCAAATAATCCGGAAATTATTTTTGCATTGAATTATGAATTGAACCAGGCAACACAAGGATCTTTTGGTTCGTTCTCGGTAAATAATATCCAGGCTGGAACATTGTCATTTCAACAAGCTGCTTCACCAACAGTCCAGGCAACATATCCGTATGTAAATGGGGCGAACAGGGTAGGAATGACGCAGGCCATGATTACAAAATTAACAAGTGGTCCTGCTGATCAAAGAATTGCAGGTACGTTTAAAGTAATGTATAGTAACAGTTCGCCTTTTGCAGTAAGAGGTGTTCTTTTAACCAAATGGATCGGCACAACTTCGGGTACAACACAGGTGTATAATAATGATTTTCCTATTTACCGTTATGCTGATGTATTGTTATTGATGGCAGAAGCCAAAGCGAAATTAGGGCAGGATCCATCTGCAGAGATCAACCAGATCAGACAAAGGGCTTATGGTGCTGGTTATACGCCATATGTAAATGGGAGTATCGATGCCAATATAAAAGCTATTTTGGAAGAACAATTACGTGAGTTTATTGGAGAAGGCAAACGTTGGTGGGCTTTAAGAAGGGCTGGCGATGCGTATGTGTTCAACTATGTAAACCCTGCCTATCTTTCGGCCGCTACAGTGGCTTCACCTAAGGGTCCTAACTTTCTGTTGCCGATTTCAACATCTATGTTAAACAATGATCCATTACTGACACAGACTTCAGGATATTGATGGATATACTTTGAAAAGCTTACTTTATTCTTCACTACAGTTTAGCAGTTTGTAAGTTGACAGAATGTTGGTTGTTTTACAAAAGCAAAACCGGGGATTTTTATCTCCGGTTTAATTAAAATTTTACTACTTTGATTTTTACTTTTAAGTTCCAGTTATGATCATAGAACATTTACAAGGATTGATAGCCGCACCTTTTACCCCGATGAATAAAGACGGACAATTGAATCTGTCTGTTATTCCAACCTATTATCAATTCTTAAAAGAGAATGGAGTAACGGGTGCATTTATCAATGGATCAACCGGTGAAGGTGTTTCTCAAACCATGAGTGAGAAAATAGCAATGGCAGAAGCATGGGCTGATTGCAGTAAGCAGGATCCAGATTTTAAAGTGATGCCATTGGTTGGCGGAACCTGTATTGCGGATGCGATTGAGCTGGCACAACACGCGCAGAAAATTGGTTTGTATGCGGTTGCATTTACCGGTCCTTCTTATTTTAAACCGGCTACTGTTGATATGCTTGCTAAATGTTGTATAGCCATTGCAGAATCAGTACCGGATATGCCTTTCTACTATTATCATATTCCTGTACTAACCGGAGTTGATTTTCCTATGATTGATCTGTTAAGATCATTGCATGGAAAACTTCCTAATCTTGCAGGGATAAAATACACACATGAAAATTTTATGGATTTCCAATCCTGTCTCAATTTTCAGAATGGGAAATATGATATGTTATGGGGGCGCGATGAAAATATGTTATCCGCATTGGCTATTGGAGCCAAAGGCGCAGTAGGCAGTACTTATAATTACGCAGCACCTTTGTATTATAATATCATTGACGCGTTTAATAATAATGATCTCGAAACTGCCCGTGCATTGCAGATGAAAGCAATTGATATGATCACCCTGCTTGGAAAGTATGGTGGCATGGCTGTAGGTAAAGCGTATATGAAGTTGGTGGGAATAGATTGCGGCGAATTCCGCTTGCCGGTTAAAAATATGAATGCTGATCAATTTTCTTTATTCAGAGATGATGTGAAAGCACTGGAATTTCATACTTTTAAATCGATACTACCTCAAATGGCGCAATCATGACCATCTCATCATGAAAAAAATCATCCAATCATTCCCCCTTTTATTTTTGTTATTGATGTCAATTGGAATTGAATCTCCAGCTCAAAATGGTAAAAAAATTTCCATTAATTGGTCTGTTCCAACCACAATGCCTCCAGCTGAAGGCATGACTAAACAATTAGGATTGGCAGGTGCATTTGCAGGGGTA
>CANBSW010000239.1 GCA_947372235.1 Chitinophagaceae bacterium | reverse complement strand
TCCCAGCCAAAGCCCATATTGATCACTTGCTTTGACCCGAAATATTTTTCCCACGCAAGTTTCCCATTCACTCTTGACGATACTGGATTACCTCCCCAAAAATGAGTAATGGAATTACCGATCAATACGATGCGGGGTTTATTTTCTTTTGTGTATTGCAATATTTGATTATGCCGAGTCTCCCAATCGTAGGTGGCCGCATCTCTTCTTTGTGTAACGGGAATAGTGGTGCTGATGTTTCCTGACGAATCGTGCAAGATGGATTTGATCTTTTTCTCATAAGCATCTGCATAATGCATCATACCAATATCATTGGGATGTGTGCCATCTACCATACTTTCAATATCCTGGTTGATCTCTTCTTTGGTGAGGCGGTAAATATTTTTTACACCTGCCTTCCACAATGAATCCATTACTTCTGTCATCACTTTATTGGGATCCTGGTAATCTTTTTTACGAACCGGGTTCAAGCCTTCATCTGTATAACCATCATGTTCTGTAAGCAAGATAGGAGTACCCGGTTTTTTTGTCTGCAAAGCAGCTACAGCATTTACCAAACGTTTATGCAGTTCTCCATTTGATACATAAGTTCCGGTAAGATTGGGTAAACAATCGAGTACAAATAAATTGGCATCAATACCTGAGATCATATCGATCAATTCATTCTCCAATCTGCCATTACCCGAAAATGCAAGATTGATAACGGGCCTGTCTAATTTTCTTTGTAGAATATTGGTCCATGCCAAACCCGGTCTGCTGGCACAACCACCTTGTGCAATCGAAGTTCCATACACAACAATTGGTTTATCCGTATGTGGCTGCAAAGGTTTAAAAGAACTTTGCTTGGGATACGAGATCTCCATCCATTTAACAGAATTATACAAAGGCAGATACAGGTAGTACTCATGATCTTTTACATGCTGGTCATTGGTACTGAGATTAGTGAACCGATACACGATCGTATCTCCAAAAGAATATTTACCTGCGGCCCAAAGCCATTTACCATCAATGGTTTTAGCATACAGATCAACACCGCTTACACCGGTTGCAGGCATATGTGGCATTTGAAGAGAGCCTGTAACAATATATCTTACAATAATTTCATCTGCATTGGTTTGAAATCGCAATTGCAGTCCTGCAGAATTTCTCGAAAGATCCCAAACCGGTTTACGCACCAATGTTTCTGCTTTTGCAGGAAGGCGATCATAAAATGATTTTACTTCGCCGGGCCACGCTTGCCCTTCCAGCACACGCATAGAATCATTTGCCGGATTCCAGGTTGTATATTCTTTTTTATTTTGAGCCGTACAAATATTTACAATACTTATACTAAAAAGAATAAACAATAAAAATCGTTTCATAGGTTCATTTTTGTATTTCATAATTCATCCGGCATGGGCACTGGTTTTCCTGTTCTTTTTACAACGGGCATGGGTGAATGCCAACTTCGCAATTGATCAGAAAGAATAGATGCCAGTTCTTTAACCTTTAAAGGATACAAGACAGAAAGATCTTTTGTTTCACCAATATCCTTCTTCAAATCGTACAATTCTTTTTTTCCGCTACGCATACTATACACCAATTTCCAGTTCCCTTTTCTGATGGCGCTGTAATAGTTGATACCCGGGCCATCTGTATCAATCCATTTATTGGGATAATGCCAGATCAATGCCCTTGTGGTATCTGTATATCTTGCGTTTTGTAAAACAGGGATAAAACTTTTCCCGTCAATGGTTTGAATAAAATGAGGTTGATCAATTTTTGCCATTTGTAAAACGGTAGGAAAGAAATCTTCGATCATCACATATTGATCGGTAACAGAACCTGCCGGTACTTTACCCGGCCATTTAACGATCATCGGTTCTCTGATACCTCCTTCATAAACCGAACCTTTCCCTGCACGCAAAGGAAGGTTTTGTGTATGCTCAGTGCCTCCGCGTGGAGGTACCAGACTCAATCCCCCATTATCACTCATAAAAATGATGATGGTATTTTTCTCAACTCCTTTTGTTTTGAGATAATCCATCAGATCACCTAAGCTTTTATCCATGCCTTCTATCAGCGTTGCATATTTTGCTTCTGTTGAATCAAGACCGGCATCCAGGTATTTTTGTATAAAACGTTTATCCGCCATAATAGGTGCATGCACTGCATAATGTGCCATATTGAGATAAAAAGGCTGATGATTTTGAATAGGTGCATCCAATGCTTTGATCGCTTCTTTGGTTAATGCCTCCGTTAAAAAAGTTTCTGTCCCAAAATATTCTTCGAGATCGGGAACGGCCTGTGCCACTGCTTTTCCGGGAATGTTTCCATAATTATCTTTTCCCTGATAACTCTGTGGATGACCTGCTGCATGACCAGATACATTCACCATAAAACCCATGTTATACGGATTGGCGCCGGGCGTTCCCATAGAAGCCCAGTGTGCTTTTCCTACATGTATGGTAAAATAGCCGGCCTCTTTTAATAATTTAGGAAAGGGTGTGGCATACGCTGTTTGCGGAATTCCGGCTACCGGACTCAGTCCATTTATTTTCCAGGGAGCTGCTTCCAAAATATTATCAGCGTTATCCGAATTTTTATTCATTCCGGGAGATGTCCAGTTGGTAATTCCATGATGGGCTGCATTCATGCCGGTTAGCATACTTGTGCGTGTAGGCGTGCAAACAGGTGTGGCATAGGCATTGGTGAATTTCATACCTTCTTTTGCCAGTCGCTCCATATTGGGTGTATGATAGCGTTGATTAAACGATGTAACGCTTGTATAGAAAGGAACTGAACAATCCTGCCAGCCCATATCATCTACCAAAAAAACAATGATATTGGGGCGATCGGTCTTATTAGTAACATGGTTAGACTGAGCAAGAACAAAGCCGCTGATAAGCATACAAAATATTGCTAAATATTTTCTGGTTACATAACAGTACGCAATATGGCTCATGATAGTGTATTGATTAAAACAAAATACAATAAGTAACTTACAAATAATTCGCTTTTAATATGGAAGTTATTCTATTTAATATGTTGTGCTATTTAAAAATCGATCACTGTACTATTCAAAATTTCATGTCGCTCTAGGGCTGCTGGGCCCCGTCCCTGTTACCGGACTGCTTTGGCCTCTGATCAGATCTGCTTCGCATGATCTGATCTGTCTACGCTTCGCTGGACACCGAACCCAAAGAGATTCCGTCCACAGGGACTGATTAGTAATTTTTCATCGATCACTCTATTATCATAAATTTTATTTCTCCATTAGCTATTTATGAATTTTCTAATAGTACAACAGGTTTTATTTACTTTTTTCAGGATCACAGATCAACGAAAGATCTTCTACCCATCTGTTATTGGCATCCATTTTTACAGGTGCAAAAACACTCATCCATGCCTGATCTTTATAAGTTCTCGGTACACGCATGATAATTGTATTCCACCCTTTTTTTAACAGAATTAAACCGGGTTTTCTTGTCCAGTAAAATTCTTCATTAGTATATGGTATTTCATTGGCCGGTGTTTCCCAGGTTGGATTGAGGTAACGATTGCCACCGGGGTTCTCCCATTGTGGTGCAGGTAGTTCTTTATCATTCACCCAAATAGTTCCTCCATTGGCATCCCATTTTCCTGCGAGAGGGATTCCGGCACTTCTACGGTTAGAGCGAACGGCAGTTTCAAAACCGATCCATGCATGTATTGTTTTTGCTTCCGTTGAAAATAGTTTGGTTGAAATATAAATGGTTTCATTTGCCTGCGCTGATTGCATTGCAGGATCTATGATTGCATCAAAACGAAGAACGGCTCCGGT
>CANBSW010000238.1 GCA_947372235.1 Chitinophagaceae bacterium | reverse complement strand
CATCAAAGCACCATATTGAGCAGTAGCCTGGCAATCAATTTTCTGATACAATAAACTGTTGATATAATCTCCCGGTTTTACCCTTACCAAACCAGCAGTTTTTGCTGCAGCATTTTTTGAAACGATATTAATTAAATTATCATATGCAGAAGCCGAAGTTAATATAAGGTTATGCTGAACATAATTAGCATCGCTGGCAGACGCATGACAACCGCTTGTTGCACAGGAAGGGGTAAGTATATTCTCCTGAATAATTGTCCAGGTATCTTTTGCAGCAGAAGCGGTTGCAGCTGACTGGCCGGCATTTTTTTTGCAGGACTCCATAGAAAAAGAGACAACTATTATTGCAGTGAAAACAACCGCTGTCTCAAAATATTTCATGTCTGGAGTTTTAAAAATATTTTAAAAGTTAGCTAAATTTCTGCAATTGCACTTTTAAAAAATAGATTTCTTTATCCCCCACTCCATAAATCAATAATAACACACTCAGCTATAGTTCTCTGAGAGATAACCCTGCGGGGAAGTTGATTAAAACAACCTCGCTTAATCAGCACATAAAACCGTGCCTTCGTGCCTCTGTGAGAAAATATATTGGCGCACGGAGGCACAGGGGCACGGTTTGGGTTGATCTAGTTTCCGGCACTCTGCAAGAAATCATAACATGAAGATGAGGAAACGAAAATTAGTTTTTTTCATTAGCCGATTCCAACTCCTCAATCGTTTTCTTAGCATTGGCCAAACGAATGGCCTTATTTTTCTCTACCAGCTTATGGGTTGTCCAATGTTCGAGGCGATGATGCAATGGAATGATCAGTGAAGCAATGGCTACTAAAGCCAATAACATTAGTACAGGCGAATGATGCGTAATGTTTTCTAAAAAAGGATGAATAAGTAAGTTGATGAATTCAAACACTACCAATAATACCAGTACACTTAAGAATTCCACCACTTTATGACTAACCAAAATACTTCTGCTGAGTAATAAAAATAAAATAATGATACTTAAAATAACAATGGCAGTAATAGCGAGCTGGATATTATGGGTACGATCTTCTTTTTCTTTCTGATCTGCTTCTGCCAATTCTTTTTCCCTAAGTTTTTCTTCAAAAGCCAAACTCTGAATATCTACCATTTTATTTTGCGCTTCTAAAGAATCCTTAGCCGATCTCCATATTTGCATGTATTTGATAGCACTATCTGATTGGGTCTTCTTTAGATAATGACGATACAACCAATCAGATGATGCAATGACATCGCTGGCCATGTCAAACTTTTGACTAACGCTGTACGCCTTATAATAGTAATTGTAAGCGGAATCATTATTTGGAAAGCTTTGGGCTACCAATAAATTCATCTTAACTATTCGGTAAGGACTCTTACTTACTTCAGCACCCATTAAAGCTATTTTACCATACACTATTGCCAAATCGAATTGTTTGTTAGCCTGAGAAATGCTTGACATGACACTATTGTAACTGTAGGTTTTCTCAGCACGGATATTTGACTTTTGCGATAATTCCCTGTATTCATTTACATAATGAATGGCAGAATCAACCTGGTTTATTTTTAATAAAAACCTTGCAAAGTTCGGAAATACCACAGCGGCCCATTTACCGGATTGTTCTCTTACAATTTCGATACTTTTTAAAAAATAAATTTTAGCCTTACTTACATCAACGCTTTCAAAACTTAATCCGAGGTTATTATAGATCTCGGTCATGACAGTGGCATTAAATTTCTTTTCTGCAATATGCAATGCCTTCAGGTCTGCTTCCAAGGCTTTGGCGATGTTACCTGATTTATAATAACCATATCCCAGACTAACCCAACCTTTGGCCAATAGCAGATGATTATTAGTATGCTCTGCTTCTTCAATTAATAATTTGGCGGCTTGCAAACATTGCTTTGGTGTGAGCGCACCTAAATTTATATTTAAAGCTATTTCAAGTTTTGCTGAATCTGTTTTTGCTTTCTTAAATTTAATAATAATAGAATCCGGCAATTCATTTTGTGATCTTAGGGTTGTTACTTGTATCAATATGAATAGTGCTAAAAAGATTCTCTTCATAATTAGTAAGTTTAGGTTGTTCCTACTCCCGGTCTTCTTCTTTGCATTTGCCCAACATTTTTTACCTGTTGACTAGTGGTTTCAACAATGAATTTCTGTTACCAAATAAATATACGGAATTCATAATACAAAAAATGCATACTACCTATTCACATCATCGTTCATTCCTTTTTTCTTAAAACAAGCCCACCTCCTACAAATACCACCCACAAAATCGAAAACCCAATCAACCCTTTCACATTCGCTTTTACATCTTCTATATCAAATCTTCCATGAATTCTTACATGCAATAATGTATTGGAGTATTCTTGTGCATATTCGATACTTATACCAAATAATAACAGCACCAGAAATATGAGCAGGTGGCGTGTGAGTTTTTTGTTGGCGAATAAAATATTAAAGAATGCGGCGGCGAGGAAATAGAAGGCAGTGTGTAATTCTTTATCCATGTGGCGGAAGGCAGATGGGAGTTTTACCAGAAAGCCGATGATGGAGAATATGAATGCGGTTATTACAAGGATGATTTTTGTGGTGGTGGTGATTTGAAATTTCATTAGCTGTAGTTGGTAGTGGTAGCCTAAAAATAAGTTTTATGGGTGGTTATACTATTGGGATATTTAAAATAGTTCATGCAAATTTTAAAACGCCAAATGGGAAAATAATATTGCCACAGATGACACAGATTATAACAGTTTTTTTTCTGTGTAAATCTGTGTCATCTGTGTCTAATTCTCTCTTGTTATTATTCGAGACGTTTGCTCCACCCCGCCCTTCGCTAAGCCGCTGGGGCACCCCTCCTCACACGTGAGGAGGGGAAATTTTTTGTGTGTTTTGTTCTCCTCAAGGTCTCCACATAGAATTTGGCGGGTAAGATGCGGTCTTTTATTTTACGGATGATGATTGAAGTTGGATAACAGTTTGAAGAATGCATAATCAATTCCCAAACCCTACCATTTTATGCAATTGATGCGGGTTGTAAACCTCACCATCTTTGATCACCGTATTTACATTCCTGATATTTCTGATTTCGGTTAATGGATTTGCATTCAGTATGATCAGATCCGCTTTTTTGCCTGCTTTTACAGAGCCGGTTATTTTATCCATATTCATTACCTGTGCAGGTGTGATGGTTGCGGTTTGTATGGCCTGCAGGGGTGTTAATCCTGCTTCTACATACAGTTCAAGTTCGCGGGGCAAACTGTATCCGGGAAATCCCATATCCGTTCCGGCAACAACGGTTATACCGTTATCGTATAATGTTTTTACCAGGTTCTTCATGCTTTCATAAGTGGGTCTGTTTCTTTTGGCTGCTTCGGCGGGCATTCCCATGGTAGTAAATAATTGCTGCAGGGGCAGTGGAAGATTATCATAATTGGGCTCCATGATCTTTATGTCTTCATCAACCGGGCGAAAGGTCATTTCAAATACACCAATGGTAGGATCTATCACCGTATGATGCGCTTTTAAAAATGCAATTGCGGTTTTACTGGTTGAATCCTGCAGATCAACCGATCTGTCTTTATTTCTTTTCATCATGGCATATACATACTGCATGTGATTGATCATATTCATACCTGAATCAATGCCTGCCTGTGTACTCATGTTTTGAGGAATATGGCCTGTAACCGTTAGGTTTAACCGGTGTGCCTCATCGCAGATGGCTTTTACAATTTCCGGTTTAACAGAACTGTATAATTTGATCTGTGCAAAGCCATTATTCTTGTACCTATTTACCACTTTCACCGCTTCTTCTTTGGTATCGGCACGAACAATACCCAATGCCATCGGGCCAGACCC
>CANBSW010000237.1 GCA_947372235.1 Chitinophagaceae bacterium | reverse complement strand
GATATCAGTTCTTTTTATATTTATGGTTTTGTAATTATTGCCATGATTGCCGGTGATATCATGAGTAAAGGGAACCCTGCAAGAATGTTGCTCATCTTTTCAACGATGGGTATTACTTCTTTGATCATTGGAATGCTTACCAGTGGTATGACCAGTGTATATGCATTCATCAGCGTAGGTCTTTTCTGCAGTACTTTATGGCCATGCATCTTTACCCTGGCAGTAGCCGGTTTGGGTAAACATACCAATCAGGGAAGCAGTTTGCTGGTGATGATGATCATGGGTGGAGGATTTATCAGTGTATTACAGGGCGTAGTTGCTGCCGATAATATCCTGGGGATCCAATACAGTTATATTGTTGGCGTTGTTTGTTTTGCTTATCTGGCTTTTTATGCCATCAGATCAAAATCGATCCTGAAAGCACAGGGTATTGATTATGATGTGAAAGTTAGCGGCGGACACTAAACCCTATTACCTTTGCGTTTTGGAACAATAAATGGTTGACGAAAAAAAATAACGATTATGCCCCGTACCAGTCCCAGTTTAGAACAATTAGCTATTGGAATAGATATCGGTGGCACCGGTACCAAATTCGGCATCGTTGATCGTTTGGGTAATTTGCTTTTCTCGAGCGAAATGAGTACACGCAACCATAAAGATCTTGAAGCATATATTGATGAGTTGTATAATAATGTAGCTCCCCTCATTCAAAAAGCAGGAGGTGTGGGCAGGATGAAAGGCATCGGTTTAGGTGCACCCAATGGTAATTATTATACCGGTACTGTTGAATATGCACCCAATCTTCCCTGGAAAGGAATTCTTCCTTTGGCCAAACTGGTAGAAGACAAATTCAAACTTCCTGTGGTATTAACCAATGATGCCAATGCAGCTGCATTAGGAGAAATGATGTATGGAGCTGCACAGGGGATGAATGATTTTATCATGATCACTTTAGGAACCGGTGTAGGCAGTGGTATTGTAGCCAATGGCAAACTGATCTATGGACATGATGGATTTGCCGGTGAACTTGGGCATACCATCATTATCCCCGATGGCCGAATGCATGAGGGTACAGGAAAAAAAGGCTCTCTGGAAAGTTATGCATCAGCCACAGGTGTTAAGCTAACCGCATTGGAACTACTTGAAAAAAATGATACGCCAAGTTTGTTAAGAAATGTTCCGGCAGATCAGATGGATTCTAAAAAAGTATATGACGCCGCCATAGAAGGAGATGAACTGGCAAAAGGTATTTTTGAATACACCGGCAAAATTCTCGGAATGGCTTTGGCCAATTTTGTAATGTTCTCCAGCCCCGAAGCCATTATCTTATTTGGTGGATTAACCAAGGCCGGAGAACTCTTGCTAAAACCTACCAAAGAACACATGGAAGCCAACCTGATACAGGTTTTTCAGAATAAAGTAAAAATATTGGTGAGTCATTTGAAGGAATCAGATGCAGCGATTTTGGGGGCGAGTGCGTTGGTGTGGGAGATGAAATAATTGTCTGAACCGGGATTTGGGAGGATTAATTGGATTATATGGAAAGAGAGGCGAAACTGTAATCGCCTCTCTTTTTTTCCACGCGTAGTCTCCCGCCAGGGGACCTTGCGCTTTGGAGCAATACACATCAAATTGTCAGAGAATGAAAACATCCAGAGTTTTGCGCTGAAATTTTCACTCACGATTATACCTGTCAATTCTAAACGGAAAGTCCCCTACCGGGAGACTTTCGCGGAGAAGTTTTTTTTGGGGACACTGTGAGGAGAATGAAATCACTTTATTCCGTTGCTGTAATCTTTCCTTCTTTTGCGAATTCACGCCTGATTCCTTTCAACAGATCGGATAGCAATACTGTGTTGTTACCCCTTTTCAATGCCATCAATGAGCACCCCATTACTACGTTTATGATTCCTCCTCCACTTAGTTCATATTTTTCAGAGATCATTTTAATATCTATATCTGTCCCAAGTATCATTTTCTTTGAAAATGCTTTGTTCCATAGTTTCTCACGTTGCTCCGGTGTTGGAATTTGAAAGGCAATAACAGATTGGAACCGGCGCATAAAAGCATCATCGATATTTGCTTTAATATCGGTAGCGAAAATCAACAAGCCAGGAAAGTCTTCTATTCGTTGTAACAGGTAAGACAATTCCTGATTGGCATATCTATCGTTTGAACTACTATTAGCTGTTCGTTTGCCAAAAAGTGAATCCGCTTCATCAAAAAAAAGCACCCAATTTTTATTTTGTGCCTGATCAAAAATATTGGCAAGATTTTTTTCCGTTTCACCGATATATTTTGATACCACCATTGACAGATCTATGCGGTAAACATCGCGCTGTTTTGATTTTCCTATTAATGCTGCCGTTAATGTTTTACCTGTTCCCGGAGGTCCGTAAAAAAGAATGCGGTAGCCAGGCTTTATTGGTTTAGGCATTCCCCAGTTATTCAGTAACTGATCTCCATATTCAAGCCAATCATTTATCTCCTGTATTTCCTCCATTACATTTTCGTCCAGGATCAGATCATCCCAATCAAGACTTGTGGTGATTAGTTTTGCGGGGAAATGAATATTAAAATCCGGCTTCTGTTCACTATTTTGGATAAAATAACTGAGGTATTCAAACGATAATTTTAAAACACCGCTTAAAAAAGGTTCGCCGGTCTTTGAAAAATGCAATTGTACTATATTGAGTTGGTGAAAGAAATGATCACTACCCAGTATCTCCATAACTTTAAAACGCATCTCCAGATCATTTGCGGCAAGAATAAAAGCTGCCGTTTCACCGGTTGGCAAAAATCCTGCATGATTTTTACCTTTAATACCGCCAAACTCAGTAAATCCACGGTCAAAATCTGCATTTTTTACAAAAAAAACATCGAGCAGATGCGGTTGTAAATGTGGCGCCAATGACAATGCCAATATTATCCTTTCTTCAAAATTCAGGTTATTACGCAGCACAATATCTGAATAAACAGATTGCCCCGGCTGTATATCCGGCATCGGCACTTCCGAAACAGCATGGTAATCACATTCTTTTCCCCAATACAATTTCATACGGGTATCAATGACCAATGCCAGCCATTGCATTTCGGCATTCAGAATATTTACATTAGCCTGCATATTTGTTATATCCATTATATAAAAAGTATTTTAATTAGGGTAAGTAATGAACAGAAAAGGTTCGTGAATGTAATAATTTATTCAGCTGCGAGAGTTTCCGAGCCTCCCATTTACCTTCGGCGCCACCCTCCGGATCTTCAGAACCTCCTGTTTGATCGAAAAAATTTCTTCATGAGACTTTTTTACTTCCAATTTGAACAAAAAAACTGCCATTGAGAGGTTCCGAACCTCCTCTTTGAGGTTCAGATCGTCCCTCTGACCTTCTGAACCTCGCGTTTTAACTTCAGAGCCAGCTGCAGCTAGCTTAGAGCAAGCCGTTTTAACCTCAAAGCCAGCCATTGCTACCTTCAACCTAGCTGTTTTAATCTCAAAGCCAGCCGCAGGTACCTTCAACCCAGCCGTACTAACCTCGGAGCCAATTGAAGCTGGCTATATTTTCCAAGGATTGTATAGTTTGTCTAGTCCTTATTGTACCTGTCAATTCTAATCGCAAAGTCCCCTATCGGGAGACATTTGCGAGGAATTTTTTTGGGGGACACTGTGCGGAGAATGAGGTTTACATAAAAGTGAATTAAAATCAGGATTATCTGGAAAACAGGTTGGAGTTCCGTCAAATGTTTATCGACGATTTTAAACGAAAACTAATTAAGGATCCTTACTTTTTTTCGTATTTAAATTTGCGCCTATCCTAAAAATAAAAGGCTCACTTCTGCTTTCCCCATTTCCGTCTGTTTGTAAAACGGGTGCCCCCCCAGCATCCAGGGCTTGGATTGACCATATATATCTCGCCG
>CANBSW010000236.1 GCA_947372235.1 Chitinophagaceae bacterium | reverse complement strand
ATTTTTTGGGGATGGAGCGAAACAGGCTACGATATTGGCGATGGTAACAATATAGAATTCTGTATGCAATACGGAATGCCTATCAAATTACTCTTTAATGACAGACTTTCTACCGAAGCCAGAAAAACACTCGATGAAATTTTTGCTTTAGGCATACAAGGCTGCCGCAACCAGGAAGTACGCATATCCTACACCAATATTTTTGTGATGAAGATCTGGAACTTCATAGCCTTCGGACAAGTATATAAGGATCCCAAAATTCAGGAAGAAGGGAGAGACTATTTTAATAAATGGTTAAAACATATTGCCAATTATGGTAACAGAGAATATGATAGTCCTACTTATTGCGGTGTTGATCTGGAGTCATTGTTACTCATTTACACATTTTCTACAGATGGAGATATCAAAGCAAAAGCAAAAGATGCACTCACTTTTTTTATGAATGATCTGAGCTCACATTATAATCCACGAGCTGGTATTTTGGCGGGAGCACACAGCCGCGATTATAACCGCGTATTCAGTCGGGACTTGTTGGAAGAAAAATATTTCAATCCATTACTTGGTCGTCAAAATAATAATGATCATCTCTTTCATCAGATCTGTTTATCTGCTTTGCAGCAATTAGGATTGTCTGATCTGCAAAAAGAGCTGATGAATCGTAAAAATCGGTTCATCGTTCAACGATGGGATAGCCTTGCAAATACCTATGCCTGTGATTTTGTAGGTTCTAAGGCCTCTATTGCTTCTTCTAATAATGCATACAGCCCCGATGATAAACCTTTTGTAATGTATCTCAGCAGCCCACGAATTCCTGAAATGCCCAATATTTCTTTTGATATGGAAGGAAGGGATGATCATTACGGAACATGGAGTGCAACCGGGATGGGAGATAAAATGAAACACCTGATGCCTCCAAATTATCCGGCCAATGGGGGATGGGGTAAAACCAGGCATCTGTCACCTTTCATGCAATCTGCACAAAACAAAGGAGAATTGGTAATGCTGGTATCCGGAGAGAAAGATCATAACTGTATTAAGGATTATGTAAACTCAACCATTATTCTGCCGGATGTATTTGATGAAATGTGGATGGGTAATACAAAGTTTAGTAAACCTGCCATCGGATCAAACCAATCTTTTGATAAAACAAAAACGATCTTCTTGCGATTTGAAGATGTAGCCATTGCCATTCGTATTCTTTGGGATAATGCCGATGAAGCTGTGAATGCTTCATTATACAATGACGGCTTTGCCTATGAATCAGCCAGAGAAAAATTTCAATTGAAAAATAATAAAGCACTTCGTATCACATTACAACACCCCAATAACGGAAAAGCCAGTATTGCCATGTGGTGGAAAACTGCTGAAGGAATTAAATCCGATGCAGATTTTACAAAGTTCAGGGCAACTGTATTAAATGCGCCGGTACAGGTAAATGAAAGCAATGGGTTGGTAGATGTATCAGTAACTACAGCTGCCGGAAAGCTTGGTGTGAAAGGGGATCTGAAAAATAAAAAACGACTTGAATATTATAATCCTGTTCCATTGCCGAAAGATTTTTTATTCAATGTAGATGGGAAGGAGATAGGGAAGCCTGTGATGGAAAAATATAAATAAGGCGGGCAGATAATCGATTACATGCATAACTACTAAACCAATCCCTTCGTAAAAACCCGCACCCTTGCGACTGTGCAGTTAAAAAATCCCCTTCTCGAAAACGATTTCGTAAAAACCAAAGATTAACCTTAAATAAATCTTAGTAAAACGATTTACTTGTTTTACTTTTAAAACCTAACTATCGATTGCGTTATCCGGAATGGGTTCTCTGTTTTACAGATATTCATTTTGGGATAAAACCGTAAGCCATGAAAAAAAAATGCCCTGTTATTTTTGCCTGTCTCTTGTTCTTTTCTGCATCTAATGCCATCTCACAAACCTGGGTTGATTCGGTAGATGCCCACGGCCGAGAAGTATTTATGCCCGCCGATAAATACAAATGGGATTGGGGCCAGGCAACTTTTCTCAACTCACTCATTCATCTTTACAACACAAAATCGGCCACTGATAAAAAAGTATATGTCAGTTATATTAAAACTGCCATGGATGCTACTTATGCAGTGGCAAATGGTAAACACCCCAATGCTATCGCTTCAGGTCATGCAATGGCTTTTCTGGCAAGGGTTACCGGCGACAAAAAATACCTCGGCAAAGCCAATGAGATCTATGCTGATTATCTAAAGATTCCACGCGCAGCTAATGGTGGTGTTTCTCATCGTGCAGAAACAGTAGAATTGTGGGATGACACGGTTTATATGCTCAGCATGTTCCTTCTTGAAATGTATCGTTTAACCGGCGATGAAAAATATGTGGGTGAATTTGTTACACAGTTCAATGTGCATAATAAAGAACTCACAGATGAAAAATCCGGATTGTGGGTGCATGGATGGGATGCCGATAACGAAGATTACAACGATGGCTGCAGTATTCTCGGCTGGCCCGATAAAACCACCCGCAAAAGCAGCCAGATCTGGGCACGCGGAAATGGTTGGGTGGGCATGGCACTCTCTGATGCATTAAATACAATCTCAAACAAATCCAAATACCGCAAAACACTGGAAAAAGCATTGGTGCATTATGTGCAATCAGTGGCACCTTTTCAAAATAAGCAAACAGGATATTGGTACACGCTCATAACACTTCCTGATAATCCCAAAAATTACGAAGAGAGTTCTGCCACTGCTATGTTCGCATACACCATCATCAATGGAATAAAATTGAATTTGTTGGATAAAAAGAAATACCTCCCCATAGCAGAACAATCCTACAAAGGATTACGTGCCAGTGGACTAAAATCAACGGAAGGTCCATATCTTATACCCACCAAAGTATCAGGGGGCACCTGTGTAGGCGATGAAAATTATTACCTAACCCGTAAACTTACTGATGGAACGGGTTTTGGGTATGGATCATTTATTATGTTTGGATTGGCGTACGAGCAGCTTAAGGGCAAAAGGTAAGAAGAGTTAAGAGTTAATAGTGAAGAGTACATCATGAATCGATTTCTGCTAATGCTTACTATTAACTTCTCACTTTTAACTATTAACTAAAAAATACTGTTTCATAAACACAACATTTTAGAACAACATGAACAGAAGAAAATTTGTAACCCTCAGTGCCACTACATTCTGTGCCATGCCTTTATTTGGGGCATCTATGTTCAGCAATCATCGTTACGATATACCGGAAAGCAAACCCCAATGGCTGGTCGATCTGATCAAAATGAATGATGAAGGTGTTAAACAAATGGCTGCTCATAAAATCGCAGATACTTCAAATAAATATTTTGGTGCTTATAAAAATGATGTGGAGATCCCTAATCCTCACAGCACCTGTGGTTTTATTAATCAGGCATGTGCTGCCATCTCAAGTGAAGAATCGGCTTATTATCAGTCTCCTGTTGTTTTAAAAGACCTTGACCTTGCATTAAAAGCCTTATTAAAAATGCAACATACAGATGGAACCATTGATCTGAAAGACACCAATTTTCATTCTACGCCCGATACGGCATTCATGGTGAAAAGAATGGTTCAATCTTACAATTTATTGCGAGGTTCCAAAACAAAAGGAGCTGATGAAGTACTGGTTCCGTTTGAAAAATTTTTAAAGAATGCAGGAGAAGCACTGAGTGTGGGCGGTATACATACACCCAATCATCGTTGGGTGGTTTGTGCGGCATTAACCAAACTGAATGAGTTATGGCCCAACCCTAAATATGTAAACCGCGCCAATGAATGGCTGGGCGAACATATTGATCTGGATCCTGATGGTCAGTACACTGAAAAAAGTACCTATGGTTATTCTGCTGTGATAGACAGGGTATTGATCACCACTGCAAAAGGTTTACATAAACCAGAACT
>CANBSW010000235.1 GCA_947372235.1 Chitinophagaceae bacterium | reverse complement strand
CAATGTGAGGATGATTTTAAAAGAGTGGAGATGAACTATATCGAAAAACTGGGGCGCATGGCAGAAGTAAAAGGTGAAGCTGAATTATACAATGACCTGCAAATTCGCATCATCATCGATTCTGCTGATGCGATCAAAGATTATGAGAATAGTCCTCTCTGGTTAAAATCACTATTACATGCTTATGCAGATGGTATCAATTATTATTTATATAAACACCCTTCGGTTTCTCCGGCTTTATTAAGACGTTTTCAGCCATGGTTTCCCTTATTATGGACGGATGGAAGTATTGGAGCAATTGATGTAGCAGATATTACTATCAATGAACTAAAGAGTTTTTATTCTGCAGGTGGGCCGGAAATTACTGCAGCTATTCAACCCAAAGAATATGATCCTTTGCCCGGTGGTTCAAATGGTTTTGCAATTGCGCCTTCTAAAACAATTTCCGGTAATTCGATATTGTATATCAATCCACATGTAACGTTTTATTTTCGTCCGGAAGTGGCAGTTGAGAGTGAAGAAGGATTACATGCATACGGGGCGGTTACCTGGGGACAGTTTTTTGTGTACCAGGGATTTAACGAACACCTTGGCTGGATGCATACCAGCAGTTACAGTGATGTAGCGGATGCGTATAAAGAAAATGTAACCAAAGTAGCAGGTAAACTGGTATATGAATACGATAAAAAATTTAAGCCGGTTGGAGAAAAGGAGATCACATTAAAATATATTTATAATGGAGAGATCCTTACTAAAAAAATAAAAACCTATTATACGCAGCATGGTCCTATTATGGCCAAAAGAAATGGTTATTGGATTTCTGTTAGAGCCAATAACCGCGATATAAAAGGGCTAATACAATCCTGGCAGCGCACCAAAGCAAAAAATTACGAAGCGTATAAAAAAACAATGGAGCTATTGGCCAATACTTCCAATAACACTGTATATGCTGATGATAAAGGAAACATAGCATACTGGCATGGAAACTTTATGCCCAAACGCGATCCCAAATTAAACTGGAATAAACCGGTTGATGGAACTACCAGCGCTACTGAATGGAAAGGTTTACACAGTTTGAATGAATTGATACAGGTTAAAAATCCTGCAACCGGATGGATACAGAATTGTAATTCTACTCCCTTCACTGTATCGGGAAGCAGTAGCCCTAAAAAAGAAAATTTTCCCGCGTACATGGCACCGATGGGAGAAAATTTCAGAGGGGTGAATGCGACAAAAATTTTAAACAGTACCAATCAATATACTATTGATAAAGTGATCGCATCGGGATATGATCCGCATCTCGCAGCATTTGATGTATTGGTTCCGGCATTATTAAAAGTGTATGAAAGCAATAAATCCGATGCATCTTATCAATCATTGGATGCGCCTATGAAATTATTGGCTGCATGGGATAAAAATTCTTCTGTCAGTTCTATTGCTGCAACATTAGCCATTGAATGGGGACAAAAAATTTGGCCAACCATCCAACGCTCATTAAATGAGGATGATAAACTTGATCAGGTTGAAAAAACCTATCGTTTTGCAGCAAGTGCCTCAGCCAAAGATCTGTTACAACCCATGTTAACTGTCCTTGCTGAACTCAATAAAAAATACAGCAGCTGGCAAATGCCCTGGGGCGATATCAACCGTTATCAAAGACTCACCGGCGAATTAACAGAAAAATTTGATGACAATAAACCCAGTATACCCGATGGTTTTGCAGCATCTACCTGGGGATGTTTACCTTCCTTTGTAAGTCGTAGTTTTAACGGAACCAATAAACGCTATGGATACAATGGCAACAGTTTTATCTGCGCCGTTGAGTTTGGAAAAAAGATCAAAGCAAAATCCTTATTGGCAGGAGGTGAAAGTGGGGATCTGAATTCCAAACATTTTGGAGATCAGGCGGGGATGTATACGAAGGGGCAGTTTAAGGATGTGTTGTTTTATAAGGAGGATGTGTTGAAACATGCTGAAAGAACCTATCATCCGGGAGAATAATTATTACATTTATTAACCGTGAAGACGCTCAGTCGCCAAGGGACACCAAGGTAGGTAGCATTTTCTTCGCGAAACTTTGTGCCTTTGTTCCTTTGCGGTTAATAGTTGATTAATAAAGTTTGCAATAATAAAATCGTCAATATGAAAAAATTACTACTTATCATTTTCTTGCCCTTAGCAATATCAGCCCAGAAAAACTATCCGCAATTACTGGATCAATACATGCAGGCACAAAACCAGGTAAAAGGCTTTACTGGAACAGTGCTTGTGATGAAACAAAATAAAATATTGCTGCGCAAAGCATATGGCATGGCCGACAGAGAATGGAATATTTCCAACACACCCGAAACTAAATTTGAAATCGGCTCTTTAACCAAACAGTTTACAGCAGCATGTATACTTCAATTAGTAGAGCAGGGTAAATTAAGTTTGGATGATAAGCTGAGTAAATTTCTTCCAAAATTTCCAAAAGCAGATAGTGTTACCATTCATATGTTACTCAACCATACTTCAGGTATTGCCAATTATACGGCACAACTTTCATTTATGAATGTAGCAACACAACATCTGGGGCAGGATTCTATGATCTCATTTATAGCGGGTAAACCATTTACAACTTCACCGGGTACCAAATTTAATTATACCAATTCAGGGTATTTTTTATTAGGCTATATCATTGAAAAAGTAAGTGGACTTTCTTATGGTAATTATCTCGAAAAAAATATTTTTTCTAAATTGGGCATGAGCAACTCTTTTCTTAACAAGCCCGACAGTGTTTTGAATATGCGAGCTAAAGGGTATGATATAAAAGGCAAGAAAACTGCCAATGCAGATTACATTTCGATGGATTGGTCATTTAGTGCAGGCGGTATCATTTCTACTGTGGATGATATGTATAAATGGGATCGTGCATTGTATACCGGTACTGTTTTGAATGATGCCTCCAAGCAAAAGATGTTTACGCCGGGTAAAGGTGATTATGGATATGGATTTATTATAGATTCATTGGAAAAACATCCCCACATCTGGCACAATGGTTCTATCCCTGGCTTTCTTAGTAATTTCAGCCGTTATCCTGAAGATGATGTTTGTGTAATCGTATTGGCAAATACGATTGTGATACAAAATAACACTTTACCAATAACCGATGTGCTTGCAGGCGGATTGGCAGGTTTAGTATTTGATGCCCATGTTGAATTTCCCTATGTACACAGAGAAGTAAAGATCGACCCATCCTTACTGGATAAGTATGTTGGTAAATACAATGCAGGCTTAACATTAGAAGTGATCAAAAAAGACAATAAACTGTACCGCCATCGTGATGGAAGTGTGGATATAGAATTGAAACCTGAATCCAACACCAAATTCTTTTATGCAGACGATAGTAACCGGCAGCTCGAGTTTGAACTGGATGCAGCGGGTAATGTGGTTAAGATCTGGTTTATTAATAATGAGCAGAGAGGGGAGATGAAGAAATTATAGTGAAGGGTGAATAGTTAAAAATTAAGAGTGATAAATACTCCCTTTAAATTTTTAACTATTCACTTTTAACTTACTTCTCAACACTCACCAAATGATACTCCTGAATCAACGCCGGATTCTCAGGCGTTAAAGTAAAACTCACTTTCACATTCGCTTTCTCACCTTCCAAAATAAAATATCCGCGAAGCTGGTTTTCAGGAACCACTTCTCCTACTTTACTAATCTTACCGGCTTTAGCATATGCGGCATTGGCTTCCTGTTTCATAACATCCGTAAAATAATCTGCAAAAAAGTTTTCGGCAAAAATGCCTGATGTAGTAATGCCATTAAAATTTGGCAAGAGTTTTATTAATTCATTTTTTCTTTGGGTGAGAATAGCAGATGGCGGCAATTGCCTTGGTAATAGTTTCGCCGTTCTGATCAATGTATCCAACACCATTACATTCGCAAGTGAGGTAGGTGCATAGGTTGCATTGGCAAAGAACATTACACCCAAACCATATTCAGGTAAGATAACCCAGTTGCTGCCAAAGCCCGGTAATCCGCCGGTATGCCCAACTGTTTCGCGGCCTTCGCAATCCTTTGACCAACGTAACCCATATGCATAAGCTGCAGTT
>CANBSW010000234.1 GCA_947372235.1 Chitinophagaceae bacterium | reverse complement strand
CAATGGAGTGGCATTATGCTGTGGGTGAAATTCAAGAATAGCCAGGGCTTTCTCTACTTCCATTCCGCGAATCACATCGGCCAGCAAACGCATTTTGCGCGGACCTGTGGGATAATTGTTCAGTTTAGCTACTGCTTCCATTTTCTATTGTTTGGGGTTTGAGGTTTGGAGTTTGGAGTTGGGATGTAACCCCAAACTCCAAACCCCAAACTCCTAACTTGTTTATTTTTTTGTTCCTGCGTGTCCTCTGAAATTTCTGGTTGGAGCAAACTCACCGAGTTTATGACCTACCATGAATTCTGTTACATATACCGGGATGAACTTGTTTCCATTGTGCACAGCAAATGTGTGACCAACAAAATCAGGTGTGATGGTACTGCGGCGGCTCCAGGTTTTAACTACCCCTTTCTTTGTTTTGCCTTCAGTCATCGCATCAACTTTACCTTGCAAGTTGGCATCTACGTAAGGACCTTTTTTAATCGAACGACCCATATTGGTTGATTTGAAAATTTGAAAATTTGAAAATGATTATTTTTTATTATGACAATTTGAAAACATTTTCAAATTGTCAAATTGCCACATTTTCAAATTGTTTATTTTGCTAATTTCTTACCGTCTCTGCGTTGGATGATCAGCTTATCGCTTCCTTTTCCTCTGGTACGTGTTTTTTCTCCTTTAGCGTACTTACCGGTGCGGCTGCGTGGATGACCTCCTGAAGCTTTACCTTCACCACCACCCATCGGGTGATCTACCGGGTTCATCGCAACACCACGTACACGTGGACGGATACCTTTCCAACGGTTCTTACCTGCTTTACCTGCTGTTTCCAGATTATGGTCGCTGTTAGAAACCACACCTACCGTAGCATAACAGTTGATCAATACTTTTCTTAATTCGCCTGAAGGCATTTTTAATACTGCGTATTTTTCTTCTTTATTGGCAAGCTGTGCAGAGGTTCCGGCACTTCTTACCATTTTACCACCCTGATTAGGTTGTAATTCGATATTGTGAATCATAGTACCCAAAGGCATATTCTTCATCAATAAAGCATTACCAACTTCGGGAGCTACATTGTCGCCGGCTATTACAGTTGTACCAACCTGTAAACCTTGTGGAGCAATGATGTATCTTTTTTCGCCATCAGTATATTGCAATAAAGCAATAAACGCTGTACGGTTTGGATCATATTCGATAGATACTACATTCGCTGCGATATCTTTCTTATTTCTTTTGAAATCGATGATTCGGTAGTGATGCTTGTTTCCACCACCCATGTAACGAGATACACGACGACCCTGGAAGTTACGGCCAGCCGTATTTTTCTGAGGTTCGAGCAAGCTCTTCTCAGGATCCATGGTTGTGATCTCTGCATAAGCATTACCAATTCTCCAACGTGTTCCTGCTGTGATTGGTTTGTACTTTTTAAGTGCCATTGTTTACTTTTTTACCCCCTAAGCCCCTGAAGGGGAATTAAGGCTTTTTGTTAATCAACTTTTGCGGTAGTTGAACTACCATACTTTAATATCTTCTTTTAACTCTTCCAACTCCCCCTTCAGGGGGCCGGAAGGTTAAATGTTTGAATACAGATCGATCGTTTCACCTTCAGCAACAGTTACCATCGCTTTCTTGTAAGCCCCTTTCATACCTTGTATGAAACCGGCTTTGGTGTAACGGGTTTTGTTCTTTCCGGGAACCACTGCAGTATTAACATCTACCACATTTACAGCGTAGAATTCTTCTACTGCTTTTTTGATTTCCAGTTTATTGGCCCTGCGGTCTACTTTAAAAGCATACCTGCGTAATTTTTCCTGTTGGGCATTTGCCTTTTCAGTTAAAATGGGTTTTACTAATACTTCAGACAGTTTCATTTTTATGTGTTTGAAACGTTACTTAAATTAAGCTACTACTGCTGCCGCTTCTTCTGAGAAAAAGTTTGCAGTACTCTCAGTGATTACCAGAACATCAGCATTCATAATTTCATATGTGTTGATATCAGCTAATAAAGAACTGGTGATATTTGGAATATTGCGTGTGCTCAGGTACAGATTATCATTGTATTCCGGTAACACGATCAATGTTTTTTTGCTGGCAACATTCAGGCTGTTCATAATATCAACTACCTGTTTTGTTTTAGGTGTATCCATATTGATGTCTTCAACAACAAGGATTGCACTGTCTTTTGCTTTATAACTAAGTGCAGAGATCTTGGCCAGATCCTTCACTTTACGATTCAATTTGAAATCGTAAGAGTGTGGTTTTGGTCCGAAGATAGTACCACCACCTTTATACAAAGGGTTACGGATATTACCTTTACGGGCACCACCGGTTCCTTTTTGCTTATGTAATTTGCGGCTTGCACCCTGAACCTCGGCGCGGGTCTTCACTTTGTGCGTTCCCTGACGGCCTTGTGCCAGATATTGTTTAACAGCGAGATAGATCACGTGATCGTTTGGTTCGATACCAAATACATCCTGTGGCAATTCCACTGTTCTGCCTGTTTTCTGTCCTTTTATATCTAATACATCTACTTGCATGGTCATTAATTAAAATGGTGATTACTTCTGGATTAAAACGATTGAACCGTTATTACCAGGAACCGAACCGCTGATCAGGATATAGTTCTTTTCAGAGAATATTTTAACCACTTTCAAACCTTTCATTTTTACGCGGTCTCCACCCATACGGCCGGCCATTCTCATTCCCTTGAATACTCTCGCAGGATAAGATGATCCACCGATAGATCCGGGGGCTCTTGAACGGTCATGCTGACCATGGGAAGCTTCACCCACACCAGAGAATCCATGACGTTTTACAACACCCTGAAAACCCTTACCCTTGGTTGTACCAACCACTTCTACATCTTCACCTTCAGTAAAAATGTCAACAGTGATGGTTTCACCTAATGCTTTTTCTATGGAATAATTGCGGAATTCTTTTACGAATCTCTTAGCGGCAGTTTGCGCTTTTGCGTAGTGATTCAGCTCAGACTTAGTAGAATGTTTTTCTTTCTTGTCGCCGAATGCTAATTGAATTGCGGTGTAACCATCAGTCTCCTGGGTCTTCACCTGGGTAACCGTGTTAGGAACAGCTTCGATAATGGTACAAGCTGTTTGCTTGCCATCTGCTGCGAAGATGCTGGTCATCCCGATTTTTTTACCAATAATACCTTTCATCTTTTGCGGTTTATAGCCCCGCGTGGTTATGAGGACATTCCGATGATGAAATCGGAATTCAATCCTTGTTTTCTGCCGACCTTTTCCCTTTGATCACCGTAGCTTTAGCGAAGGTGATTTGGCTTTCTCCACCTTCGCCGAAGGCTATGGTGGACGATGGAAGTACCGGAAGCAAACAAACCTCGAAGGGCCTGTTTATATGTTATTCTTCAAGTTCAAATGAAAAAGAAGAACGTTTATTTAATCAGAGCTGCTTTCTTTCCCGAAGGAGATTGGCAGATGAAACAGATTATTAAGAACTGGTGCTACAACTATACAGTTGAAAGCGGTTGGCTTATCAGGCCTTGATCTCTACCTCCACACCTGAAGGAAGATCTAACTTACTCAGAGCATCTACCGTTCTTGAAGAAGACGTGTAGATATCCAGTAAACGCTTGTGCGTACATAACTGGAACTGCTCACGACTCTTTTTGTTCACGTGTGGTGAACGCAGAACGGTAAAAATTCTTTTGTGGGTAGGCAAAGGAATGGGTCCTGTTACTACTGCACCAGTACTACGTACTGTTTTTACGATCTTCTCGGCAGATTTATCTACCAGATTGTGGTCGTATGATTGTAATTTGATCCTGATTCTCTGAGACATAGTCAAAACCCAATTTTCTGATTGGGGTTGCAAAGGTAAGAGGCTGGAACTGAATAGACAAGTATTTTAAAAGTTTTTTTGGGGATTTCTTAAATTATCCCCGAATAATATCCACAAAACTGCTAAAAAAGTAGATTTTCAAGTTAATTCGGGAAAACAACCCCTAAAATCAAATCCGGTTTAGCCTTTTTACTTCACTAACTGCTTTTTTAAAAATCAGGAACTTCCCTTTGTTCCGATCAATATCCAATATATTATTACAAAATCTATCCGTTTTTTGCAGAAAGCCAAGGATTTAGTAGTAATTACGTAAGCTTTAAAAGATTTCACTATGTCGGGGATACTTTATCA
>CANBSW010000233.1 GCA_947372235.1 Chitinophagaceae bacterium | reverse complement strand
GTTCAAATGCAGATCACTTCTTTAGATTACTCTTCTTTCCTTGGTCGTATTGCCATTGGAAAAGTACACCGTGGTGTATTGAAAGAAGGCCAAACCATTGCATTGGTACAGGGTGACGGTACTTTCAAAAGAAGCAAAGTAAAAGAACTGTATGTGTTTGAAGGAATGGGCAAACGTAAAGTATCTGAAGTAATAGCTGGTGATCTTTGCGCTGTAGTTGGATTGGATGATTTTAACATTGGTGATACCATTGCAGATATTGAAAATCCGGAAGGCTTACCTATCATCAGTGTGGATGAGCCAACCATGAGTATGACCTTCAGCATTAACAACTCACCTTTCTTTGGTAAGGATGGTAAGTTTGTAACCTCACGCCATCTGCGTGACCGTTTGATGAAAGAAACTGAAAAGAACCTTGCCTTACGTGTAGAAGATACAGACAGTGCAGATAGCTTCCTCGTTTTTGGTCGTGGTATTTTGCACCTTGGTATATTGGTAGAAACCATGCGCCGCGAGGGTTACGAGCTAACGGTAGGAAATCCACAGGTACTTGTAAAAACCATCGATGGTAAAAAACATGAGCCTTATGAGAATCTGGTAGTTGATGTACCTGGTGATTTCAGCGGTAAAGTGATCGACCTGGTTACCCAACGTAAAGGTGAAATGCTGGTAATGGAAAGCAAAGGCGAAATGCAACACCTGGAATTTGAAATTCCTTCAAGGGGGTTGATCGGTTTGCGTTCACAAATGTTAACCAATACGGCTGGTGAAGCTGTAATGGCGCACCGTTTTATAGATTACAAACCATGGAAAGGCCCAATACCCGGAAGAAGCAATGGTGTATTGATCGCTAAATTTGGTGGGATTACTACTGCTTATTCAATTGATAAATTACAAGACAGGGGAAGTTTCTTTGTTGAGCCAACGGAAGAAGTGTATGTAGGACAGATCATTGCAGAGCACATTAAACCGGGCGACCTGAATGTGAATGCTGTGGAAATGAAAAAACTGACCAACCACCGTGCAAGCGGAAGTGATGATGCGGTAAGGATCACACCAAAATTACAGTTCACCCTTGAAGAATGTATGGAATACATTCAGCAGGATGAGTGTATAGAGGTTACGCCTAAAAACATTCGTATGCGTAAAGTAATACTGAATGAAGATGACCGTAAAAAGAGCAGTAAGAGCATGCAGAGTGAAGCTGTAGGATAATCTCAGTTTTCGATAATAGAATCAGGGCCATCATGTTTTACATGATGGCTTTTTTCTTGTGGGGTATTGAGCAGGTTATTGGTGCTGCAATTATCTCCATCGCAACAAGGCAATGCATTGGTAAAACAAACCGGGCATTGGTAATGTCCATGTACATGTACCAATTGCACAAAGTGGCCGCAGAATAAGCATTGTTGGGGTTGCATGAAATGAAATTATGGCAAATATCAATTTAATTGATATTTTAAAAATCTCTGTGTAACTCTTATTCTCTGTATCTCTGTGTTGAAAAAAATCCCAAAACTCGAGAAGTTTTTTTCAACACAGAGACACGGAGGTACAGAGTTTCACAGAGAGGATCAATAAGAGGGACAAGAGTGAAAGAGTATAAAAGAGATTTCTCTTGCTACACTCCTTCTCTCTTGTCTTTCTCATATTGAAATTCTTTTTCTTTCAGGCATTGACACAAAAAAACAGCCATCCTTGTACCGGGGATGGCTGCTGATTAGTAATAGTTTTTGTTTGAGTAGCGTGTAATTATCCTTTGCTTACTACAACGTCTTCGATTACCTGAGTTTTGATGTTCACATCAAATTTTTGTTTCAGTGATTCTTTTCCGTCTTCGATAATAAAGGTGAGTTTGCTTACTTCAGACTTAGGCAATTTGAACGTTTTGTCAAATTGTTTGTCGCCATAGAAGCTTTTGAAAATGGATTCACCATTCTCGTCCAATACACTCAAAGTAAAAGTATTACCAGAAGGATTGCTGTACTTAACATTGAATGTTAATTGATTGTACTTGTCAACTCCGGTGTACTTAACTTCTACCTTGTCGGCAGTTACAGTTCTTATTCTTGCAGGCAATGTGTTTGCATTGGCAGAAAGGAACATAGCGGCAACTAATAAGTTACCTAAGAAAAATCTCTTTGCGATTGTTTGAATAGATTGCTTTTTCATAATGTTGTTTTATTTTTTTAATGAATAAAATGAATGTTACTGGCACAAAACGGTCTCTCAGGCGAACAAAAGTCATCTTTGTATGGGAAGAATCAGAAGTAATACAGGCCTACCGAAGCGGTGAAATGAATTGATAAATTCAGTTATAGATGTACATCAAAAACCCGTAAGTATACTTTTAATACCGGAATGAGACAAAGGTAACCCCGGGTTTATAAATATTTAAAAAATTATCATGCAAACGATTGCGTAAAAAATATTGTTAAAATGGCTCATGACAATCACCTGACAATCAGATTATATAAAAAAAAGTAAATAATCGATGAAATTTAATAACAATTAATTAATATTAAAAAATTAGTATGTGTTTTTTTTAAATAATTACGGAAATGCATTTGTTTTACCGCAGAGTAACACAGAGTTTATCGCAGAGTTTCGCAGATGAAATACTTTGTATACTCTGTGCCCAACTCAGCGTAACTCTGTGGTTAAATCTTTAAGAAAAATAAATTATGCAACCGGTTTGTTCAGCGTAGTCCACAAAAGGTCTTTTAATTCGGTTAAGCCTTTATTTGTGAGAGAAGAAAGAAACAGGTGGGGAATACCTTCGGGTAATTCTTTGCTGATGGCTTCTTTCAACTCATCATCCAGCATATCGCTTTTGCTGATGGCGATGATGAAATCTTTTTGCAGCATTTCAGGATTATATTCTTCCAGTTCGTTGCGTAGGATCTCAAATTCTTTTTTATGATCATCACTGTCTGCCGGAATTAAAAAAAGCAAAACAGAGTTACGTTCAATATGGCGCAGGAAACGATGCCCCAAGCCTTTTCCTTCGGCAGCGCCTTCAATAATACCGGGCAGATCGGCAATACAGAATGATTGCTGGTCGCGGTATTCTACCATGCCCAGTTGTGGTGTTAATGTGGTAAAAGCGTAATTGGCAATTTTTGGTTTGGCTGCGGTGATCACAGAAAGAAGGGTTGATTTACCTGCATTGGGAAATCCTACCAAACCTACATCTGCCAATACTTTCAACTCCAGATTCTTATAGCCTTCTATACCTTCTTCACCGGGTTGTGAGTGTTCGGGTACCTGGTTGGTTGGGGTGGCAAAATTGCTGTTGCCCAATCCACCGCGACCGCCCTTTAGCCAGATCACTTCCTGCCCGTTTTCCAGGATCTCTACTTCCTTCAGACCGGATTCTTCATCGCGGGCAATGGTTCCGAGCGGTACATCTATATAAATATCTTTTCCATCACGACCGGTGCAATTGCTTTTGCTGCCGTTCTCGCCATTTTCTGCCAACACATTTTTATAATAGCGAAGGTGAAGCAATGTCCATAAATTGCTGTTACCCCGGAGAATGATATGTCCGCCACGACCGCCATCACCACCATCGGGCCCACCCATGGCAGTCAGTTTGTTGCGCATAAAATGGGTAATACCGGCGCCACCATGGCCACTTTTGGCGAAAATGCGGATATAATCTATGAAGTTGTTTCTTTCTGACACGGATCGACTATTTTATTCGCGGATTTGCAGATTGCGGATTTGCGAATTGTTTGCAAAGGTACGTCAATGTTATTTGTTCGGGAACTCTTTGGATTCATTCCATGTTTGGTAAATATTTTCCTGTGGGATTCTGTTAGTGGGTATATCTCTTAATGGTTCGGTCTCTTTCCAATAAGCTTTCATTTCTGCAGGAAGAGCCTGGTATAATTTGGTGCCTTCTGTTTTCCATAAAATCATTTCGTCGGATACTTCTTTTATTTTTTTTGCGGGATTACCAACGATGAGACTTCTGCTTTCATACACTTCATTGGCTTTGATGAAGCTGAGTGCGCCAACAATACATTCATCACCTAATACCACATTATCCATGATCACACTGTTCATGCCTATCAAACAATTCTTACCAATGGTTGCGCCATGAATAATAGCGCCATGTCCGATATGTGATCCTTCTCTCAATAAAACCGTTACGCCGGGGAACATGTGAATGGTGCAATTTTCCTGTACGTTGCAACCATCTTCAATAATAATTCCACCCCAATCACCACGAATGGC
>CANBSW010000232.1 GCA_947372235.1 Chitinophagaceae bacterium | reverse complement strand
GTTTATTTGGTTAATGGTTAAAAAAAAGCCTCCCCGTTTTGGGAAGGCCTTTAAGTATATTCAATCATATACAAACGATTAGCACTTCCCCCAGAGGAGTATCTTAATGCGTTTAATATGTTTTATTGTCATCATTGAGAAGCGAAAATATTATGAATGCTAATGAATACCAAAACTATTTTTCAAATAAACACTAACAAAAGTTAGTATACCTGCACAATCCAGTTAAACTGACCTACTCATTCCGAAGCAAACTGACCTAATTTTTGGCTGGCGAAGATTTGAAGTTTCAGTGGTCAACGCTATCGGATTTTGCAAGAATACAAAAAAATAAAGCCAACAAACTTTTCATTAAAGGCTTTTTGTTTGAATCAATGAATCCAAAATACGGGAGGCAATTATATTAGCCGGCTCAGCATCTTTAAAGGTAAATAACCATTCGCGCGATTTCCTCATTTTTGGCGGGTTATATCTTTTAATGTTTATATAATTTAACTCTGCATCTTTCTTCAAAAAAGACAAAGAAATTTGTTGCAAGTAGGAGTTTCCAGATTCCAACGTTCTAAGCATAGTTTCTTTATCCTTCATTAATTTCATCGTCTCTTGTAAATTTTGTGGATCTATCGGAAGAGCCTGCGACATTCTTTCTTTAAAAAGTTTCTCAGCCTCTTCTTTACTTAAAATCGTGTACTTTTTTCTACTAAGCAACACAATCAACGAGTCTTTTATGTTTAGTTGTTTAAAATTTTCGGATTGAGAAACATTAATTGGCAAGGAATAATCAAGAAATAAAGAATCAAAATTGGTTTTCTTTTGTTCTTTACTAGATACAACTTTATTAGATACAGTTACTGCACTAGACTGTTCAACCTTAGTTGATTTACATCCTAAAGCAGTAACTGCAGTTATTACTATAATCCAAAATTTCATAATCTAACCGATTTTTAATTTTAAGGCAATGAAGCGCAACCCGATCAAACTGACCTACCTTTTTGGTAGCGAAAATTTGAATTTTCAATGGTCAGATAATTAGTGATCATGCGGTAGGGTCTCTAACGTCAAACCCGGAATCAAGTGGTCAACGCAATCGGATTTTGCATTCAGCAAAATCAGTAATATTTCATTTGATGAATATAGCTTAGGCATGCTCAAACTCTGTTTCAACCAATTCAGGATTTTCAATAATAGAAATATCCGCCAGTGAACTATCCTCCAAATATAACTCTATCGCTTCTTCAAGGTTTTTGAGAGCTTCTTCTTTTGTATCCCCAAAGCTTGATACATCTATATTTAAACATTGCGCTACAAAATGTTCTCCTTCCTTCCACACTACATTTTGAAATGATGTTTTCATAAAGTAGGTTTTCATAAAATAAAACAAAAACACCAACAAAAGTTGGTGTTTCATTTATATCAATCATATAAAAATCTGTGAAATCCGCGATCAAACTAAAGCAATATCAAAATTAACCAACTGCACAAATTCAGCCAGTCTTGCATCAATATCAGGCTTGGTAATCTGACGTAAACGTTCTGTTCCAAAACGCTCCACACAATAAGAAGCCATCGCACTTCCAACAATGATGGCAGTTTTCATATTTTCAAAACTGATGTCTTCTGTTTTTGCTAAATGGCCAATAAAGCCACCTGCAAACGTATCACCTGCTCCTGTTGGATCGAATACTTCTTCCAAAGGCAATGCCGGTGCAAAGAATACCTGGTTACCATGGAACAATAATGCACCATGCTCGCCCTTTTTAATGATCACATATTTAGGGCCCATATTCATGATGGTAGCTGCAGCTCTCACCAATGAATAATCGCCGCTTAACTGGCGTGCTTCGCTGTCGTTCACCATCAGTACATCTACCATTGAAATGGTTTCTTTCAGATCGTCCATTGCAATTTCCATCCAGAAATTCATCGTATCCATCACGATCAGTTTCGGGCGTTTCTTCAATTGCTTAATTACGCTTGATTGAACGGCAGGAACCAGGTTACCCAACATCAAAAACTCACAATCCTGGTAAGATTCCGGAACTACGGGTTTAAAATCGGCCAATACATTCAACTGTGTGTCTAAAGTGTCGCGGGTATTCATGTCCATATGATAGCGGCCGCTCCAGAAAAAGGTTTTCTCATCTTTTTTGATCTGAACACCTTCCAGACTAACATTACGGTTGGTTAAAGCATCCAGTTCTTCCTGCGGAAAATCGCCACCTACTACAGAAATCTGCTTAACAGGGGTAAAATTGGAAGCACACCAGGCAATATACGTACCTGCACCACCTACAATTTTATCACTTTTCCCGAAGGGTGTTTCAATGGCATCAAAAGCCATGGATCCTACTACAACTAAAGACATAATTTTGGTTTTGTTATCGGTGGGCGAAATTAGGGCATTGAGGGTGGAAAACCTTCGGCAGGGGTGGTTATTTTGAAGGGATTGAAGAATTAACGGATTGCGAATTAGCGGATTCTCAATTTTTGTTTTATTTTGATAATCCGTCAATCCGGAATCAGCTAATTGTAGTCAAAAACTAACGAAACAAGGATTTTAAAGGAAAAGTGTTGCTAACACGCGTTAGTTGTTTTATCTTCGCTTTATGGCCAGAATAAAAACCGAGAAAAACATCTCCCGCAAAGATGTGATCGTAACCAAAGCCGCTATCCTGTTTCGTGAAAAAGGTTTCAAAGCAGCCAGTATGCGCGACCTGGCAGAAGCCGTAGGTGTAGAAGCAGCCAGCCTGTACAACCATATTAAATCGAAAACAGAATTATTACACGAACTCTGTTTCAGCGTTGCCAATCGTTTTCTGCATAAGATAGATGAAGTGGAAGCAGAGCCAATAACTGCTATCGAAAAAGTGGAGAAGCTGCTTCGTTTTCACATCAACGAAATGGTGAACCATTATGAAGAAGTATATGTGAGTGACAGGGAATGGAAACATTTATCCGACCCCTACCTTTCCAATTTTCAAAACCAGCGCCGCATTTACCGTAAACGTTTTGCAGCGATCATTGAAAATGGCATCCGTCATAATGAGATCAAAAAAATTGATGCCCCAACTGCGGTATTAATCATGCTCCACGCCATCAGTGGTATTGAAAGCTGGCACCGCTCCACCCAAAAGATTAGTGCTGAAGAACTGGAAGAAAATATGATCACGATTTTGGTAGGAGGGTTGGTGAATCGTTAATTCATCTTAAGAATATCATAGCCGCAGATTTGCAGATTATAAGAAATAAAATCTGCTAATCTGCGGCTCTCTAATTAAGAACCTTATTTATGTCATTACATTTTCATCCGCTAATAATTAAAGAGATCAAAAAAGAAACGAGTGATTGTGTTTCTATCTCATTTCAAATTCCGGATGAACTCACCTCACTATTTCAATACAAACAAGGTCAATACTTAACGCTTCGTACAAATATCAATGGCGAAGAAGTTCGCCGCTCCTACTCTATCTGCAGCAGTCCTTTGGATCATGAATTGAAAGTGGCTGTTAAAAAAGTAGAGAACGGTATTTTTTCATCTTATGCCAGTGAGCAATTACAAAAAGGTGATATAATTGATGTAATGCCGCCCATTGGTAAATTCTTTACAGAATTGCATCCTGATCAAACAAAACAATATGTAGGATTTGCATCGGGGAGTGGGATTACTCCTTTGCTATCTATCATCAAAACCACTTTGCAAACTGAATTCAAAAGTTCATTCACCCTGGTATATGGCAATCGAAACCGCCACTCCATTATCTTTAAAGAAGAACTGGAAGCATTGAAGAATTTATATATGGACCGCTTTAGAGTGATCTATATTTTATCAAGGGAGAAAACAGATGCTGCCATTAATTTTGGAAGAATTGATGCTGATAAATGTGCCGCTCTTTGCGATAAAACCATTGATACTACAAAAACAGATGCATTCTTTTTATGTGGCCCCGAAGAAATGATCTTCTCTGTAAAAAATAAACTGGAAGAATTGGGGGTTGATCAGAAGAAAATTCATTTTGAGTTGTTCACTGCGGCGGGAATGAAGAAATCGTCAGTCGTGAATCGTCAGTCGTCAGTTAGCATTGAACATAAAAGTAAGATCACCGTTAAACTGGATGGAATTGCTTTTGATTTTGATCTGGGGTTTGAAGGGGATGCCATTTTAGATGCTGCATTAAAGAACGGCGCTGATCTTCCATATGCGTGTAAGGGAGGGGTTTGTTGTACCTGTAGAGCTAAACTTGTAGAAGGCGAAGTAGATAT
>CANBSW010000231.1 GCA_947372235.1 Chitinophagaceae bacterium | reverse complement strand
GCAGTAGAAATTGTAAGTGGTACAGAATTGAATAACCTGGCGCTGAAGCCTGCAAAGAAATTGACAGATTATTATCAAAATATCAATGCTGATAGTACCGTAAAATACTGGAAAGTATATTCCATAGTCAATGACAGTGTTAATAGTATTCGATCTAACCAGCAAATACAAATGCTTACATTCGAAGAAGAGCAAAGGAAAAAAGACATTGAAGCAGAAAAGATCGCTTATCAAAATAAAATAAGAACTGAATTGATGTTGGGTGGACTTACCATATTTTTATTAATAGCAATTATTCTTTACCGAAATAACCTTCATAAACAAAAAGCCAATAAGATTTTAGAAGCAACATTAGCTAATTTAAAATCCACTCAATCCCAACTCATTCAATCCGAAAAAATGGCCAGCCTCGGAGAACTTACAGCCGGTATCGCCCACGAAATTCAAAACCCATTAAACTTCGTAAACAATTTTTCAGAAGTAAACACAGAATTGATCGATGAATTACAACAGGAATTAAAAACCGGAAATACCGAAGAAGCTATTGCTATTTCAAATGATATCAAAGCCAATGAAGAAAAAATAAATCATCACGGCAAACGGGCAGATGCCATTGTAAAAGGCATGCTGCAACACAGCCGCAGTAGCAGCGGACAAAAAGAACCCACCGATATCAATGCATTGTGTGATGAGTTTTTGCGACTGGCCTATCATGGTTTACGTGCAAAAGACAATTCGTTTAATGCCATGTTGAAAACAAATTTTGATGAATCCATCGGTAATGTCAACATCATTCCCCAGGATATTGGAAGAGTAATTCTTAACTTGATTACCAATTCTTTTTATGCTGTTGCGGAAAAGAAAAAAATAGTTGGTGAGGGCTATGAGCCAACCATTACCGTTGCCACTAAAAAATCTGCCGGCACAATAATGATCTCCGTTGCAGACAACGGCAATGGAATCCCTCAAAAAATATTAGACAAGATCTTCCAACCCTTCTTCACCACCAAACCCACAGGCCAGGGAACTGGGTTGGGCTTGAGTTTGAGTTATGATATTGTGAAAGCGCATGGGGGAGAGTTGACAGTAGAAACCAAAGAAGGAGTGGGGAGTGTATTTACTATTGTAATACCAGCTTAAAAAGAATAAATTTATTTGAATAAATGAAATCAATAAACACCAAACCAAATTATAAAAAATTACTTGCCGATATTGGCTTTACTATTGAAGCTGCAAGACAACATGCTGTTAAAGTAATCAACCTTTCATTAGTAAAAGCCAACTGGGAAATTGGCAGGCACATTGTAGAATTTGAACAACACGGCCTGCAAAGAGCAGAGTATGGAACTGAGCTGCTGGCAAAGCTTTCAAAGGATTTAACATTGGAATATGGCAAAGGATTTGGCAGGCGCAATGTGCTTGACATGAGGCGTTTTTATCTCGCCTATCAAAAATGGCAGGCAGTGCCTGCCAAATTAAGCTGGACGCATATCATAGTACTGCTTGGAATAACTGACCCGTACGCAAGAAAGTTTTATGAAAAACAATCTGTGTTAGAAAACTGGAGTTACCGCCAGTTGGAAAAGCAAATGGATACTTCTTTATTTGAAAGGCTGGCATTAAGCAAAGATAAAAAAGGGGTATTGAAACTTTCTAACAAAGGCCATGTTATCACAAAACCTGCGGAAGCAGTAAAAGATCCTTATGTGCTTGATTTTTTAAAAATACCACAGAGCCACCGCTTATCGGAAAAAGACCTTGAAACTAAACTGATTGATAATCTGCAATTATTTTTATTGGAATTGGGCAAAGGTTTTGCTTTTGTAGCGAGGCAATACAAACTATCTCTTCGTAATAAACACTATTCCATTGACCTTGTTTTTTATCACCGGATATTAAAATGTTTTGTATTGATTGATTTGAAAACAAAAAAAGTGAACCATGGCGATATTGGTCAGATGAATCTGTATCTCAACTATTTCAAAGCAGAAGAAAACGTTGTGGGTGATAACGAACCTATAGGAATTATTCTGTCTGCTGAAAAAGATGAAATAATGGTTGAATATGCTATGGGCGGCATCTCGAATAAAATATTTGTTTCGAAGTATCAATTACTATTACCTGACAAAAAAATACTCCAACAGAGAATTAAAGCGATACTGAATGAAAAGTAGTTTATTAAACAAGATTTTCCAACCCTTCTTTACCACCAAACCCACAGGGCAGGGAACGGGATTGGGATTGAGTTATGATATTGTAAAAGCGCATGGAGGTAGCTGCTTGTTGGGTGAATTCTGCCAAAAAAGTGATCTGATAAAAAACTAAATGTTTAGAATGAAAGCCATTTTACAAATTTCCCTTTTGCTCATATCGTTCATGACTTCTGCACAGCCTGCCGATATCACTTGGTTAACACAAAGCGAGAAAAACCTTTTAAGCCAGATTGAAAAAGATACTGATCAGAAACGAATTGCTGTTCTAACAGAAGAGCTTATTTTAATGGCGGATGCAAAGTTAACCATTCCCTTGTTGGAAGAAGCTAAACTTTTGTATTCCCTCGGAAAAAAGAAAAATAACCCTTACCTCGAAAGTGTGGCATTAAGCATGTTTGGGCAAGCCAGCCGGCTGTCCGGCAGTTTTGTAAAAGCGCTTCAATATCATGTTCAGGCTATGGAAATTAGCCGAAACCTGTCTGACAAAACTCTCTACGCCTATTCGGTAAACCAGTCGGGTCACATCTATAAAGATCGTGATGAAAACAAAAAGGCCATTGCTATTTACCGCGAAGCAAGCCGGCTTGCTGACTTGGGCAATAATAAACTATTTCAGTTTTATCCTATCATGAACCTCGGGATTGTTTACCAAAATGCAAACCAACCTGACTCTAGTGTTTATTTTTCTAGTCGGGCACTCACCTTGTTAAAAACGATAATGGTGAATGTTAGTGAAGAAAACAGGATTGCTTTGGAAAAGAGTGTAATGCCCTACACGCTGGCTAATTTGGCAGGTGCGTATAGCCTTTTGAAGAAAAAAAGGACAGCGGATAGTCTTTATAGCATACCTCGGACTTTGATTGAAAAATACAAAGGCGATAAAAGTCGTTACTTTTATTTCTTCTATTTGAATATTTCCCAACACTATCAACGAAACAACCAGGTTGATTCTTCTTTATATGCTGCACGCATGGCGATCGAGAGTGTGTCTAATGCTCAACTCGAATATTTATCAGCAAAGCCCGCTAAAATATTGAGCGACTTCTATGAGACCCGCAATGCAGACAGTACGGTAAAATATTTAAAGATATTTCTCAGAGCGAATGAAGTACTTAACAGTACTCAAGTAACACAACAAATGCAAACTATTGCTTTTGATGAAGAGTTTCATAAGTTAGAAATACAACAGGCCGAAAAGGCTTACCGAGATCGGTTGATTTTTTATCTATTACTAAGCGGTTTATTGGTGGTGATTATAGCGGCCATTTATATGTATCGTTCCAATAGAGCTAGAAAAAAAATCAATCAGGAGTTGGCCAAGCAAAAAGCACAAGTAGAAACAACCCTTACCAATTTAAAATCCACTCAATCGCAACTCATCCAATCCGAAAAAATGGCCAGCCTCGGGGAACTCACCGCAGGTATCGCCCATGAAATTCAAAACCCATTGAATTTTGTAAATAATTTTTCAGAAGTAAATACCGAGTTGATCGATGAATTGGAAGAAGAGATAGATAAAGGGAATTTAGATGAAGCAAAAGCCATTACAAAAGATATCAAAGACAACGAACAAAAAATAAACCACCACGGCAAACGCGCCGATGCCATTGTGAAAGGGATGCTCCAACACAGCCGCAGTAGCAGCGGACAAAAAGAACCCACCGATATCAATGCATTGTGTGATGAATATTTGCGATTGGCTTATCATGGCTTACGTGCAAAAGACAAATCTTTTAATGCAACGATGAAAACAGATTTTGATGAAACCATAGGAAAAGTGAATATTATTCCGCAGGATATTGGAAGAGTGGTTCTTAACTTGATTACCAATTCCTTTTATGCTGTTGCGGAGAAGAAAAAAATAGTTGGTGAGGGCTATGAGCCAATAGTTACCGTTGCCACTAAAAAATCTGCCGGTACAATAATGATCTCCGTTGCTGACAACGGCAATGGAATCCCCCAAAAAATATTAGACAAGATCTTCCAACCCTTCTTCACCACCAAACCCACCGGACAGGGAACGGGATTAGGATTGAGTTTGAGTTATGATATTGTGAAAGCGCATAGGGGAGAGTTGACAGTAGAAACCAAAGAAGGAGTGGGTAGTGTATTTACTATTGTAATACCAGCTTAAAAATGAAATCAATAAACACCAAACCAAACTATAAAAAATTACTTGCCGATATCGGCTTTACTATTGAAGCTGCAAGACAACATGCTGTTAAAGTAATCAACCTTTCATTAGTAAAA
>CANBSW010000230.1 GCA_947372235.1 Chitinophagaceae bacterium | reverse complement strand
AGATTCATAATCAAACACGGCCGCCCAAAGAACCAACCGTAGAAGTGTGCGACGCAACAAAAGCCCAAAAGATATTCAAATGTTGGGTCCAAAAAAACCTCCTCCTTCGCTAAAGCTTCGGCGGACAAGGAAATTCAACCCGCAATCGTTTTCGTACTTAATCACCCCCATTTTACCGATAGGCTTCAGGGGCTACTCTATTTACCTTAAATTAGTGTGCTCAAAACGATTGTTCATTGCTTACCCATTTAATCTAACAGCCATATGAAACCCCAACAAAAAAACCGCCGTTCGTTTTTAAAGAATGCGGCCATGCTTTCGGCAGCGGCTTCGTTGCCCAGTATCGTTACCAAAGCAGCTTCTGCCCCATGGATCAGTTCCGGTAAAGCCGGCGATAAAGTAAACCTTGCCTGTATTGGTATTGGTAACCAGGGCGGATCTGATGTTCTGTCTTTCGCTAAAACAGGTCTCGCCAATTTTGTAGCTTTTTGTGATGTAGATATGGGCGCCCCTCAAACACAGGCCGTTCTGAAACAGTTTCCGGATGTTCCGCGTTTTCAGGATTTCCGTACCATGCTCGAAAAAATGGGTAATAAAATTGAAGCGGTTACCATTGGTGTTCCCGATCATTCGCATTTTGCCATTACCATGTTGGCCCTCTCAATGGGTAAACATGTGTATGTAGAAAAACCCATGGCCCGCACATTTAATGAAGTGGAGCTGATGATGAAGATGGCTGCCAAACATCCTAACCTTGTTACACAAATGGGTAATCAGGGCCACTCTGAAGCCAACTATTTCCAATTTAAAGCATGGAAAGATGCCGGCATCATCAAAGATGTAACAAAAATTACCGCGCACATGAACAGCGCCCGACGCTGGCATGGTTGGGATACCAAGATCACCAAATTCCCTGCTGCAGAACCCATTCCATCAACCTTAGATTGGGATACCTGGCATGGCGTAACGCAAATACATGATTATAACCACGATTATATAAACGGCCAATGGCGCTGCTGGTACGATTTTGGGATGGGTGCCCTTGGCGATTGGGGTGCTCACTTAATTGATACCGCACACCAGTTTCTAGACCTTGGTTTGCCTACTGAAGTATCCCTCTTAAAAGGTACTGGACATAACTCATTCTTCTACCCCACATCATCCACCATATTATTCCGATTCCCTGAAAGAAACAAAATGCCGGCTTGTGATATTACCTGGTACGATGGGGTAGATAACCTGCCGCCAATACCAGCTGGTTACGGTGTAATGGGATTAGACCCGAATATTCCACCGCCAAGCAGTGGCACTATCCAGGCGGCTAAGCTTAACCCGGGTAAAATTATCTATAGCAAAGACCTCACGTTTAAAGGAGGATCGCATGGAGCTACACTCTCTATCATACCGGAAGAGAAAGCAAAAGAAATGGCTTCCAAACTTCCGGAAGTGCCGGTTAGCCCGTCAAACCACTACGCCAATTACCTGAAAGCCTGTATGGGCCAGGAAAAAACGCGCTCGCCGTTTGATGTTGCGGGTCCGTTAAGTCAGGTATTCTGTTTGGGTGTATTGGCGCAGCATTTAAACACTACCCTTAAGTTCGACAGAAAAACAAAGCAGATCACCAACAATAAAATGGCGAATGATATGTTGGTAGGGTTGCCACCGAGAAAAGGATGGGAGCAGTATTATAAGATGTAATAGCAAAGGCTTGTTACATACTAATCAAAAAAACTAAATATTTCCCCTCCTTTTCAAGGAGGGGATGTTATTTTTTTTTCGCAGAAAAAAAATAACGGGGGTGGTGAGGAGTTCGGAAATTGTGGTTTTGCGAAACCGTTAAACCTCCCCGCTCTACGGGCACCCCCCTGGGAGGAGGGGAAAACTTTGTTTTCAAAAAAGTGCAGTTAAATAAAAAATGGCTTCGAATTTTCGAAGCCATTTTTTATTTAACTGTATACGTTTGTGTTTACAATTATCCCTACAATAACATCTGCGCATAATCTCTACACCGCTTCGTTTCTTTCACTGCGTCAGAATTCGCAGGAATATCATATTCCAGTTCGATGGTGGCGGGGATCTTGTATTTCTTTTCTTTCAGCAAAGTAAGGATCTCTTTGAGAGGCGTATCGCCTTCGCCCCATGGCATATTTTTTCCGCCGTTGTCTTTTGTTTTGCGGTCTTTTACATGCATGCTGGTGATGCGTTTGTTTTTAGATTCGATCAATCGTAACAAACTTTCTTTGGTATTGCCTGCGGCGATATAATGTCCGCAATCGAGGTTGAGGGAGTTGTAGGGTGATTGTTCAAGAGCGATATCCCATGCGGTTTCGGTTGCCTGTAAATGTGCGTGGTAGCCGATGTATATTTTATGTTTTTCGCCAAGATCGCCGAGGCGTTTGGTGTGTGCAGGATCGGTGCTTAATTCAACCGTAACCGATTTCGCTCCCAATGCTTTTGCGGCACTTAATGCATAGGCAATTTCGCCATCGGTATTATCAGTATTCAATGCATTGGGTTTGAATGCATAAATAGTAACACCGGCAGCATTGTATTTTTTACGGATCTCTTCAAACTTATCCATCGATACAGATTCTCTCCAGGCCGCAACCGATTGCTGGTATTGTTTGATCTCAGCTTTGGTGGCATCGCTTAATTCCGGTCTTGGTTGTCCGGCAACACGTGGCGGCATTTTAACAGTGTTAACGGGTTTCCCCAGATAATTTTCTACTTCATCGCCCATTAATTCAATCGCACTGATATTGCTGTCGATACAATATTGCAATAGTTTATCAGGATGCCCCGGCAGGCTTCTGAATGAATAGGTGATCACACCAATCTGCACACCTTTGATGAGGGAGTTGGGTTTTGTTTGAAACAGGTTGCCGGCAAAGCTTGATTTTCCTGCGAGCAAAACACCGAGCGAGGCAAGGGTGGATTGGTGGATGAAGGTTCGGCGAGAGGATGACATAGTTAACTGGGTTAATAGTAAGATGAATGTTTAAAAATAATCTGTTTGTGAAAGCAAAGGAATTGGGTAAGCTTAAAAAATGTCAACAAGAGAAGGTCAAGAGAAAAAGAGCCAAGGAGTTTTTTCTTACTACCTTCTTTCTCTCTTGTTCTGCTCTTATTGAAACTGATCTATAATTTCTTAACCCTGATATTTCGAAACCTAACCACATCCCCATGTCCCAAAAATCCGATATGTCCGGATGGGCGTAAGAGACCGGGATGTTCTTTATGATCTATGGTTCCGTTGGCGGAAGATTCTTTGATGTCTCCATCAACAATTACTTCTCCATTCAGTATCACTTTTATTTTATTGCCTTTGGCGATGATCTGTTCTTTATTCCATTCGCCCAAAAGTTTTAAGAAACCTCTTTTGGCGGGGATCACTCCGTACACAGAACCATGGTATTGGTATACCTGCAGGTTCTTATACATATCAGCTTCACTATCCAATACCTGGATCTCCATTCCAACATAAGCTGCATCGCCTTCCAGTGGTGCGCGTATACCAATTCCGTTATTGGCACCGGGGGTTAACTGAAATTCGAAACGATATTCAAAATCTGCGAATTCATCTTTCGTATATAAATTACCACCGCTTAATTCGGGATGTACTGTAATAGCACCTTCTTCAGAAAGATAACCCGCCGTATTTCCCGTCCATTGATCCATATGGGTTCCGTCATATAAAACAGTAAAACCCTGTTGCTTTTCTTCTTCACTTAAAACAAACGGTTTGTTAGCACTTAACTCACGCAGGTAAATATTTCTGTAAGCAACATAAGTACCATGTGCCTGTAATTCTAATTGTTCTTTTGCAAAAATGGGTTGCTTGCGATCCCAATAGTTTTCCAGGGTTACATTGTCTGTTACCAACTGTCCATTTAAATACACAGTAACTTTTTCTCCTTTCATGATGATGTGAAACTGGTTCCACTCACCAATTTTATTATCGGCAACAACCAAAGGATTTTTGGGATTCTTTTCGTTATTATACAATCCGCCGGAGCCAACCTGTGCGCCAACTTCTCTTCGGCTGGTATCCCAGATCTGTACCTGCGGACTACCTCTTAAATAAATACCGGCATCTCCTTTTTCGGTTATCTTCCAGTCAACATACATTTCAACATCACCGTATTGATTTGTGGTTGCCAGGTTATCGCCATGTCCTGTAAAGATTAATAAGCCATCTTTAACGATCCAGTCGCCTTTAGTTTTTTCATTGGTTTTGTTTTGAGCATCTTCTAATTGTGTGGATGTCATTTTAGAGCGACTGATAGGATTACCCACCAGTGCTTTCCATCCACTGAGATCTTTACCATTGAAGAGAGAAACAAAACCATTATCATAAGACATGGCTTTGAGATGAGCAGTTAATTTTTTTACGAGTATCGCACTGTCTTCACCTTTGATGAGTTTGCTTGCTTTCTCTAATGCTTCACGAACTACTGGGCCGTAAATATTTTTATCAGCTATTGCAAGTCTTGTACAAATAGGTGCCGCATCGTTGGCGAGTTCTG
>CANBSW010000229.1 GCA_947372235.1 Chitinophagaceae bacterium | reverse complement strand
AGATAGCCGTGGGCGACGGAAGGTCATTCCCTAACCGCTTTAATGCTTGGACGTTGTGTGCTATGCGTTCAGACACCAAAAAACGATACAGCCAGAAAAAAATATTATCTTTACAGTAGAAATCATAAACCGACAAAATGCAAAGATTTTATTTTGACACTTCTGTTTTTGGTGGTGCGTTTGACAAGGAATTTGACGAGGCGACCTTACAACTTTTTGAAAGAGTTAGATTGGGTCAGGTAATTTGTGTTTTTTCAGACTTGACTGAAACTGAATTATTGAATGCCCCTGAAAATGTGAAAGAGCATTTTAAGAATTTGCCAAAAAAGAATATAGAAAGAGTATTGGTAACAGACGAAATATTGACACTTGCTTCTAAATATGTTGCGGAAAAAGTGGTAGGACAAACAAGTTTTGACGATTGCGTACACATTGCAACTGCGACAATTTATAAAGCAGACATTTTAGTAAGTTGGAATTTTAAACACATCGTAAATGTTTATAGAATTCGTGGCTACAACTCAATAAACATTCGTTCAAATTATCCATCATTAGAAATACGTTCACCAAAAGAAATTTTAGAATATGAAGACTGAAATTAAAAAACCAGTACAAGAAAAAGAGTTTGACACAGTCAAAACTTTTAGAGCCATCAAGGACAAAATATCTTTGGAAATGGCAAATATGAACTTTGAACAAATCAAAGAATATTTGAAGACAAATAGTGCGAAACTCTACTCCAAATAGCACATCGTACAACATAGATGCTTGGCATTATGTCGGCTGACGGAATGTAGGTACCCAGCAGCAGCAATAAATCAGCTATGGTTCCAGCTTGACGTTATAAATTTACCAACAGAATAAATCATCGGCTTTTGTATCTTAATCAGCAATAGTTCTCGGCTGACGGATCACGGAATTCCGCCACAACGCCAATGTTGGAACGTTGTGCGCTATGAAAAATCAACTTGAAGGTTTAAGGGAAAACTTTGTAGATATCTTTTCTGTGAACAAATCTGGCAATTGAGATTGTAGCGTTTTCAAAGAAAAAGCCCAACCGATAATCTCCTACTCTTGTTCTATATGCAGATTTATGACCTTTCAGTTTCTTTGTATTCGGAATTTCGTCCAACGAATTGACAGATTCCATCAATTCTATAATTTTTATAGCATTTAATTTAACTGACTTGTGGCCGACTCCATCAAGATCTTTTGAAAACTTCTTTAAAAACTCAACTTTCATTATGAGTTAAGTTTTTTCATAATTTCTGAGCGACTGGCTTTTTTAGTCTTGTCAACATTATGCATCATTTTAGCAAGACCTATATCTTCCAATTCCTCTTTTGAAAGAGAAGACATTCCTACACCAAGTTTGGTGAGTAGGTTTGACAAGAACTTATATTCATTGTCACTTTTCGGGGTGATAACTAACGCTTTCATAGCACTAAGATATAAAAAACTAAACACAGCGCACAACATCGGCTTAAATCAACTGGGGGGCGACCCAACGCGTCTTTCAGCTGCAACAAATATCCCGGCAACATATCCAGCGCGACCCAACTCGGCTCGTCTGTAGAATATGTCATCAACTTTTGTAACTTTGGTCCAGCGGCAGCAAGCCAGGGGCGACGGAATAACATACCCCAGCTGCTTAAAGCCCTGACCGTTGTGCGTCATGCGATTGAACACTCTAAAAACATAACCAACATAAACTGAATGGCAGATATTACAAACGAAGAGCATTTAGATAATCCGGCAAATACTCAATCGGAAAATCCTGCTAACGAAATTCCTCCTGCTGCTGGTTCAGAGACTATTAACCTAAATCAAGAAACTAAAAATATGGAAGTACATCATCGTGCTCATCATGAAGGAAAGAAAAGCTGGAAATCTTATTTCTGGGAGTTTCTTATGCTCTTTCTTGCTGTTTTCTGTGGATTTCTTGCAGAGTATCAATTAGACCATACGATAGAAAAAGAAAGGGGCATGCAATATATACATTCGTTTTATAATGATCTGAAAACCGATACTGCTGCATTTGCAAAAAATATAAATCGTTACGAAATTAAAATGGATGCCTTATCCAAGGCCAATGAGTGTTATGACTCTATATCAAGAAATATAGGAAAATTTTGCCCCTGTATTAGCAAGTTAATAAAATACAGCAGCGGTTTTCTCGACTTTGTCAATGCTGATCAAACACTATTACAATTAAAAAATGCAGGTGGCCTTCGGTTACTGAAGCAGGAGGATGCAGATAGTATTCTTAGTTATGACAAAGAAGTAAGTTTGTTTCTTAAAATTGAAACAACCGGCTTTCAGGTACGACAGTATCGGATCCGTGAATCAGTATATTCGATTTTAAACTATAAAAGTCTGATGTCGAAAAAGGTTGATCCAACTATCCCAATCTTCATAACAAAAGACCCCGTAAAAATCAATGAGTTTTTTGTAATACTTGATGATTATATAAATGCCAACAACGGTCATTTAATTGGTTTGAAAAAATTGAATCAAAAAGCCATTGGAATTATTAAGTATTTAAAAGATAAATATCATTATGAATAAACCCGAATGAGCACGAACGCACAACAGTGCTTGCAGCAATTGGGGCTGACGAATAACGTTTTTCAACTGCAGCAAAAATCCCAGCATCAGTTCCGGCTGAGGGAATTCTGGGCGGCAGTAGAATATATCATGATCTTTTGTAACTTAGTTAAGCGACTGATAGCCATGGGCGACGGGAGATCAGTCCCCAACCGCTTCAATGCTGGGACGTTGTGCGCCATTTTTTCGTTCAGAGTGAAACACTCTAACTATTCTGAAAAATCACTAATTTTGAAATTATGAAAATAGCACTTCAATATGTTAGCGATATGAACGGTAAACCACAAGCCGTTCAAATGCCAGTTCGCGAATGGGAAAAAGTACTTACTCATATTCGTAAGTCTGAGCAAGTACTTAAACTCAAATCCGATCTCAAAGTTGCTTTTAAACAAGTTGACACTTTAAGAAAATCAAAAGCAAAAAAACAGACTTTAACAGATTTTCTAAATGAATTATAAAGTAATACCGGTTGACAAATTCAAAAAGGATGCCAAACGGTTAATCAAAAAAATATCCTTCTCTCAAAATCGAATTATCTGAATTAGCAGCGTCTCTTTCTATTGTACCAACACAAGGAACTGCATTAGGTAATGACACTTATAAAATCCGGGTTTCCATAAAAAGCAAAGGGAAAGGTAAAAGTGGCGGCGCCAGAATTATCATTTATGTAATTACTCCGCAAAAAGAAATTTATCTACTTACAATTTATGACAAAGCGGAATTTGATTCTATTGATGATAAAACGCTTCGAAGAATCATAGCTGTTATTCCCACCGAGAAGTAAAACGGCGCACAACATTGTAGCGATTGGGGCTGATGAATAATGTTCTTCAACTGCAGCAAATCCAGGCTTTGGTTTCGGCGGACGGAATTCTGAGCGGCAGTAGAATATATCATGATCTTTTGTAACTTCATTCAACGACAGCAAGCCCTGGGCGACGGAAGGTCATTCCCCAACCGCTTCAATGCTTGGACGTTGAGCGTCATGCAATCGATCACTCAAATAGTTAAGAGTAAATGATAGAAAATACTAATGAAGGTCATATAGATGGCCCGGATAATCCTCAATCTGAAAATCCTTCAGAAGAAATTACGCCTACCAAAGACGCAGAAACCATTGACCCAAATCACAAAACTGAAAGCATGGAAGTACATCATCACTCACATTCTCATGGCAAGAAAAATTGGAAATCCTACATATGGGAGTTTGTCATGCTTTTCCTTGCTGTTTTTAGTGGTTTTTTAGCAGAATATCAACTAGAACACAAAATAGAAAGAGAAAGGGCAAATGAACTTTCAAAAAACTTTTACGACGAATTGAAAAATGATTCAATAAATATGGCTGCTAAATATCAGGGCCGTATTAAACAAGAGAATGCTTTAAAATATCTGATGAACTATTTTAAAGACAGCAGTGTAACCAATGTGTCGAAAACATTTGTAATTAATTTCATTTACGCAATATCATTTCGAGCTCCTTCTCTTTTCGAACCCAGAACAGTGGTGTTAGAACAATTAAAAAATTCCGGTTCATTGCGTTATTTTAAAAACGATGAATTGCAAAAACTGATTGGCGATTTATCCGTAGCAATTTCTAATATATACGACAGAAATGCCATAGAAACCTCTATCAGGACAGAATATACAAATCCATTATTTGTAAAACATTATGACATGGATTTCGACATGGCCGTAAACCAGCTAGGCGGAGAAAGTATATTTAAGAACATAATTATTTATGAAAAAAGCGATACTACTATTCCATTTCATTTTAAAAAAATAAAAGACTTTGATGCAGAAGGCAATATAAACAAATTAGGGTATTACGCTTTTAATGGGCTCCGAGGTACTCGACAGATTCAGTATCAAAAATATATTGAACTGAACGCTGAATTATTGAAACTGTTACGCAAAGAATTTCATTTAGATTAAAACAAAAAAGTACAAACGCTCAATACCGCATTGCAGCGATTGAGATTTATGAATTGCGTTTTTCATCTGCAGCAAAAATCCCAGTATCGGTTCCGGCTGAAGGAATTCTGATC
>CANBSW010000228.1 GCA_947372235.1 Chitinophagaceae bacterium | reverse complement strand
ATTCTGCAAGTAATTTCTGTGCATGTGTAACACCTTTTAGGTAAAATATTTGATTTGAAGTAATGGCAGCCAGTCTGGCATAATAAAATACCGAGTCATGTTTATTCAAGCCCGCATACGTATCGGCAATACCTAAATATAAATAAGCCTGTAAACGATGACCAAATCTCGACTCATACAATTGTTTACTGTTTTTTTGCAAAGCAGATGAAAAGAAACCTTTAGCCACTTGATAATTCCCTAATTTATTGTAAACGGTGCCTAAAATAAGCTCAGAAAATACAACAGTACCTTTAGTACTGGGTTTTAATGCATACTCGTATGACATATTTGCAAAATATAGTGCAGAGTCTAACTGATTAATTTGTGCATACGTAAAACCTAAATTTCCACTTGAAGCATAAATACCAAAATTATACTGCGTTGCTTTTGCAAAAGCATAACTTTTTTTATAATAATAAATCGCTTTTGTATAATCACCATATTCTTTATGAGCATTGCCAATATTTGTGTAGGTATATGAGATGCTGTTACTGTCTTTCTCATTTTCAAAAACAGCTAACCCTTTAAATTGTAGCTGTAAAGCACTATCTACTTTTCCCTGCTCAAAATATCTTTCAGATAATCTTCTGCCGGCAATTAACCATTGAAGATTGTTATTGTGTAATTGCCCCGCTAAATCAAACATTTTTTGAGCAAAATAATATACACTATCATTCGTTACCGTCTTACTGTAAAACACAAATAAACTATCAAGTGCTGCTAAAGTGGTTGTGTCTTTTTTGCCCTGAGTAACCAACTCCTTCCATTGCTTCACTTTAGCATCCTGTGCGAGTGAATGCAGTGCAAAAAACAGGGAAATGAAAACTATGCTATTTTTTTTCATAATGATTATTCTTCAAGTTGTTTCAATTTCTCAATTCGATTCTTTGTAATCGGTAGATAGATTGCTTTGTTGTTTGGTTTGATGTTTTTTAGCAAGCATCCAGCTAACAATTAAATATACGAACCCACACTCATAAAGTATAAATAAAGCAGTCTTATACAACCGCTTTAAAAACTTCCACAAGTTGAAACAAAAAACCGCAGTCTTTCCGCTGCGGTTAATTATTTATAACGTGTTGTGCTATTTGAAAAATGAAGATCTCGATTATTCGGAATTCATTGTCGCTCAAGGCCGTTGGGGCCCGTCCCTGTTACCGGACTGCTTTGGCATCTTCCAAAATGTGCTTCGCATCATTTTGGATGCTTCGCCTTCGCTTGGCACCGAACCCAAAGAGGTCTGTCCACAGAGACTGATTAGAAATTATTCATCCATCACGCCTTAATTATGAATTCTATTTCACAGGCTAGGTATTATTTGAATCATCTATTAGCACAACACGTTAATTATAACCAAAAGCTAATAAAATAGGTTACGCCACTCGTAATTTCTAAAGTAACAATATTTCATTCATTAAAAATTATGGTGGCTTGCCAACTGGAATGCTGCTAAAATAGCGAGTACATCACTAAAAGCATGGATTGTGATAATCTCAATTGCCGAGTTCCTTCGTATAAAAAGATACCCTAATATCAAACCAGAAATGCCTGTAGAAATAGCTGAGCCTATTCCTTGGTAAAGATGTCCCGCACCAAAAAGAAAAGAACTGAACACTAATGCGAAATAAAGTCCGGCATGGCCAAATTTTTTCTGGAATCGCGTTAGCATAAATATTCGCACTACTTCTTCTACCACACCTCCACCAAAGATGCCAATCGCTAACCAGATATATAAATTTCTCGGCTCACTAAAATATGTAAGGATATTTTTTGAGGTAGCTGGCACAGGAAATATGCTATTTAAAATACTGGTAAGCCCTATGTTAAATAATAGAAACATAGTGAAGCCAATGAAAATACCAGTAAGAAATTGTTTTCTCCAATTTTTCAAACGAAATCCCATATCACCCCATCTATCTTTCTCAATTTTCAAGAGTAGAACAATCACAGTTAAATGAATAACCTTGTTGATTATTATTCTAACCACAAGACTAGAGAAATTACCGTCTGTAATTCCATTCTGCTTTATAACAAACAATTCATATAGCCAATAAAATACAATAATGGAGAGCGATAAATGGAGACCAGTTCGTTTTGATATGTTCATAACTTCAAAAATGGAAAGGTGCAGCTAATAACGGACACGGTTAGGCGTTCGTTGTTTTCGTCTCTATTTCCCGCTATTTTTGGGGTCAAATTCCACAATCCATTCAATACCGTATTTGTCTCTAAAACAACCAAAATAGGATCCCCAAGGACTATCGCCAATAGGCCCTTCTATTTGTCCTCCCACTGAAAGCCCATTAAACAATTTGTCTGCCTCTTCTTTACTTTCTGCACTTATTACAATTTTACTTCTGTTCTCATTTTCGTTTGTTTTTCCCAGAATTTCAGGAACATCATTTGCCATCAGCACACTTCCTTTACCAATGGGCAAAGCGATATGCATAATTTTATTTTCTTCTTTTTCCGCAACCGGGAATTCAGGACCTGCAAGGTCTTTGAAACGAATGATCTTTTCAAACTCGCCACCAAATACTGATTGGTAAAAGGTAAATGCTTCTTCGGCATTTCCGTTGAAGTTAATGTGAGGATTGATAAGTGCCATAATTTTTATTTTTTAGGTTGTTAAATTCGTTGCTTTCTTATTTGTTTTGACTGCCGTTTTGAAAACGATCCCGATAGCTATCAGGATTGCGATAAACTCGCCAACAGATTTTCCAAATTGATCATTGATGATTTGAATCCTTCTGTGAAGCCCATTTCGATCATCTTCTCCAAACGGGCAAGCGATTCATTATAAATAGTAATTCTGACTTTTGTCTTTCCGTTTTGTTCGCTGAAAGTGTAATCCCAATCAGAACCCGGCAATTCAGGGTTTTCATCTTTGTCTGCAAAAGCATTAAATAGTTTGAAGTTGGTCTTTGGGCTAATGGACGTGTATTTCTGAATTGCCCAACGCTCCTGTCCTTCCGGACTTACCATCGCATACAATCTTCGTCCGCCAACTTTAAAATCCATAAATTTTGTTTTTGATGTCCAGGGTTTAGGTGCCACCCATTGGTCAAGGATTTCTGCTTTGGTAAATGCATCCCATACCAGCGAAAGGTCAGCATCAAATTCTCTTGTTATGAAAACCGTTTTCGCTGCTTTGTCAACAGTAAAATCAAATAGCAAATTGTTTTTCATTTTTTCTGGTTTTTTAGTGTTAATAATACGTTGTCGAGTTGATTGAACTGGGTTTCCCACATTTTTCTTAATTTGGACAACCAATTGTCAATCTCTTGTATTTTTTTGGGGTTAAAGTGATAATAAATTTCTCTGCCCGATTGTTTCGGTTTAATCAATTCGCATTCTTGTAATACTTTAATATGTTTTGATACAGCTTGTCGGCTCATATCAAATTTTTCCGCCATTGCATTTGGTGTTAATGCCTGCATAGCTAATAAAATTAAAATAGCCCTGCGTGTAGGGTCAGCTATGGCTTGAAATAGGTCCTGTTTCATTTTTTAGCAATTGAATTACGCAACTTTTAGGTTGCAAATATATACGCAACTTTTTAGTTGCACAAATTTATTTGCACTTATTTTTATTGGGTAAAATGCCGGGAAGTTTTAGTTGTTGTCGGAGGGTTCGTTACAGCGGTCGCGGTTTTGTGCAGTTGGGGGAATTGACCAACTGTCCGCCCGGAACTGAAGCTAAATTTATAACGACAAGTCCTGGCTCATTCACAAGCCCGGGGAGAGACTCATCGACAAAAAAATGTACATTAAAGTAAGATAGAAAACCAACCGGGTGATGCAAGCTATCCGAGGAGTGCCTCATAAGATTTACTTAGAGGGGGTTTCCCTTGCAGACACTCTTCGGGTAAGGCATATGTATTTCATAATTTATTTACTCAGCAACCGCCTTTGCGAGGGGTACGTTTATAAATTATTTTACTATCTCGTTCTACATAGTCGCCCGATACTATTGGATATGAATACTTTGGTGCGTACGATACAAAATGGCTTCTTAAAACTATTTTGTCGTTAACATTCAGGCTATGCAATTGCTGAAATTCATTAGACTTTTCCGGCCCAAAACTAAGAATATAATCTTCACCATTAATACTGACCATCACTCCGAAACCTAATCGTGAGCCTGGCGGAAGAGAAAGAGAGGTTACAACAGCCTGCATATTGGTAGAAGCATTTATCTGGTTACTTATTTTAGCAGCACCGACAAGCACTTTTTTACCTTCGGGAGACGCTTCCCATTTTTTGAACTTTATACCATCAGGGGTAGCCTCCCATTTTTTCAATTCCACTTTCATTTCAGCAGCAGAGAGTGGCTTTGGGGTTGATTTTTTAGAAGTTTCATTTTTGATTTCGCGATTGGCAAATACTAGTCCGCTTACCACAACCAGCGGTAAGATCAGCGTATAAATAATTTTTTTCATACTTTTTGTAGGTTTAATTAAATAAATCTATCTCCCGATAAATCAGATCCGTTTAAGGCATTTCTTTTATTTTTCGTACCCTTTTAAAGTTTGATATAGCGAAACTACTTTGATCCTTCCAGCTTGAAGGGTCAGGATTGTAAATTAAAATGTAAATTTTGTAAATTATTTCAAATAGTATGTTTAATACCGAAAAGCTGTTGTCTTAGTTAAAGTCCACCGGGCAAAAAACTGTAAATTTACGCAGACGGTTCGTTATTTACAGTGGGGTACAACG
>CANBSW010000227.1 GCA_947372235.1 Chitinophagaceae bacterium | reverse complement strand
AATCCTATGCCATAATCAAATCCAAGCAGTCCAAACATGGGCAGGAAGAAACGCATTCCCAAACCTACCGAACGTCTTAGCTTGAAAGGATTATAATCTTTAAAATCGTACCAGCCATTGGCCGCTTCAAAAAATCCGAGTGCGTAAATAGTGCTGCTCGGGTTTAAGCTAAGCGGATAACGCAGTTCCATCGTGTATTTATTAAAGATGGTAAAGTATTGGCTGGCCTGTTGTTTATCAGGATTGATCTTGGGATCTGAATTATCATACACCGGATATCCTCTGTGTGCAATGATATCATACCCCAATAAAGCAAACTGGTTACTCAAACCGGCATCACCCACCTGGAACCTTTCAAATGGAGATATTTTCAAATCCGGATTGAATTTGCCTAAGAACCCAAACTTGGCCGAAGCTTTCAATACAAACTGTTTATTTCTGTCTTCACCGGTAGGCTTGCCCAATGGCACATACCATTCTCCGTTAAACCTCCATTTATGATATTCAATAAAACTATATGGATTGTCAACGGTATTGATGTTTTTGTCGAACAAAGAATACGGCGGTGTTACCTGTAAACTTAACAGGAAGCTTGAACCCGACCGCGGGAACATTGGTTGATCTACCGAAGACCTTTGCAATGCAATACGAAAATTGATATTGTTTACCACGCCATTTTCAAAACCCGGTAAATTGGTGGGATCAATCGCGTAATTGCTCAGCTTATATCGGGTATAGTTGATACCCATTGATAATGAGAAATAATCATCAGGCCATTTTAACTGGCGGGCCAAACTAACGGTTGCTCCGGTTGTAGAAATATACCTTGAATCGGCCACACTCGGATCGTATGCTCCTGTTAAAGGATCATAGGTTTGTCCGTATTTGGTGTTATATATACTTACTGTTAAAGCATTTCTTTTCTTTCCACCCAGCCATGGTTCTGTGAACGAGAAATTATAAGAGCGGAATGCTTTACCATTACTTTGAATACGTAAACTGAGTTTTTGTCCATCCCCCATTGGTAATGGATCCCATGCGGCTTTTTTGAAGATATTACGGATAGAGAAATTATTGAACGATACGCCCAATGTTCCCGTCAATCCGATATAACCACCCCAACCCGCACTCAGTTCGAGCTGGTCGCTTGATTTTTCTTCTACGCCGTAGTTGATATCCACGGTTCCATCATCCGGATTGGGAACAGGATCGATCTTGATCTTTTCCTGGTTAAAATAGTTTAGCTGCGCTATCTCACGTTGTGAACGGATCAGATCGGTACGACTGAATTTTTCGCCCGGAATGGTTCTCAGTTCACGACGGATCACATACTCCTTGGTTCTGTCGTTACCGCTGATACGGATATTTTTAATGGTTGCCTGCGGACCTTCAATCAAACGGATCTCGTAATCGATGGTATCATTATAAACTGCCGTTTCTACAGGGTCTGTCCGGAAGAAAAGATAACCGTCATCCTGGTACAATCCACTGATATCGCCACCATCCGGTGAAGCAGATTTACCCAGTTTTTTATTCAGGGTTTCCAGGTTATAAATATCGCCTCTGCGTATGCCCAAAATAGCCGTTAACACTGAATCTGAAAATTTAGTATTTCCCCTCCATGAGATCTTACCGAAATAATAACGGTGACCTTCATTCATTCTGATATCAATATTCAGGTCGCCACGTTTGGTGTGATACACAGTATCTTTTTCAATGATCGCATCACGATAACCGAGTGTGTTATAATATTCGAGGATATTTTCTTTATCGTCGGTATATTTCTTCTCATCAAATTTTGCTCCGGTTAATTTGATACGAACATAAGGATCGAGTACTTTTTTGGTTTTGCTGTAAGTAAGAAAACCGCCTTCTTTCATGTATTCCTGAAACTTGTAACGCTTGGGTGTTACCAGGTAACCTTTGTCGAAGCTTGGATATAGTGTTAACCTTGATTTCTCTTTGGTGTCTTTCAGTTGTTTTTTGATCTTGTTGGCATCAACTGTATTACCGCCAATATTGATGTTGTTGATTTTAACCTTCGGTCCTTTATCAATAATGAAATCCAGTGCCAGTGTATTATTGAAAGAAGTATCTTTTCTCTCCACGATGGTTACCCTTGAATCGCGGAAACCTTTTTCTGCATAGTATTTGTTGATGGCTTCAATGGCAGAGATCTTCATGTTCTCTGTAATTACACGATTGGGAACAAGGCCTGTTTTTCCGGAAAGATCATCGGTTTCCCCTTTACGGGCACCTTTGAAAAAGAATTTGGATAACCTGGGTCTTTCTGTTACTGCGATCTCTATTTCAATGGTTTTACCTTCTACTTTGGTAAGGTAAATTTCTACGTTTGAAAAGTAATTCTGTCCCCACAGTTTGGTAATGGCTTTCGAAAAGTTATCGCCTCCCGGAATGGCAATCTCATCGCCCACATTGATATTGGCAATAGAAATCAACAGGTTCTCGTCAAAAAAACGGTTGCCAATCACTTTTACAGCGGTAACCTTATATTTTTTGGGAGTCTTTTGATTGAAGATATTGATCAGGTCTACATCAATAGAAGTAATGGTTGTGTCAGTGGTTGTTTGTTGCGATCGGGCCGAGAAACTCACGAGCGATGTTACTAAAGCCAACACTAAAATTTTGTACACTTTCTGCATCCGGTTTCGGTTTGTAATGTTGCTGACTGAATTACAATTTTCCAGTCCTGTCAGCAATTGGTTCGGGTTTTTAGGCGGGGCAAATTAACTGGAATAATGAAAAGTGTTTGTTAAATCACCTGTTATATCCATTGGTGTAGTGTTAAATAGCTATGCCAAATGGGTTTCCTCCTCTATTTGTTGCCCTGTTTTGCCAAATCTCCTCTCTCTACCCTGGAAGTCAACGATTGCTTCATACAGGTTCTCCTTTCGGAAATCTGGCCAACGGGTGTTGGTAAAATATAATTCAGCATACGCCAACTGATACAACAGAAAATTACTGATCCTGTATTCACCGCTGGTACGTATCATCAGCTCAGGATCGGGAAACTGGCTGGTGGTAAGGTATTGCTGTAAGGTATCCTGGTTAATGTTATCGGGGTTGATCTTACCTGCCCTCACATCCAATCCAATATTCTTAACGGCATTCACCAATTCCCATCTGCTGCTGTAACTCAATGCCATCACCAGATTGAGGCCGGTGTTATGGCTGGTCATATCCAATGCTTCCTTCAATTCTTTCTGTGCAAACGCGGGTAACATATCCAGATCGCCGATCACATGCAGGCGGATATTGTTTTTATTGAGGATGGGAACTTCTTTTCGAATAGTATCCACCAGCAAGGTCATCAGCCCTTCTACTTCCTGCTGCGGCCTGTCCCAGTTTTCGGTACTGAATGCATACAGGGTAAGGTACTGGATACCTAGTTCGGCACAGCCTTCCACGATATTGCGAACACTTTCCACACCATGGTAATGGCCATAGAGCCGATCCTGGCCTTTTTCTTTGGCCCAACGCCCGTTTCCATCCATAATGATGGCTATATGATGTGGCAACCGCTCTTTATCAATACGGTTGATCAGGCCTTCCTGCATAATAATCCCTTAATTAGGCTGCAAATCTAACAAAATCAATGCTTATGGCAGGATATAATTGCTATAAAATATGGCTTAAAACAGGCAGAATCGATCGATTTTACCGATTTACCACTTCGATGGGCTTGGGCAACGGTAGGAAGAGAGGTTAAATGAGATACCCACTTTTAAAGTGGCAAATGCATCTTTCTGTAAACTGTTGCCTCTCTGCTTTCCTTTGATACCAATGGATGTGCCGGTTTCATAGCTTCTGTCCTGCAGTAAAAATGCAGGAGAAGGAGATCCGTCCGGCAGGGTGGGAAATGCATCGGGAGCATAATTGCCGCTAACATCATCCAGGTAATCTGTATTGGTAAAACGATAGGTTAACTCGGCAAATACATTGGTCCGTTCATTCAATGCATATTTGGCACCAATAGTGAACGGAATGCTGATGGCTATTGGACTGTAGGGTTGCAGGTTAGGATATAAGGAACTTCCCTGACCCTCGGTTCCCAATGTGCGTAAGAGATATTTTTCACCACCGAGATAAGCATAAGGATCGAAGGAGAAAACACCAACACCCAAACCTAAATAAGGGGTAAATTCATATCCTTCAAATCCGGGATGGAATTCAAAAAAGTTAAAATCGCCGGCAAGGCTTACTTCCCAGATATTGGAATTAAAACTAAGATTGCGGGCCTGTTGTACGGGATTACTGCTGTAAACATCTGAATAACCAACCTGGGCATAATCGCCCGAAAGCCTGATTCCGATATAATTGGTGATCTGTTTTCTAAAAAAGATACCTGCCGCAGTTTTGGGTCTGTTAACAGAAGAATTTGGATTTAGATCTCCAAAATAATGTCCCAAACCAACGGATACACCCACTTCGCCCTGATGCACAAAGGGTTCCATTAACTGAGCACCAGCCTTTTGAAGGCCAATTACCAGACATACAATGGTGATGGTTTTTCTAAACATAATTGTTGCGATTCCGCTATCTATTGTAAAATAGCATCAAAAATCAATACAATAAAAGTTAATTTCTTTTATCAAGTCCCCAGGTAAGCTTGGTACGCAGGGTTGATAAAAAGCTGTTTTCATTCAAACGAATCAGATTTACCCCAAATTTTTCCTTTCTAACCGCCAGTTGAATGGTTTTGTTAACAATTTCCCTTCTCGCATCTAAGGCACAAATAACCTGCTCAGCGCGGCTTTCAA
>CANBSW010000226.1 GCA_947372235.1 Chitinophagaceae bacterium | reverse complement strand
GTTTTTCTACATACACATGTTTACCCATTGAGAGGGCCAACATGGTAATGGCAAAATGCGAATGATCGGGAACACCAATGGTAACCGCTTCAATTTTATTACCCATTTTTTCGAGCATGGTACGGAAATCCTGAAAACGCGGAACATCTGGGAATTTCTTAAGTACTTCCTGGGTATGGGGGGCACCCATATCCACATCGCAGAAAGCTACAAAATTGGCCAGACCGGTTTTGGCGAAAGACAGAACATCAGATCCGCCCTGGTTACCAATACCAATACAGGCAAGGTTTACTTTATCGCCGGCTTTACCGGAACTGATCCATGGGGCAGAAGCTGCTTTGGTAACGATACTGGGCAACGAAGCCGCTGCCGAAAGCAAGGCCGCGTTCTTTAAAAACGAACGGCGGTTTTTTTGTTGGGGTTTCATATAGCTCTTAGGTTAAATTGGTAAGCAATGAACAATCGTTTTGAGCACACTAATTTAGGGTAAATAGATTAGCCCCCTGTAGCCTATCGGTAAAATGGGGATGATTATGTACGAAAACGATTGCGGGTTGAATTTGCGGACTTGTCCGCCAAAGCTTCAGCGACGGCGGAGGTTTTATTGACCCGGCTTTTGTATATCTTTAATTCACTATATTTCTTGGCAAACGGATCAAGAAATTCCCCTATAACACTAATGCAGGACATTATCGTCATTACATTGATACCGATACAAAACATTACTAATAGTATTACAGCAAACCCATACCAAAATGTCAAAGCGATTAAGTTTATTTATACTCATATGCTTACTTGTATTGCAAACACCAGCACAAAAACTAAATACAGATAGTATTTGGCGGTTAATTGAGAATGCAAAAGATGATAGTACAACGATGGTATTATTACATCCTTTAAATGGGTACTATCAATCCATATCTATAGACTCGAATATTCTTTTTGATAAGAAAGTTTTAGCACTGGCAGATAAACGAAAAAGTATTCCGCTGCAACAATTTGCTACTATCAATATTGCCTACCCTTTTATTAGAATGGCAGATTATAATAAAGTACAAGAATATATATCTAAAGCCTATCGGTTGCTGGAAAAGAACCCCAATGATTTTGTTTTGGGAATGATATACAACACCTATGGATTAATTGAAGTAGACTCTTTAAAAAGGATAGAATATTTTAGAAAAGCGATTATGCTTCTAAGAAATAAAAAATCCAAACTATCAAGCCCCGCCGGAGGGTTTTTAGTATGTAATAACCTTGCCAGGCAATTTGCTTATAAGGGTATGATAGACTCTGCAACCTATTATTGTAATATGGGAAATGAGTTGTTCCTTAAAGGGAAATATACATTAAACACATTTACTTCAACCCAGATCATTTCCATGCAGTCCACATTAGGTTATGTTGCTTTAGCCAAAAAAGAATTTGATATTGCTTACCTATACTTTAAAAGGGTATTATGGATTGCCGAAAAATATCAATTACCTTACCAATTATCAAGGGCGTATCAAGGTTTGTTTAGCTACTTTGTAGAAATAAAAAAAATGGATTCCGCATTGTTTTATCAGCAGAAAACAATGCGGCTGCTCAACTTAAGCCAAACAGCTATTAAACCAAAAATCGAATCCGCACAATGGCTGTATAAATACTACTTACAAAAAGGCAACAAGGATAGCACCATTAAGTATATGGATAATTTCATTGCCCTGAATGATAGTGTAAACAATTCCAGTAAAATCATTCAAGTACAGAAAGCAAAATTTGAAGAAGACTTGAAGCAACGTGATTTAGAAATTGCTAAGGCAGAAGAACAGCAATCACGCCAACATAATATTCAATTGGCCATTACCGCCATTGTTATTTTAAGTGTAATTATATTATTCTTACTCTTAAGCAGAAGTATTCTTGTTAGTCATAAAGTAGTTGAATTCTTAAGTGTGTTGGTTTTATTGGTGGTTTTTGAATTCATTAACTTATTGATACATCCTTTTTTAGAAAGTATCACTCATCATTCCCCTGTGCTTATGCTATTGGGGTTAGTAGTCATTGCATCACTGATCATTCCATTGCATCACCGTTTAGAACATTGGATAACCAAAAAATTAGTAGAGAAAAATAAGGCTATTCGGTTGGCCAATGCTAAGAAAACAATTGAAGAGATAGAGTCGTCTAATAAATAGACAGACTCCAAAAAATAGCAAACAATCATTTTGAAATACTAACCTCAGCGTACCTGCCGGAGACGTCATTGCAGGAACGCGTCAGCAATGACGTAAATCAATCCTCAAAAACAAACCCATCAACCGTAAACTTAATTCCGGCGTGTTCTTCAATTTCTTCCAGTGAAATTTTCTTTCTCCGCAAAGTCTTCAAAAAACTTCTCCGCAGATGTTTCTCGATAGAGAACTCTGCGTATCCGGAGAACCTTACAACCATTGCCTGCAAATGATTATTTTGAAATACTATTTTCCAGGTCTCTGCCGGTATAACTGAAGATGTTTCCCGACAGAGAACTCATCAGAAACTAAAAAAATCTTTATCTTACTACAAAACCAACCAAATGAAAAAGATATTTTTAGCATCTTCACTTATTCTTTGCATTACTGTAACAACAAGCTATGCACAGGCAATTGCACAGGCTTCTACAAAACCCAATACAAGCGCAACTGCTGGTATGATTACTTTTAAAGAGGCAGCAAATTCGCATGATTTTGGAACCATTCCGCAAGGCACACCTGTTTCCTATAATTTTGCTTTTACCAATACCGGTAAAGCTCCTTTAGTATTATCTAATGCTGCGCCTTCTTGTGGTTGTGTGGTAGCTGAATATCCAAAGGATGCCATTGCACCAGGAAAATCCGGTGTTATTAAAGTAACCTATAATGCTGCCGCACCTAACTCATTTATGAAGACTGTTACCGTTTCATCGAATGCTACTGAGCCAGCCGTGGTTTTGAATATTAAAGGAGAGGTGAAGCCTGCTGTTGTTGAGCAGCAAGTTGCCCCAAAACAAAATCTTACACCTAAGAAAAATTAAGGCAAATAGAAAATTTCTCCGAAGATGTTTCTCAATAGAAGACTCTGCGCTTTCGGAGTACTGATGACGTCATTCGAGGCACGCGGTCGTTCCTCGCAACTCATCGCAATAACGCAAAATCAATCCTCAAAAACAAACCCCTCAGCCGTAAACCTGATCCCTGCGTGTTCTTCGATCTCTTCCAATGAAATTTTATATTGGGTATACGGTCTTACTGCAATATCAGCATCAGGAAACAAATAGCATTCATACTTATCCGTTTTTCGCTCCGGAAAAAAGATCACTTTCCACATATATTTTGGAACAACAACACCATCTGCACCAATGGTTTCTGTTTTACCAATGCTTCCGGTAAATACAATGATCTTTTCGTTAATAGCATAATTTCTTTCCTGTTTCTCCAGGTCTTCCCAGGTGCCTGCATTAAAGAAGTGCGGCTGGGGTGTCATGTTTGAAAAATAAAAACACTCGGCCATACCAATTTCGCTGCAGCCATTGTCTGCGGCACTCATATTATGCCCACGGTCGAATCCGGAGGCTTTATAATCAACCTGCAAACTGGTGGCTTCGGGCAATAAAGGATCTGCTTTGAAACGATTGGTGCGTTTTATTTTTTCATCACAGATAAACATGTCTTTGGTAAGTGTGTATTGAACAACCAGTGGAATATGTTTACCCATTGAAAAATAACTGGTATAAAACATATGTTTCAATACTTTGATATCGCCTGGTTGCGCAAAAGAGGAAAGCTGCAGTAATAAAAAAAGAGAAACAAATAATTGTATCAACCGGTTTTTCATTGTTCTTGATTTAGCTATGAATATAAAACAACTACCCCTATGTTTAACCCGTTTAATTAAGAACACATTGTTATATGGAAAGAACTAAATTCCAAACTGCGCCTTTGCAAGAATTATTTTGCACGCAATGGCGCAATGGCGCAGTTTTTTTGTATTACCAGCGAACCGGTTTGAACGTCCAGTCCGGATTTACTTTTTGCATTTCAATTTCATCATTCCGTTTGGTTAAACTACATTTCAAATAATTTTGATGCAGTTTTGCCAGCGCATCTCTGTCTAATTCAACACCTAGTCCCGGACCATCAGGAACCTGAACTGATCCTTCTTCAAATTTTATTCGTCCACCAACAATTATTTCATCAGATTGCCAGGGATAATGGGTATCCAATGCATAATCCATTCTGGGAATGGCTGCCCCCAAATGCACCATTGCTGCGAGCGAGATGCCTAAATGAGAATTTGAGTGCATGGACAAGCCTCGTTTGAAAATTTGACAAACACTTGCCAGATGCATAGATGCCCGAAGTCCGCCCCAGAAATGATGATCGCTCAGAATAATATCTTCTGCACCAATGGCAATGCTGTTAGGAATTTCCTCGAATGAGGTGGTACACATGTTGGTAGCCAAGGGTGTTTTCAGTGCTTTGCGAACAAGGGACATGTTCTCTTGTCCTCTAACCGGATCTTCCAAATATTCCAGTATCGGTTCCATCTCTTTTCCATATTTAATGGCAGTGTCTACTTCCCACAATGCATTGGGATCAATTCGCAAAGGCACATCTTTTCCAAACGCTTCATACAAGGCAAACATGGCATCGGTTTCCTCACGCGGATCAAATACACCTCCTTTTAATTTGATGCTTTGAAAGCCAAACTCCTTACACATGGCTTTTGCCTGTGCCACTATTTCTGATGGGTTGAGTGCAGATTTTTGTCGGGCAGCATCCCAGCCTATTGCATTAGGGTTGGTGTTAAATTCCAACTCACCGCCGGCACCTTCATACTTGTAAAATAAATA
>CANBSW010000225.1 GCA_947372235.1 Chitinophagaceae bacterium | reverse complement strand
AAGCTCATCCGGTCTGATATATTTAAATAATAACTAACTTATTTTTTTTCTACTGCTACTTTGTTTAATGCAACAGACCATTCCATACTGATTGAAGACTTTTCAATCTTCAGGTAACTGCCCGGGCTTACTTCCAGTTGAATGGTATTGTCTTCATTGATCTTATTAATAGTTCCGTGTATTCCGGCGATAGTTACAACACGATCACCTTTTTGCATATTTTCAACAAAAGTTTTTTGTTCTTTGGCTTTTTTTGCCTGCGGGCGAATCATAAACAGCCAGAATACTACGATAATACCACCCATTAATAACAACTGAACCATTCCACCACCACCTGGGGCAGCTTGTAATAAAACTAAATTCAAAGTAACCATTACGATAGATTTTTATTTTTTAGTATTTGTTTCCGTGTTTCAGATAAATTTTCCGATCCACTTTTTACCTAGGTGGTAAAGATAAGCGTATGATCAGTTCCTGTAATGATTTTGTGCTGATTTGTTGGTTTTCAACAGGTCCTGTTCTCAAAATCAGGCTTTGTTCTTAAAATTGATCTTCTGTATTTTGCCCGATTCCATCATTTCCTTGTGAATATTATCCAGGATCCCGTTTACAAACTGTCCGCTTTGGGGGGTACTGTAATCCTTAGCCAGATCTATGTATTCGTTGATAGTAACTTTGGTAGGGATGGTTTCAAAATAAAGTAATTCGCAAACACCCATGCGCATCAGCACCATATCTAAAACTGCAATACGTTCTGCATCCCAGTTTTTTAGTTTTGGTTTGATGAGTTCTGCACAATATTCTTTTTTATCCAGTGTGGTAGTAAGCAATGATCTGGCAAACTGCCATTTTTCCGGGCTTAACATTTCCTGCAGGTTATAGCTTCCGGGTTTTTGTATATAGTTCAGCATCAGCTGGTCCATCATATCGGCATCATCATCCCAGTTATTATATAATTCTTCCAAGTGTCCGATAAAAGATTCATTGGGTAGCATTAATTGCGTAAAGATTAATTTAATGATCTCTTTTTCTTTAGCTTTTTCGCGACTTTGCAGGCCTATATATTCTTTGTATTTATCCGTTTCGGTCAATTCATCATAGATCTTTTTCACCAGGTCTTTATCAATGATCTTATCCGGGGCATCCAATTCTACTGCCTTAATAAAAGAAGGGTTTTCCAGAATCTGCCATAAGAACTCATTCCCGGCAATCTTAATATTTACATTCAGGTCATCTTCAGAAGGAAGGTTACGGGAAGCTCTTTTTTGGGCGCTGGTTTCTGCGTAGCGGGCTACTTCGGTTAAGAAATAGAGCAGATAAACAAACAATTCCCTGCTTTTATCCAATTGTTTCTGTAATTCTTCAACGGGCTTTTTGAAAGCTGTCGGGCTGTCGGCAGCTTCAATCATGTACAGCAACTGCATCACTTTCACACGAATATTTCTTCTACTGATCATTGGGTAAGAACTTTTTGCGAGCGGCAAAGATATTGGATTCATGCTCCCCTTCAAAATGAAAATACCCATCCGGGAACGGATGGGTCTCAACCTTTGTACAACCACCTTGCTTACAGGTAATCCTATATACCTGTTGCAAAAAGCTTATCTGTTTGAATAGTTATGCTGAATTTTTACTGGTGTATCTATTTTTTAAAAAATTTAACAACAAAGACACGATGGCGCAATGGTACACCAGGATTTTTCAATATATACTAAGCGAACTTTCGTGCCATGGTGCCCTTGCGGTTAAATATCTTATAGTAAAGCAGTTTATCGCAAATAAACTAACTCAAGGATTTTCATAAATACGATATACAAACCGAAATGGTTTTAAAAAAGACGATATTTTTTTATTTGAAAAATATTACTCAAAATAAAATCCACACTTACCCTGTTGCCGTAACTGATTGCATAAACCAAATAAATATTTCTTACTAAACATTATTTTATGAAAACGAAAAAACTTTTATTAGCCATTCTCGGTGTAGGTATGATCACAGCAGGAATTGTATTTGCAGCAGACCATGCCGACACTCCTGCCACAACAGGCAAAACAACAGATATTACTGATGTGTATGCTTTTCAGGGACAGAACACCAGTAATATGGCATTTGTGATCAACACACAAGGATTGTTAACACCCAGTGCAACAGGTGCTGCCTCATTTGATAACAACACCATGATTGAGTTGAACATCGACAACAATGCAGATAATGTAGAAGACCTGGTGGTACAATGTGTATTTAACAATGGAACCATGTATGTATATGGGCCCATTAAACCGTCCAGTACAGGTTCTAAAAGTATCGTGGAAGGAACTGCTACCACCAGTGTTGCGGTAACACCTTATGGGCAAAACCCAATTATCGCATCACAAAATAATTTTATGGCATTTGCAGGGCCAAGAGATGATCCTTTCTTTTTTGACCTTGATCAATACAAAAAGATCATTGCAGGAACTGCCACCTCATTCAACAATCCGGGCAACGATACATTCAAAGGAACCAATGTAATGAGTATTGTATTAGAATTTCCTAAATCATTACTGGGTGCAACAAATGGTAAAGTGAATGTATGGGCAGAAGCCAAAAGAAAAATCTAATCAAACTATTATAAACATTTCAAATCAATCAATATGAAAAAGTACACAAACATATATTTATCAGCTGCCTTATTAACAATGGTGGTTGTATTCTTCAGCGCCTGTTCTAAAAATTCAGATACAACGGTTAATGTTTTTGCAGGCGTAACCTATCAAACAGAAGACCAGATGGCACGCCCCGCAATCAATACTGTATTTAACCTGGGTGCAGATAAAGATGCTTACAACGCCGCACTGCCATCGGTAATGGGTGCAGGTTTTCAGTCAAAATTTCAAGCCAGGTTATTAGCATTAAATCCGGGATATACTACCAATGCATTGGGATTAAGTGCTTCAGCGTTTACAGGTGTGTTGGCAACAGATGTGTTAACAGTATCAACCACCGGAACCACTACTTTCTTTGATGGCACCAATGTACTCACAGGAAGAGCTTTGGGTGATGATGTGATCGATACTGAATTATTACTCATTTTCGGTGGCCCTGCAGGTACATTAAATGCAGGCTTAACTTCTGATAAAGTAAGTACGAATGATAAAGCATTTTTAAGCACATTCCCTTATTTAGCTTCTCCGTGGTAGAAGTTATTGATTCAAAATTCACAACCTGCTCCTTCGGGGGCAGTTTGTGTTTACACTTATTCTGCGCAAACTCCGTAACTCCCGTTCTCAGCGGTTGGCTATGGCTATAAATTAAAGACTGGTTGAAATTCTGTTGCTTTTCCAACCGCAGAGAATGGGAGTTGCAGAGGTAACGCAGAGAAGATACAATGACTTGATAATTTGCTCAATCCAAACCGGCTTTGGTTAAATATCGTATATGATTGTAACAATTCCCAAACAATCAATATGACCAGGAATGATTGGTTTAAGTCGTTCTTAACGGCAATATCCTTCACAATACTTTCTTTCACAAATGCTCAACAAACTATTCAGGGCAAGGTAATTGATGCAAACACCCGCCAACCTATCGAAGCTGCTGCTGTTTCTTTTGCATCCGGGAAACAAACAGCCGCTATTACAGATCTTTATGGAAATTTCTCATTTATATTACCCGCAAAGGATAGTTTAAAAATTTCTTATGTAGGATATAAAACTATTACGCTCCTATCTGATGCCGGTAATTTGAAAATAGAATTGGAGAAAGATATCGTGAACCTGCAGGATGTTGTTGTTTTACAAAGCAATCATACCGCTAAATTCAGCACACTTGCGCGTATTGACCTTGACCTGAAACCGGTTAAAAATACACAGGAATTGATGCGTTTGGTTCCCGGACTTTTTGTGGCACAACATGCGGGTGGTGGTAAAGCGGAACAGATTTTTTTGAGGGGATTTGATTGTGATCATGGCACAGATGTTCAGGTAAGTGTGGATGGAATGCCGGTAAACATGATATCGCATGCACACGGTCAAGGTTATGCCGATGCACACTTTATCATACCCGAAACCATTAACAATGTTGATTTTGGTGCGGGGCCTTATTATACGCAGCATGGCAATTTAAATACCGCAGGGTATATTTCTTTTGCCACTTTTAATAATATTCCTGATAGCCGTATTCAGATAGAAGCAGGCCGTTACAATACTTTCAGAGCATTGGTTATGTTTGATTTATTGAAAAAGAATAAAGACAAACAGAGCGCCTACATAGCCGGAGAATTTTATGCAACGGATGGACCAACCAGTAACAAACAGCATTTTACACGTTATAATTTGTTTGGAAAATATAATCTTGTTGTCAATGATCAAACGCAATTCACCACATCGGCATCGGCGTTTAAAAGCAAATGGGATGCATCCGGACAAGTGCCGGAGCGTGCAATTGAAAATGGAATGATCGATCGTTTTGGCTCTATTGATCCAACAGAAGGAGGTAATACCGAAAGATACAATCTCAATCTTCAACTCTCCCATCGATTTGGTAACAACAGTATTTGGGAAAACCAGCTATGGGCCGGTAAATACAAGTTTAACCTGTATTCAAATTTTACTTTTTTTCTGTATGATCCGGTTAATGGAGATGAGATCAATCAGGCTGAATACCGCAACCTGTATGGATTTGCTTCTAAATATTCTGTAAAGAATGAGTATAACAGCTGGACTTTGTCTTCTACCTATGGCACAGGTTTCAGGAATGATATTACTCAAAACAGTCAACTGGCGCATACTGTAAAACGGATGTTTCTAAATAATGTAAAACTGGGGGATATCAATGAATTCAACAGTTTTGCATATGTACAACAACAGGCAACAACCCGAAGATGGCTAATCGATGCCGGTATCCGTTTTGATTACCTGCATTTCAATTATTTCGATAAACTGTCTGCTACTCAACAGGCTTCTCAAAGCAAATC
>CANBSW010000224.1 GCA_947372235.1 Chitinophagaceae bacterium | reverse complement strand
GCTGTTTTGCAGCATTTTTCAATTTCCGTAGCTAATTAAACCGCCAATTAAGCAGATTTCTTCTTAGAAGATGTGCTAAGTATCAAAACGGGCAAAAGAATAAGGTTAGTAAGTGTTCCAACCACAAGGGTAAGTGAGGTTAGCCATCCTAAAGCCTTGGTTCCGCCAAAATCGCTCCAGCAGAAAATGACAAAACCGGCAATTAATACCAGAGAGGTATATATGATACTGATACCGGTATGACGGATGGTTTGCACCAATGTAAGTGGAACCTGGTTTTTAAGCAAGGGCAGTTCCTGTTTATAATTGATGAGGAACCGGATGGTTACATCTATGGCTATACCAAGCGCTACGCTAAACACCAAAACAGTAGAAGGTTTTAAAGCAATGCCGGCCCAACCCATTACCCCCGCAGTTACTACCAGCGGTATCAAGTTGGGAATGAGCGAACAAACCAGGATCCTGAAAGAGCGGAACAGGTATAACATACATAAAGTGATCAGCAGAAAAGCCCAGAAAATACTTTCTTTCAATCCTTTAATGATAAAACTGGAACCTTCGAGAAAGCTGATACTGCTGCCGGTGAAAGTGACATGATAAGATGAGGAATCGAAGATCTCATTGGCTTTGTTCTCAAAATCTTTTAAGAGGATGGGCAGTTTGGCAGAGCCGATATCTTTCATATTCACACTGATCCTTGCCATTTGCTGGGTACTGTCCATAAAACTGCTGAGCATTTTGGTAAGCCCTTTTTTAGACGCATTACTGGTAGTATCGCCTTTTGCCTGTAAATAAGGTGCCATGAAAACAAGATCAGCTTCGTAAGGAATATTATAACTCATACTATCCCCATCGAAATAAGCCTGCTTCGCAAATTTCAATCCTTCCACAAACGACAATGGTTTTGCTGTTGCGGGATTGGCTGCTATGTATGTAGAGAGCTCATCAATTTTAGCAATGGGTTTACTGCGGAAAATTCCTTTTTTCTTTTTGGTATCGATCACAATTTCCAGTGGCATTACGCCTCCGAAATTTTGTTCAAACCATTTTAGATCGGTATAGATCTTATCATTTTTAGGAAGATCATCAACAATAAATCCTTCACTTTTTATTTTGAAAATTCCTGCAATGGCAAACACTGTAATTACTGCCGTAACTGCATATACTGTTTTGGCATGATGAAAAGCCCAGTGTTCTATCTTCAATAATATTTTTTCAAGAAAGGCATTATCGAGGTAGCGGGTGTGTTTTTCTTTGGGTGGAGGTAAATAACTCAGCACCGAAGGAATAAAGATCAATGAGATGAGAAACAGTACCATGATGTTGATTCCTGCCACGGCACCAAATTCTTTCAACAGATCGCTATGTGTTAAAGAAAATACGGCAAACCCAATGGCAGCAGCTATATTACAGAACAGGGTTACAATGCCCATGCGGCCCACCATGGTGATCAATGCCTCTTCACGATTATTTACTTCGCGGTAAACGGTATGGTATTTATTGAGGAAATAAATGCAGTTGGGAATGCCTATCACCACTACCAATGGAGGAATTAATGCGGTTAATAAAGTGATCTTATATCCAAACAAAACAATGGTTCCCAAACAATACACAACGCCCATGCCTACCACAAATAAACTCATTAATGTGGCACTGAATGATCGGAAAAAAAGGAACAGGGTTATGGCAGATAAAAGCAATGAACCAATCAAAAACCAATTCATTTCCTGCTTGATGCGATTGCCAATAGTGGTGCGGATAAAGGGCAGGCCACTTTCGTAAACGGTGCTATTGGTTTTCTTTTCAAACAACTGCACTTTAGCAAGTATATCATCAATTAATCTTGTACGGCTTTTGCTGTTGATGGTGTCTTTGTTTACACTTACTGCCAATAAATAAGTTTTGGTTTCGGGGTTGTATAAAAATTTACGGTAGAAAGGAAGGTTTTCGAAAACCGCTTTATCACTGTCGAGTGCAGCCTGTGTTGTGTAGGGATAATGAAAGATCTTCTCTGGAATCAGTTTGTGATTAACGCTGTCGTTTTTCAGGTTTACTACTTCGGGAATGCTTAAAATATCAGTAACACCATTTATCGTTTTTAGTTGTTTATGAAGTTCGCCTACCTCGTTAAAAAAGCTAGTTGTATAGAATTTATCGGAAGCGATCCCGATCACCATCGTATTTCCATCGGCACCAAATTTTTTCAAAAAAGCCTGGTAATCGCGGAATTTGGGGTTATCGGTGGGGAGAGCACGTGTAAAATCATAGCTCAACTGTACTTTGGATGCCTGCCATCCCATAAAAGCGGTTGCTGCCAGTAATGCGATCAATAAAAATAACCGGTTCTGTAAAATGAATTTTCCTGCTTTATACCACATGAATGCTGATTGATATAGATTAATTACTACAAAGAAAGCAATAAAACCGCAGAACACATTGGGTTGATTATACGCGGGTTGCAGTTGTTTACACTGAGATTTCCTGGATGGGCAATATGGGACGATGTATCACGTAATTTTAACAATATCGGATAATAGCTGAAAACTTTTGTTCGATTCCAATATCCACCATGAAACTGAACAGGTATACATATCTGTTATTGCTGCTTATCAGCACAGCTTGTACCATGCAATCCATGGCACAGGGTATTTGTGTAAGCAGTGCACTGGCACCGGTTTTTAAACAAACTTTTGGTACCAGCACCTCTTCTACCAAAAAAAATACGGTACCCACAGGGTTTTTGACCAACTATGCATTCAATGGTTCAACTACATTGGCTGATGGGCAGTATATGGTTACTCCATTGGTTCAAAATTCACAAAAAAATGACTGGGCAGTTGGTGGCGACCATACGGGTGATGTAAATGGAAATATGTTTTTGGTGAATGCCGGCACAGGGGCTTCCTTATTTTTTAAACAACAGGTAGATAATCTTTGTCCCGGTTCAACCTATAGTTTTTCAGCCTGGTTGGTTAATGTAAATACTACTTCCAATACAGTACCTATTTGCAATGCATCCTATGTATATCCCAATGTTACTTTTTATATAAAGAATACTGCAGGTACCATTCTACAATCATTCAATACCGGTAATATTCCATTTACCACCAACAGAACAGTAGCGCCAAATTGGAGGCAATATGGATTCCAATTCGCTTTACCTGCGGGAACAACTTCGTTGGTGCTTGAGATGGCAGATTTTTATGGAGGTCAGCCACAGTGTGGTAATGACCTTGCCATTGATGATATTGTTTTTTCTGCCTGTACGCCACAGGCTGCTATCAGTTTTAATACTGGCAATTCTCTTTGTGCAGGATCGAATACGGTAATGAGTTCATCATTAACAAATAGCCCGTTTGGCAATCCTGCTTATCAATGGCAAAAAAGTACGGATGGGGGTATCAGCTGGACAAATATTGGAGCACCCGGAACGAGTGCTACCAATTTTCCATTGAACAATATTACAGCAGCAGATGGAGCGCAATACCGTGCTTTAGTGGGGCCTGATGTTTCAAGTTTAACAAGCAATACCTGTGTTACGGCATCTAATGTTTTAGCACTTACGGTAAATCCATTACCGGTTGCCGGCATCAGTGCCAATAACCCTGTTTGTGCCGGCAGTAATTTGAATCTTAATTCTGTGATCAGTAATGGCACCAGTCCGTACAGTGTAAAATGGACCGGGCCCGGACTTTCCTCAACCCTCGCAAATATTACCATTCCCAATGTATCAGTTGCAGCAAATGCCGGAATGTATACGTTAAGTGTAACGGATGCCAATCTCTGCAGTGCAACGATCAGTACAACAATCATTGTGAATGATATTCCATCCACAGCTAATGCCGGTACTGACCAAAGTTTATGTACTTCTTCAACTGCAAACCTGATAGCTGTTACGCCGGTAACAGGAAGCGGTGTATGGACAGAAACCAGTGGACCATCAACAGCGACTATCGTAAATCCATCACAAAGCAATACAGTGATCAACGGGTTGGTTGCAGGAACATATAAGTTTGTATGGACCGTGTCAAGTGGTGCATGTACAAGCAGTGCTGATGAAGTGTTGATTACGGTTAATACGCCAACAACACCGGGAATATTATTATCAAGTGTTGCGGTATGTGCCAATACAAATCAGGGAACGTTGACATTAACGGGTTATACGGGAAATATAAAACAATGGGAGAGTTCGATTGATGGCGGAATAACATGGGTGGTGATTGCAAATACAAGTAATAATGATAGTTATCAAAATCTGGCTGTATCAACACGTTTCCGGGTATTGGTGCAGAATAATACTTGTCCGGCAGCTTATTCCAATACAGTTATTGTATCTGTGAATCCGCCAACAGTTGCGGGAATTATATCTGCGAATGCAACCGTTTGTGCAGGAGTAAATAGTGGCACACTATCGTTAACCGGAAATACAGGAGCTGTTTTACAGTGGGAAAGATCTGTAGATAATGGTGCCAGTTGGCAGGCAATAGCGAATACAGCTAATGTGAATTCATATTCGAATTTATCTGTAACAACATTGTATCGTGCGTTGGTACAAAGTGGTAATTGTGTAGCACAGTATACAAATACAGTTACGATTACTGTAATACCGTCAACCGTGCCGGGGTTGCTTTCAGCAAATGCAACCGTTTGTTTTGGAACCAATTCAGGAACACTAACACTTGCAGGAAATACCGGGGCAGTTGTAAGATGGGAATCTTCCGTTGATAATGGAAGCAGCTGGCAAAACATTGCTGATACAGTAAACACTTATCAATATAGTAACCTGATAGCAACCACTATTTACAGGGTGTTGGTGCAGAATAATAATTGTGGGGTAGGATACTCAAATACGATCACGATAATGGTAAATCCTGCGGCAAATGCAGGAATACTTTCAGGTAATATTTCTGTTTGTGCCGGAGCCAATAGCGGAACACTTTCTTTAACGGGATACACTGGCAATATTACTCAGTGGGAGTCTTCAACTGATAA
>CANBSW010000223.1 GCA_947372235.1 Chitinophagaceae bacterium | reverse complement strand
CTCTGTGCGTTAATCAATACAACCTGATCGTAGATCTCATCATAGGTAAGGTTACGTTTACGATCCATATAACCGGTTGCGCAAAATTTACAACTCAAACTGCAACCGATCTGCGAAGAAACGCATGCGGTTTTGCGTTCATCGGTAGGAATTAAAACGCCTTCAATCATATGGCCATCAAAAGTTTTGAACCGGCTTTTTATCGTGCCGTCATCACTAAATTGAGTGGCATTAACTTTTAATGCAGGGAAAGAAAAATCGGCAGCCAGTTTGGCCCTGAGGTCTTTGCTCAGGTTGGTCATATCATCAAAACTGTGGGCATGCTTTTGCCAGAGCCATTCATGAACCTGTTTTACACGAAACTTCTTATCGCCAATTGATTCAAAATAGGCTTCCAGCTCACGGATACTCAGGTGACGTATGTTGGGTAAAGAGGTACTCATGGGGCAAAGATAACTCATGAGGTTTAATTGCTAGACCAAGAGTTATAGTTGATCAGTTTTATGAAACCATGGAAGAAAGAAACAGGTAAAACTGATTTATTGTCTTGAAAGATCGCTATTTTATGTAAGGGACCTTTGGTATTGACGACTGTTTGTCAAAATAGCAGATATGTTTTTTATTGTAATTTCTTTAATTGGTGATGATTCAATAGAGACTTCATCTGGCTGATCGCTATTGCGTTCAGCTGTACCAACCTTTCCGATTGTGATTTGCTCTGGTGAATAAGCACCGAATTGATACTTTCTAAATTCGATAGAATCACCAATTGTTCAATAGCAGCATCATCCCTCAGATTCCCTTCTGCTTTGGGATTTTCATTTCGCCATTGAAGAGCTGTTTTCCCAAAAAGAGCCATGTTTAAAACATCTGCTTCACTGGCATATGTAAACCTGCTCTCTTGCTTAGATACTAGTTTGGGAATAATATTTTCTTTGATTGCATCAGTATGTATTCGATAGTTTATTTTGGCAAGGGTTCGCTGGAGGTTCCATTCCAATTTATGATGACGGTTTTCTTCTTCTTTGAGGCGTTGGAATTCTTTGATCAGGTAGAGTTTGAATGCAGTATTTATCCAGGATGCAAATTCAAAAGCTATGTCTTTGTGGGCAAAAGTTCCACCAGTATTCCCTTGCTTAGAAATCAGCCCAATCGCATTAGTGGCTTCAATCCATTTGGAAGGAGATAAGGTAAAAGCATTACTTCCGGCTGCATAAAGAAAGGGGTCGATTTCGACCCCTTTGAAATCAGGGTTATTTAATTGCTCCCAAAGACCAAGAAACTCAATGGTGGTTTTAGAACGCAACCAATTTTTGACAACATCTTTCGGCTCATCTGGATTTTTATGTCTGGCAATATCTGTAAGGGAGATAAAATCTTCTCCGTTTATATCTAAGGTGGTTATGCCAATTCCTTTAACCTGGATTATCTTTCTTTTCAACGGAATAATTTGTCGTACAAATCTCTAGGGCATGCCCTACTTTCTTACTGGTTAAAACACCCATTTTAATCAAGTATTTACCGCATTATAAGCAGCATCTAAGCAACGATTATCAAGTATGTATCACAAGCTTTATATTGCACCACTGATTTTAGTACTGATACCATAGAATAGTTAGCTATATGAAAACCTGTTATGTAATTGATGCCGTAAGAACCCCCATTGGCCGCTATGGGGGCAAACTGAGTTCTATTCGTCCGGATGATTTGCTGGCGCACACCATCATGTCATTATTAGGCAGAAACCCCGATATTGATCAATCCAAAATAGAAGATGTAATAGCAGGTGCTGCCAATCAGGCCGGCGAAGACAACCGCGATGTTGCCCGAATGGCTGCTTTACTTGCCGGACTTCCGGTAAGTGTGGGAGGTAATACGGTGAACCGGTTATGTGCAAGTGGATTGCAGGCCATCATGGATGCATCCCGCGCCATTATGTGTAATGAGGGCATGTTATATATAGCTGCCGGCGTAGAAAGTATGACACGCGCCCCCTTTGTTACTGCAAAAAGCGAAGGAGCCTGGAATCGCAAAATTGAAACCTACGATTCCACTATTGGCTGGCGCTTTACCAATAAACGTTTGGCAGAAATGTATCATCCTTACAGTATGGGAGAAACTGCAGAGAATGTAGCACGTGATTGGAATATCAGTCGCGAAGAGCAGGATGCCTTTGCCTTTTCTTCCCAACAAAAATATTTTGCCGCATTGGAAGCCGGTAAATGGGATGATGAGATTGTTGCTATTGAAATGATCAATGACCGCCTCATCACCTGGTTTAACCAGGATGAACATCCACGACAAACTACGCTTGAAAAGCTGGCAGGATTGCGCCCGGCATTTGCAAAAGATGGAACGGTGACTGCCGGTAATTCTTCGGGTATCAATGATGGTGCTGCTGCTATGTTATTGGCAAGTGAAGAAGCTGTAAAATTGTTTAACCTGCAACCTGTAGCCAGAATTGTAAGCATGGCTATTGCCGGTGTAGATCCTGCCATTATGGGAATGGGGCCTGTGCCTTCTTCGTCCAAAGCCTTACAGCGTGCAGGTTTAACCATAAAAGATCTGGATGTGATTGAACTGAATGAAGCATTTGCTTCACAAAGTCTGGCATGTATGAAAGAGCTGAATCTGGATACTGCAAAAGTGAATGTTAATGGTGGATCTATCGCTATTGGCCACCCATTGGGTTGTAGTGGAGTACGTATCTCGGCTACTTTGGTGCATGAGATGAACAGGCAAAAGGCAAAATATGGTTTGGCAACCATGTGCGTGGGGGTGGGGCAGGGGGCTGCGGTTATATATGAAGGATTATAAAGTTTTATCCCTATCGGATATATTCGGGGCCGGAGGCCTTTGATAGTCGTCACTCGCCTAGAGGCGAGCGACTGTAACTTTAAGCAAAACAAAATGCCGGGATATTTGAAATATTCTTATTTTGTACAACTAAAAATTATGAAATGAAAAAACTGGCTTTCCTTTTTTGTATGAGTCTGGGTATGGTAACAGTATCTTTTGCACAACAAACCACAGATACAACGCTGAGTCAGTATGTTGGAAAATATAAATTTCCTGAAGGAAGTGTTGTGGCAGAAGTAGTTGTAAAACTGGAAAACGGGGCTTTAACAATGGAATCATCTGCCGGTGTTTCTGCTCTTGAAAAACAAGGCGATGATTTGTATGGGATTATTCAGTTTCAGGGAACGGCAAAATTTAACAGGGATTCAAATAAAAAAATAATCGGTGTAAGTATTAATGCGATGGGCTATGTTTTGGAAGGATCCAAAGCAGAATCTACCCTGGCTTTAATCAATAACCGCCAACTACTTTACCTGCATGCCAAACCCTTTGAAAGGGCGCAGGTTCGTTAAACCCAGATCGTTTGCTGCTATAGAAAGCCGGAAGTATACTTCCGGCTTTTTTATTGGTAATAGGTTTCATCTAAATAATACAAACCATCTTCCTTTTTCCAGTACCAGAACTTTGTTTTATAAACAGCATAAAAACCTTTGGCTGATTTTTTAGACATGATATCCGGAATAAACAATACCCTTGGGGGCACCATCTTAAAACGATAAATCAGGTTTTGTCTTTGCGTTGGCGTAAAGGAACGAGAGATCTTTTTATAATCCACTTTTGAGGCGATCTCGTCAGGCAACTGATTCCTTTCTGTTATGATCTTTCCCGTTTCATCTATTACGATCATGGGTTTAGAAAAGGCGGATGCTGCTGTAGCAGCGGGCGGTGCAACAGAAACTGTTGGTGATTCGGTAGTTTTTACCGGTGGTTCTACCGTAATTGCGGTGTTGCCTTTCTCAGCCGATCTGGGCATATTAGCCAAACCTGGAATGGTTTTTTTACTACATGATAATACTAACAGCAAAAACGGTATTATTAGTAAACAAAGCTTTTTCATAATACCTTTTGTCAAAAGGTACCGAATACTATGCCGGAAACAGGTTTAATTAAAAAGGTAATCTGTTAATTCTTTTTGTGAGATAGATTGCTGCTCGCTTTTTTTCAGGTTCTTCACAAGACAGGTACCGGTTTTCAGTTCTTCGCTTCCCAGAATAACCACATAACCGATCTGTTTTTTCTCGGCGTATTTAAATTGTTTGTCAAATTTGCTGTTCTCATGAAACAATTCACAGCTGATGCCCTTGCTTCTCAATTGCTGCATCAACCCGAATGCTGCTTTGCTTTCCTCTTCACCAAGGTTGAAGAACAAAACCTGTGTTCCGGTTTGCACTTCTTCCGGAAACAGTTTCAGTTCTTCCATCACATCATAGATCCTGTCTACACCAAAACTGATACCCACACCCGGTACATTGGGTACACCAAATAAACCAGTCAGGTCATCATATCTTCCTCCACCACCAATGCTGCCCATTTGTACGCCCAGAGCTTTCACTTCAAATATGATTCCGGTGTAATAGTTGAGGCCGCGGGCTAGTGTAAAGTCTGTTTTAAATTTTGAATTTTGAATTTTGAATTGATAGTTGAGAATGTATTCAATTTCTTCAATTCCTTTATTCCCTGTCTCATTATCACCGATCAATATTTTTAAGGCAGCAATTTTTTCCGGATTGCTTCCTTCGATGGTAAGGTATTTTTCTATGGTGCTGATCTGTTCCTGCGTTAATCCTTTTGTTTCCAGTTCGGCTTTTACTTTATCTAATCCTATTTTATCCAACTTGTCAATGGCAACGGTGATGTCTACCATTTTATCAGCGCCGCCACAGAGTTCTGCAAGAGCAGCTAAGATTTTTCTGCTATTGATCTTGATCTCTACATCAATATCCAGTTGTGTAAAAACAGTTGCGTAAATATTGGCAAGTTCTACCTCATTCAATAAACTTTTACTGCCTACCACATCTGCATCACATTGGTAAAACTCACGGTAGCGGCCTTTTTGGGGCCTGTCGGCACGCCAAACGGGTTGTATCTGGTAACGTTTAAATGGCATGGTTAACTGGCCATAGTTCATTGCCACATACCTCGCAAAAGGAATGGTAAGATCATA
>CANBSW010000222.1 GCA_947372235.1 Chitinophagaceae bacterium | reverse complement strand
TTTAATAAAAATGGTATAATAACTCCCCCTTTGGGGGCTGGGGGGTGAGGCCAGAGGCCAAAATATTTAAAAACAATCCTTTCACTGTGGATTATTTGTGAAAACCCCCTATTTTTGCTGCCCCGAAAGGGGATTGGTATTAAAAACGTGATTATTAATTACTAATTTTTAATTCTTAATTGACTGCCGGTGCGGTAGCTCAGTCGGTAGAGCAAAGGACTGAAAATCCTTGTGTCGCCGGTTCGATCCCGGCCCACACCACAAGAACCCTGACAGAGATGTTGGGGTTTTTTGTTGTATGATGAGAACAAAACGGGGAATCATATTGTAGAATCTTCTTTTAATAACTAATATCTACGTCGTTATTAAAACCAAACTCCGAAACTTTTTCAAAAAAGACTCTTTATTTTCGAGTCGCTGGGCTCGAATTTTATTAGTTTAACAACTTAGGATGGGCTAATAAGTTCTTGAAATATTCCTGTGTTTCTTTATCTACACAATAAATATAACAGCCTTTCATTCCTCGTGTCATTAAGGTGCGATAAGTGTTTTTTATAATGGCGGATAATGATTTTTGTGTATTCACAAGGTCGTTCTTTAATAAACTTTTATAGCCACGAACAGACATGTCTGACGAAGCTCTTTTTGATGGATCAACCAACACATGATTATTTCTGACAACAATATCGTTCCCGATGATTACACCAATATAATCAACCTCCAATCCCTGACAGGTATGAATACAACCAACCTCATTTACTGAATCTGGACCGATGATCCATAAACTACCATCGCTGGTAAGGTTCCATTTCATTTTGAAATCATATTCCGGGAAAGTGATATCATAAAGATCAGGCTTTCCTTTGCTGATCCATTTCCAACAATAGCCGGCAACGAGCCTTGCTTTATTAGCGATCTTGTTTTTCTCAAAAATTAAATCTCGTAATTCGGCTGGCGAATCGACAACCCTAAAATCATAACCCAGTTCAGCAATATCTTCGTTTGCTGTTTCCTTAATCTCTAATACATTGTCGAGCCATGCGAGATATCCATCAGAACCATTACAACGGAATTGTGAATTCAATTCAAGTTCATATACGGTTGCTCCAGCTTTATAGGCCCACTCCTGTAGCTGATTTTTTTGACCGATATCTTTTAATGTTACACGTTGATCCTCGTCTATAAAAAACACAGCAAATTTTGAAGCGTTAATAATTTCTTTGATTTGGTTCTCTCCAAGATTTCCATATAATCCACTGAATTCATTTAGCCGATGGGCTTCATCAACAATCAACGCATCAAAATAATTTTTTGGCACATCTATGAAACTTCCCGAACCTTTGAACAGATTTCGAATTTCTGTAGCCCTCATTTTTCCGGTAAGCCTTGCTTCATAAACCGCTCTGGGTGCAGCATTTTTAGAAACATATTGAGTAAGCAATCCCAGCTTTGTTATTTCAACCAACAGATTAATTGCTACAACAGATTTACCGGTGCCAGGGCCACCCTGAACAATTAAAACATTTTTATTTTCTACGCCCGATTGTTTGGCCAATGCCAATGCGTTTTCATAAACAATTTTTTGATCGTCGATCATTAGAAACTCCTGATTGCCTTTTAGCATTGAAGCCATATTATCGGCAAGCATTTTTGATGGTTTGATCTTTCCCTCTTCTATGCGGTAAATGATGTCTGTTCTGTCGCCATACTTCACAAAACGCTTAATGAATTCACGGAGTTTGATAGCATCGCTTCTGAGGAAGATAGGCGCTTTCTCAATGTATTCTGCGTAAAAAGAATTCCTGATTACATCGTCTTCTACATAATTATGTAAATAGGCACAAGGTTTTAATTGTATGTTCTCACTGTATACTGCTTCATTAAAGCCTTGTAGAAGTGTAGCATACGACCATGCCTGATAAGATGGGTGAGTGTGTTCACCTTTTCTTCCACCAACATAGGTAACCACAACTCCGTCTTTAGCGGTGATATCTGCCTCAGACCATTGCTTCAGTTCAATGATGATTGCGTAATCTGTATTGGAAACACCCTGCCCTGTTAAAATAAAATCGATACGTTTTCCGGTTTGTGGTATCATGTATTCTATGGCAACACCACAATCCTCTGGTATTTCGGGATCTTGTAAAATTCGGTCCATATAAGAGAGCGATTCACGCCAAGAACGGATCTCTCCGGGACTTACTCCTTTGTTCAGTTTCTGCTTTACATAATTTAAAATAATACCATCTACATTATTCGTGAGTACATCGTCTAAAAACTTTCCCTTATTGGCGTGATATACGATCATGAGTTATAGTTCGTTGTATTTCTTAGCCGTACCCTTTGCTTTTGCAACAGGGTATTTCTCATTGTTTACCCTAATTTTATCCAGGATAATCTCTTTCACATCCAAACCATATTTATCTGCAAGCAAAAAAGCAAATGAAAAAATATCTGCCAACTCTTCTTTTACTTTTTCTTTGTTTGCTTCTTCGGCGTTCTTCCAAAGGAATAACTCTAACAGCTCACCGGCCTCTATGCTAATAGCTAATGATAAATCTTTTGGATTGTGGAATTGTTCCCAGTCGCGATCGTTGCGAAACTCCAGTAGCTTTTTTGAGATTTCTTCGATATCAGACATTTGATGCAGAATAAGTAGTACAAGTTAAAAAGAAAACAACAAAACAAGCGCATTATTTCACGCTCCTTTTTGGCAGCGAGTGTTTACTCAAACCACAAAAATTTTCTTTCTCGAAGAGTTCATTACAGAAACGAATAAAAATTACTAACTTCAAGTCACTTAATTTTTTGTTTATGGCGATTGCTTCCTCTGTGATGAAACTTCATCTGAACTACCGATTGTTAATAGCTGAAATGAATGCGGATATCAGTATACTCAGAATTCTCGATGATTACACAAAAGAGATGACCGCTAAAACAATCCATACGGATGTAAAACATAAAGTAACCTACTTCTCACACAAGTTCATACACCTCAGAAAAGAGATAGACGACCAAAGAAATGAAATGCATGTAAACAAAATGAAATTGTTTGCATTGGCAAAACAGAAAAAAGAGATCGATAAAAAAGCATTAAAGGCTGATAATCATTCAGCCATCTTTAAACGGTTTGATGCATACAAGAAAGAATTTACTAAAACGCAAAAAGAGTTTGTGAAGTTTATTGGGAAGAATTTTGATTGAGTTTGTTTGCTGAACCCGTCGCTGCGAGGAACGAAGCAGCCGGTGTCACAAATAATAGAACTTATGATTAGACACAAATTGCTTGCGCCACCGCTAAAGCTTCAGCGCACGCGGTCGCGAAGCTCGCAAAGACGTACTTACTTAAAATCTATCTCTCCCAATAAAACTACTCTTGGATCAAGAACAACCATTTCTGGTTTTGCATTTGCAGGGATACTAAATTCAGTGGTCAAAGCATTCACATTCTTCTTAACTATTTCGGGAGCAGTAACGCCCACTTTGTAGATGGCAATTTCTATCGGAAAATCAAAAGGCTTTTGTGAGGATTGTGTTTGTTGCAGTTGTATGGTTATCTGTTTTGTGTTTTCATCATAATTCCAACTGCCTTTTAATTGCAGGTTATCGGGGCGGGTTAAGTATTGGGAAAAGAAAGTTTTCAGATCCAGCCGCGATGCTTTTTCCATTTCTGCAATGAAGTTGGCGGTTGTGGTATTACTGTTGTAATATTTTTTGTAATAGGCTTGTATCCCTTTTCTGAAATTATCGTGACCTATTTTTTCGCGCAGCATGTGTAATATCCAGGCCCCTTTCTGGTAAGTGAGTCCGCTGGTTACGGGGCCGGTTTCGGCACTTCGGTTGGCTACAATGGTAAAGGTGGAATCTTTTCTGGTAAGATCATACACGGTTTTGCGGGCAGCTTTTATGCCGGAAAGAAACTCTTCATGTCCATATGCATTCTCTATAAATAATAAAGTAAAAAAAGTAGCAAAGCCCTCACTTAGCCAGGCATCATCCCAGGTGGTTTCGGTTACTGCATTGCCAAACCATTGGTGGGCCAGTTCGTGTATCACCACATTACGAAAACCGGTTGTGTATTTTCCGGTGATCATTTTCTGATCATAAAAAATAGCAGAGCTGGTTTCCATTCCACCGTTTACACTCTGTGTTTCTACACTGGCCAGTTTCTCATAGGCAAAGGGTCCAATATAATCTGAAAAGAATTGTAATACCTGTTTGGTGGGTTCTGTAAAATCATGAAAACCTGCTTCACGGTCTTTAGGGAATACCCAGGTTTGAATGGACTTTCCATTGAACTCATCCACATACTGCACAGCAAAATCTGCAATGCCCAATACAAATAACCAACAGGATACAGGAACAGATTGTTTCCAGTGTGTTAGTCTGGTCTCTTTATCGAGCATGGATTCTTCCTGTAACAATCCGTTGGAGATCACTTTATAATGTGCCGGTGCGGTTACAATAAATTCGCTGGTGGCTTTATCATAGGGATGATCTACCGTTGGCAGCCAATGACGGGCATTGTTGGGCCAGTTTTCGCACATAAAACTTCGGTCACCAAATTTCGTTGGTTGGATCTTCATGCCGCCGGCGGGTATGCCGCTATAGTTTACAACGATAGTGATGGATTGATCTACAGCAGGAGATGAGCCTAACTGTATCATGAGCTCATCGTTCTTATGTGTGAAAACTAGTGCTTGATTGTTTAGCATTACCGATTGAACCTGCATACCCTTTCCTTTCCATTTATCTGACTGATTGATGAGATCGAGCCGAAGTTGTTTCACTTCTTTTTGTTTACACTGAAAAGTAATGGAAGCGGAACCTTTTAATTCATCGGTGTTATCAGAAAAAGTTAGGCGGAAAGCGTAATGCATTATATCAATGGCGTAGTTGCGGGGATAGTTATCTGCATAGGAATTCGAAAGAACAAGTAACAGTATGGCGAAGAAAAAGATTTTCTGTTTCATGATAAGTGATTTGATACAAAGTATTAATAAATAATGTTCAATGCAATTGATTGACACATGTCGTCATTGCGAGCTTCGCGACCGCGTGCGCT
>CANBSW010000221.1 GCA_947372235.1 Chitinophagaceae bacterium | reverse complement strand
CTGAAACGGAAGTAAATGACTTGTATGAATATCAGAAAAGAACTGGAAAAAAGAATATTGGTAATAGATGGTGCCATGGGTACCATGATACAGCGCCATAAACTTACAGAAGAAGATTACCGTGGCGAACGATTCAAAAACTGGCCCTCTGATGTAAAAGGTAATAATGACCTTTTGAATATTACCCAGCCGGATATCATCAAAGGCATTCATAAACTGTACCTGCAGGCAGGTGCGGATATTATAGAAACAAACACATTCAGCAGCACTGTAATTGCCATGGCAGATTACGATATGCAGGCACTGGCTTATGAGTTGAATGTTGCCGCAGCCAAATGCGCCCGTAATGCTGTGAATGAGTTCGTGGCTGAAAATCCCGGAACTGCCCCCAAGTTTGTAGCAGGTGCCATCGGTCCATTGAATAAAACACTGAGCCTATCGCCCGATGTAAATAACCCCGGTTTCCGTGCCGTAACTTTTGATGAAGTGGTTGCCGCTTATTACGAACAGATCAAAGGTCTGGTTGATGGTGGTGTTGATGTATTACTCATCGAAACCATCTTTGATACACTCAATGCCAAAGGCGCCATTTTTGCTGCAAAGAAATATTTCCGTGATCATAATCAGGCAGAACTGCCCATCATGATCAGCGGTACCATTACCGACGCATCGGGAAGAACGTTAAGCGGACAAACCCTGGAAGCCTTCTACACATCTGTAATGCATGCCAAACCCTTAAGCGTTGGATTGAACTGTGCCCTGGGTGCTGCAGAAATGAGAAGCCATATTGAAGAGCTATCACAGATCGCATCCTGCTTTACTTCCGCTTATCCCAATGCAGGTTTACCAAATGCAATGGGAGAATATGATGAACAACCACACGAAACTGCTCATTTCATTGAAGAATGGGCCAACCAGGGTTTTGTAAATATTGTGGGTGGGTGCTGTGGTACCACGCCTGACCATATCAAACATATTGCAGATAATGTGAGAAAAATTGTACCGAGGCCGTTACCAGTTTTAGAAACCGCAATGTAAAAATTCGAACCACAGAGACAGTTATGGCCCAGAGGAACACAGAAAGATGGTTTTAAAAGATTAGTATTATAAAAATCGTTGTCCACGATGTGCCGCCGTGCCGCTGTGGTTTAAAAAATAAGTATGAACTCAACAGTCACCATCAAACCCTACCTCCGCCTCTCAGGCCTCGAACCCCTGGTAATCAGGCCCGAAACCAATTTTGTGAACGTAGGAGAAAGAACCAATGTAACCGGTTCAAAAAAATTCGCACGCCTTATCCGCGATGGCCAATATGAAGAGGCCCTCTCTGTTGCCCGTCAACAGGTAGAAAGTGGTGCACAGGTACTGGATGTAAACATGGATGATGCCATGCTGGATGGTATTCACGCCATGACCATCTTCATGAATCTGATTCAGAGTGAGCCGGATATAGCCAAGATCCCCATCATGATCGACAGCTCTAAATTCGAGATCATTGAAGCAGGATTGAAATGTGTACAGGGACGTTGCATTGTTAACTCCATCTCCATGAAAGAAGGAGAAGCAAAATTTATTGAACAGGCATTCACCTGTAAAGCCTATGGCGCCGCTGTGATTGTTATGGCGTTTGATGAAGTAGGACAGGCCGATACCAGACAACGCAAAGTAGAAATTTGTCACCGCGCTTATAAGATCCTTACAGAACAGGTAGGCTTTGATCCGCAGGATATCATCTTCGACCCTAACATCTTTGCCATTGCAACCGGGATTGAAGAACATAGCAATTATGCAGTAGATTTTATTGAAGCTACCAAAGAGATCAAACAACTGATGCCACTTACCAAAGTAAGTGGTGGCGTATCAAATGTATCATTTTCTTTCCGCGGTAACGATCATGTGCGCGAAGCCATTCACTCCGTGTTTCTTTACTATGCCATTAAAGCAGGTATGGATATGGGTATTGTAAACGCAGGCCAATTGGTTGTTTATGATGAGATAGAGCCCACATTAAAACAATTGTGTGAAGACGTGATCCTGAACAGAAACAATGATAACAACGAAGCCACAGAAAAACTTATCGCTCACGCAGAAACTGTAAAAGCAAAAGGTAAAGTAGAAGTAAGGGATGAAGCATGGAGAAATGATACCGTAGAAAAAAGATTATCACACTCACTTGTAAATGGTATCACAGAATATATTGAAGCTGATACAGAAGAAGCGCGTTTAAAATATCCAACACCGCTTGAAGTAATTGAAGGCCCCTTAATGGATGGAATGGGTATTGTTGGTGATCTGTTTGGTGCGGGTAAAATGTTTCTGCCACAAGTGGTAAAGAGTGCAAGGGTAATGAAGAAAAGTGTTGCTGTATTAACACCATTTATTGAAGCAGAAAAAGAACAAAGAAAACAGGCCCATCTTGCCGCAGGTACCGCCAACAGTGAAGCTGCGGGCGCTGCCAAAATATTATTGGCCACCGTAAAAGGCGATGTGCATGATATTGGCAAAAACATTGTAGGTGTGGTATTGGGCTGTAATGGTTATGATATAATTGATCTTGGTGTAATGGTTCCGGCAGATAAAATCCTCGAAACCGCTCAAAGAGAAAATGTAGATATCATTGGCCTGAGCGGACTCATCACTCCCTCTCTTGATGAAATGGTACACATTGCCAAAGAAATGAAACGCCGCGGAATGACGCAGCCTTTGTTAATTGGCGGTGCCACCACTTCACGAATTCATACCGCTGTAAAAATTGCTCCGGAATATACAGATGGAGTGGTGCATGTATTGGATGCATCAAGAAGTGTAACCGTTGCCGGTTCTTTATTAAGCAAGGAACAAAAACCTGAATTCTTATCGGGTTTAAAAGAAGAATATGTAAAACTGAAAGAAGGATTTGATAACAGGAAAGTTGTAAAAAACTATATTGCTTATGCAGAATCCTTGCAGAACAAAGTAAAAGTTGATTGGAATAATCACACTACTCCAACACCAACTTTTACCGGCACCAAAGTATTTGAAGCCTATGATCTGCAAACACTTCGTTCCTTCATCGACTGGAAGCCTTTCTTCATCACTTGGGAAATGCATGGTAATTTTCCTGAGATCTTAACAGACAGTGTGGTGGGTAAAGAAGCTACCAAACTATACAATGATGCCAATACATTACTGGACCAGATCATCGCAGAAAAATGGTTAACCGCCAAAGGAACCATCGGTTTCTGGGAAGCATCCAGCAACAATGATGATGTGGAAGTGAAAACGGATAATGAATATGTAAATCTTTCTTTTCTTCGTCAGCAGATCAAGAAAGCTGCTGATCAACCCAATTTATCATTGGCCGATTTTATTGCACCAAAAGCAAGTGGTAAGAAAGATTACATCGGTGCCTTTGCAGTTACCCTGCATGGTATTGAAGAACATATTCAGAAATTTGAAGCCGCACATGATGATTATAACAAGATCATGCTACAAGCCCTGGCAGACAGATTTGCAGAAGCCTTTGCCGAAGCATTGCACCTTGAGGTAAGAAAGAATTTCTGGGGATATGATAAAGATGAAAGCCTCAGCAGCGAACAATTAATCAAAGAGCAATACACAGGTATCCGTCCGGCACCTGGTTATCCTGCCTGCCCGGATCATACTGAAAAATATAAATTATTCGATCTGCTGAAAGCTACTGATACCATTGGTGTTCAGCTTACGGAAAGTTTGGCTATGTATCCTGCTTCTTCTGTTTGCGGATGGTATTTCTCCAATCCAAAAAGTCAATACTTCGGGATAGGAAAAATTCAACGCGATCAGCTGGAAGATTATGCCAAACGCAAAAACATGCCTTTGAATATTGCAGAAAAATGGTTGAACCCGGTACTGGATTAATTATTTCCTCTGCGTTAACTCCCCGTTCTCTGCAACTCTGCGTTGATTAAATCTTCACCGCAGAGTTGCAGAGAACGGGGAGATTTCACAGAGCCGTTGCTTGATGTTCATCATCTTCGTACCTTTGCGGTCTGAAATTTTGAAACCGTGAGCACAATCAAACTGTCTATTTTATTTTTACTGAGCTTCCCCATTTTCTCCATCGCACAGCAAAAAACATCTGAAAGAAAAGGTGAATTTTATTTTTCATGGGGATATAATAAAGAATGGTACACCAACTCCAATGTAAAAGTAAACCAGCCATCTCTGAATAATAATTACACATTGAACAGTGTACATTCTCACGACCATATTGGCTGGGATGAGGGCTTATTCAGTATACCCATCAGTATTCCGCAATACAATTATCGCCTGGGTTATTTCTTCAACCGTAAAAAAGGATTGGCACTTGAGATCAATTTCGATCATACCAAACATATCATCACCGATGCACAACCGATCAGATTGACCGGTGTATTAAATGGTAAACAAACCGATAGCACCATCAATTTTTCTGAAGGAAATGGTTTTTATTATTACCTGAACAATGGCGCCAATTTTCTGCTTTTCAATATTGTGAAAAGATGGAACTGGCAGGAAAGTAAAACAGGAAATTTCAAAATTGATGCATTGGGCAAAGCCGGTATCGGCCCTTTAATTCCTCATGTACAAAATAGCTTTTTTGGCAAAGCCAACGACCCCGGTTTCCAGATCGGTGGATGGAATATGGGTTTGGAAGCAGGAGTGCGCGCTACATTTTACAAACATGTTTATCTGGAGTTTACCAACAAATTAGATTACGCACGTTACTCAAACCTAAAAGTATACCAGGGAACGGCCAAACAGGCTTTTGGTACTTATGAATTGATATTGAGTTTGGGGTATACAATGCCGGCAGGTAAAAAAGTGCAGCAGTAATAGATTATTGCGCGTTTTTTTAACCGCTAAGTCGCAAGGGCGCAAAGAAGATTCACAAGGTTTTTTCTATTCTTCGCTTGGCGTACCCTGTCGTTCTTGCCTCTTAGCGGTTAAAAATATTTTTACAAAAAAGAATAAAAGCATTCAGTTAATCATCTCTTCTCAAATAACCACCACAAACTTTTCCTCGGCTTTACCTTAAAATTTTTGGCAATGTATGCCTGTATGTATTGCATGGCTTCATCCATATCATCGGTAAGCAGCATTAACTTTTTATCTGTTTCAGAAATGGTTCCT
>CANBSW010000220.1 GCA_947372235.1 Chitinophagaceae bacterium | reverse complement strand
CCAACACGAAATAATATTTTCATATCATTCACCGCACCTTCTGCTGTCCATGTTTTCGGATCGTATTCATCTGATGGTTGGTGGTAATTGTTTTTTGTATACTCATCTTCCAATTGCTTACCATATTCTTTCCCCTTACCAACAACATCAATACCCGGATTGATATATAGTGCAGGTATACCCGCTTTCGCAAAATTAAAATGATCTGAACGATAATAATAACCAGCTTCCGGATGCGGATCGCTTGAAATATATCCACCCGTTTTTGCCAATTCTTCTTTCAGGTAATCTTCCAATTCTGATTGTCCCGATCCTACAATCACCATGTCTTTGGTTTTTGTAAAACGGTTCAATTCATCTATGTTAATATTGGCCACTGTTTTATCAACAGGATACACCGGATTTTCTGCATAATACTTCGATCCCAATAATCCCTGCTCCTCAGAAGTAACCAACATGATCACAACGGTTCTTTCCGGTTTAATGGCTTTAAATGCACGTGCCATTTCCAGTAACCCCGATGTGCCGGAAGCATTATCATAGGCACCATTATAAATAGAATCACCTTTTACATCCGGGCGGCCAATTCCAAAATGATCCCAGTGTGCCGTGTAAATGATCACTTCATCAGGATGCTTGGAACCGGTAACTTTTGCAATTACATTGTGCGATTTACTGTAAGTGGTTTTTACAGTCATGCTAGTTGTTACACTAATATTCAACGGAACAGCTTTGAATCCGGGTTTATTTGCTTTTATTAATAATGTTGAATCAAAACCAGCCGCCGTAAATAATTTATTGGCAGTGGGTTCAGGAATCCAACCTATCACATCACAATTCTTCATCTCTTTACCACGGTTATCCAGTTGCAGTCTTGATGAATTATGTCCACTCTGCTGCACTGCAAACGGATAAGATGCGGCAGCTGTATTATGAATGATCAAACAGGCTTTGGCACCTTGCCGGGCAGCTTCTTCAAACTTGTAGGTCCAGCGGCCGTAGTATGTCATTTCTTTCCCTTTAAAGAGCGTTGTATCACCCACCCAAAAACCGGGATCGTTTACCATTACCATTACTACTTTGCCTTTTACATCAAGGCCCGCATAATCGTTCCAGTGATATTCCGGTGCAACTACACCATATCCGGCAAATACCACTTCTGTTTTATCAAGATTGATCTGTTCATTCACCTTATCCGTCCAGATCGCATACTCATCAAACCCTTTTAAAGTAAAATTTCCTTTGGGAGAATTTACCTGCATAGTGGGTGCAGCGGTTGCCATAATATTTACCATCGGAACATCCTGAAAATAACTGCTGCCATTACCGGGCTCAAGACCCATATTTTTCAATTGTGTTTCCAGATAATTTATAGTGATGGTTTCTCCTGCTGTAAAAGGTTTACGGCCCATAAATGAATCTGAAGCCAGTACCGATACATGCTGCTTAAAACTATCTGCATTAAATATGGCAGAACCATCATCTGTATCGGGACGGTTAAGATGGCTGCAGGCTGTTGCTGACAGTAAAAAACATATCAGTGAAAGAAACCGGCTGTATGAATACATGATTTTGGATTTGATAAAACAAGTTTTTCTATAAAGGCATTTACGAGTTTGAATATACGCAAACTAATATAGATATGTAATGAGAGCAATTTATAGTATGAAGGAAATCTGGCATGGGGTAAAACAAAAAAGCCCCTTTAGGGACTTTTAAAGCAAAGTGAAATCTTTCTAAGCTAAAGCTTCGGCGGATAAGTACACCTTCGCTGAAGCTATGGTGTACGAGGTGGAGAGTATCGGGGTCGAACCGACGACCTCTTGCATGGCATAACGAAAAATGCCTTGTTTTAGCCTTACCTACCTGAACTTTATTAATCGTTAAAAGCCTTTGTGGTAAAGGCTTTTAACGATTTTCATTAACTACTTTAAATCAAAAAAATACTACCTTTGGTTTTACCTCAGTTTTACCTGGAAATAAAGAATGAGTAAAAAATTCAGTAAAATGTTTTGCGATTTTTAGACTTAAAAAACCGGTAGCATCTATGCAAGAAATTAAAATTAAACCTGTTCTCTGGAGACATAAGACAGCCAAAAATGGAGAATTCGAGATCAGGATTCGGGTTACCCAGTATAAAGAGGTAGGTTATTATAATACTGGCTTTACTTCCAAGGAAGAGAATTGGGATGAATTAAATGAATGTCCGCTGTCATCTCACCCAAAATTTAAGGCGATAATCAAAAAAATAAATTCGCTGGTTTCTGAAATTGATTATGAGATCAAGACCATGCATAGGAATGGTATTGAGATGATTTCACTGAAAGACTTAAAAGATAAGGTCCGAAAAGTAGAACTCCGTGTTCAGCCTGTTAAGATCATCCAGCTTTTTGATATTGTGATCAAGGAAATGGAGGAACAAGGCCGTATAGGTTATGCAGGCGTATTTTACTCTGGCAAAATTAAATTGAAGAAATACTTGCTGGTTGATAAAACATTCTGGGCATTTACAAAAACTGATTTTGAAGCGTATTAGAATTATTTAAGAACAAATGTTCCTAGTGAAAGTAAGATGGGTCTTTACATCAGAACATTTAATCGGCTTTGGAATATCGCAATTCAGCGCGGCTACTGTCCGAAAGAACACCATCCATCAAAGTATTTTGCTTTTAAGGCTTATCGCCGGTTTAAAACAAAGAAACGTGCGGTATCAGCTGATGTGATCCAGGCCATCGCTAAACTTGAATATGAAAAAGATACAAGAATGTATCGGTCACAACAGTTGTTTTTATTTAGTTATTACGCCAGGGGCATCAATTTTATTGATATAGCACAGTTAAAACACAAGATAAATATCAAGGGTAATGAAATTAGCTATACCCGTTCCAAGAACAAGCGGAAGTATCAATATCAAATGCATTCAAAAGCACTTGCTATTATTGAGTGGTTTAAATCATGCGAATTGCAAAGTGACGCCGGCTATGTTTTCCCGATCCTAATGAAGCTCCATGATGCTCCTAAAAAAATTGATGCTCGGATAGATAGCGGTCTCAAAGACTTAAATGAAGATCTTAAACTAATGGCAAAAGATATTAAGCTGGAAAAGGATCTTACATCCTATGTAGCCAGGCATTCTTTTGCAACCAATCTAAGGCAGAAAAATGTCGATCTGAATATTATTCAAGAAGCTATGGGACATGAAACGCAATTACAGACGATGACTTATCTGGATGAAATTGACGATTCTGTGATCGCTCAAAGTTTTGAGAATGCGCTTTAACGCAGCATTAAACCGGCCCATTCATTAATGAAACAGAATTAACGAGGAAAACTCGGTAGTTCGGCGAGCAACTCTTGCAAAAAATGCAACAATTGAAAAACCAAGTAATTTAGTTGAATATTAAATTTTATTTCTTATATTTGTTATTTTTAACAATAATAAGAAACAAAATGACATACTTAGACTTTAGAGGTGGTATGTACAGCTTTGAAGTATTCTCCACCAGGGACATAGAAAAACTGTTCCCAAAGTTTGATTCAAGACGGTTGGTAGAGTGGCAGCACAAGGGATATATCCAAAAGCTAATCAATAAGTGGTACATATTTGGGGATATCCCCATGAATGAGCAGCTCAGGTTTAGGATCAGCAACTGCCTGCATCGTCCTTCCTATGTTTCACTCGAATCTGCTCTTTCGCACTATGGGCTGATCCCGGAAGCTGTGTATTCTGTACAGAACATAACCACAAGAAAGACGATTACCTACGAAACAGTTGCCGGTACATTCAACTACAGAAGTATTAAAGCGCATTTATTTTTTGGATATGAAGTAGACAATAGCCAAAAAATACCGGTATTAATAGCTTCACCAGAAAAAGCGATCCTGGATTATTTATACCTTAATCACCAATTAAATACTACAGGAGACATTGAAGGGCTGAGGCTAAATCTGGCAACATTTAATGAAATTATTAACAAGGATAGGTTAACTTCTTATGCTGCATGTTTTGAAAGCAACACATTGAACAAGCGGCTCAAGCTATTAAGCAAAATTAATAATCATGCTGACACTTTCTGAAATAGAAAAAAACTATCCTGAAAACCTTCGTGGGTTCAAGCGATTTATATTAAGAGAATATCTCCAGCATAAATTACTGCAGATTCTTTTCGACAGCGAGTACGCCAATGAATTGTGTTTTTTAGGTGGAACATGCTTAAGGATTGTGCACGGCAACACTCGTTTCTCTGAAGATCTTGATTTCGATAATTTCACAATAGCGGAAAATACATTTGCAAAAGTCTCAGGTGTTTTAAAAAAGGAGTTAGAACAGGAAGGATATGAAGTGGAAATGAAAACAGTTTTTCGAGGAGCATATCACTGCTATATCCGTTTTCCTGAAATTTTATATAAGGAAGGACTAACAGGTCATCGGGAAGAGAAAATATTAATACAACTGGATACTGAGCCTCAGCATTTTGATTTTGTGCCGGAAAAATATATTCTAAACCGATTTGATGTATTTACGCAGATTTTTATTACGCCATTAAATTTACTGCTTGCGCAAAAATTCTATGCTGTCTGTAATCGGGAAAGAAATAAGGGGCGGGATTTTTTTGACATCGCATTCTTATTATCATTGATAGATAAGCCCGATTATAACTATTTAAAGTTTAAAATGGGTGTATCTAATGAAAAGCAACTTAAAGACAGGATTTTTGAAAAGTGCAATAGTTTAAAAATGGAAGAAATGGCAAAAGATGTCCAGCCATTTTTATTTAATCCCAAAGATGTACAAAAAGTATTGTTGTTTCAAGAACTGATCCAACAAACAAAATTATGAGGCCCATTCCATTTCAGAATAGAAATTTTTGTGGTTTCCGACATGGGTTATAATTCTATTCGCTTCAAATAAGTGGCAATTCCATACCCCTTCAAATGTGTAATTGGGCCTCTTACCATTTGGTACCATGGTACACTAAATAAATATCCTTTTTTTCCATTTACATCTTGTTTGGCTACCAGTGACAGGCACTTTCAGGTATATATGTGCATAAAAAAAGCACTGATTTACAGTGCCTTTTCGGTGGAGAGTATCGGGGTCGAACCGACGACCTCTTGCATGCCATGCAAGCGCTCTAGCC
>CANBSW010000219.1 GCA_947372235.1 Chitinophagaceae bacterium | reverse complement strand
ATTTATTACCCAATGGCCATAAAAGATATGCACTTACTTCAAATCTGTTAGCTAACAATGTGGCAGATAATGCCGGATTGGGAACCGTTGTTGAAACAGACAATCCTTTCTTCGCTGCATACAGAAATGTTTCAAAAGATAAAACAAATAACTATGAAGCCAATCTGGCCATCAATTACAATCCATTAAAATGGTTAACAATCGCCGGCAGGTTTGGATATAACTATTATACGATTGAAGGGTTTCAATATCGCGATCCTGAATCAAGTACACAATCAAACATAGCCAATAAAGGTTCTTTGGATAATTACTGGATCAAGGCTTCTAACTACAATCATACAATTACAACTACCGCCAAAAAAGCGTTTGGTAAGTTTAATACAAGATTTACTGTGGGTACTCGCTGGACTCAAACAGAGTTACAGAATTATGGTATTTCCGGTACACAGGATAGTACACGTAGTTTTGATAGCAGCAGCACCCCGCTTGGAACAAGAACCCGTTTAAGCCGAGCTACATTATATGGCAGTGATCAATGGAATATTAAAAAATCATACCAGATCGCTGCATTTGGAGAAGCGACTATCAGTTATAATAATGTGATCTTCCTTACCGGATCACTGGCATTTGAGTCTTCTTCAGTATTGCCGGTTGACAGCAGAAATTATAGTTACCCGGGTGGTAGTTTAAGTATTATCATGAGTGATATCTTCCCTAAATTGAAAGGTGGATTCATGAATTACTGGAAATTAAGAAGTTCATTGGCCTCTACGGCAAGGCTTCCGGATCCATACAGTAACCAGTCTAATTTTATTCCAACTGTAACAAGTACCAATCTTCCTTCGAATCTTGCACCCTTGCAGTATGCATTTACAAATGCAAACCCTAACCTGAAACCTGAGAAACAACAGACTTATGAAATAGGAACTGAGTTACGTTTATTCAATGATGTGGTTTCAGTAGATGCAGCTTACTATAATACACTGGCTCTCGATCAGATTGCACAGGGTTTCCGCGCCAGTTATGGTACAGGATTTATCCTGAACACTGCTAATAATTCAAGTGTTCGTAACCAGGGCCTTGAAATCAGCTTAGGTATTAAAGCGATCCGCAAAAAAGATTTTGACTGGAATATCCAGTTCAACTTCAACCACATGTGGAATCAGGTATTGGCAATCCCTTCTTCTATTGATATCGCCGGTGCTGATTATTATGATGCATCTACCTGGTTATATGGTAATGCAAGAGGTGGTTTAAGAACCGGTGGTTCTACAGGTGCGATCAGCAGCTTTAGTTATAAACGCCAGGATCTTACTCCAACAGGCCCTAATGGTGTAACAGCTAATAATGGTGCTATCCTTATTTCTGGAACAACCGGATTACCTTTGAATGATGGTTCTATTTTTAGAAATCATGCAGACAGAACTATCTGGCTCACTTTAGGAACCAATAACCGGTTCAGGTATAAAAGCTGGAGTCTTAGCTTCCTTTGGGATCTGAGAGTTGGTGGAGATGTATTTAATGGTACCAATATGTATCTCACAACGGTAGGTAAATCTTTCAAAACAGCAGATCGTTTAACACCAAGAATTATACAGGGCGTGATTCAGAATGGTTTGGAAAATACAGCCAATCCAACCATTAATAATATTTTGGTTACTCCTTATTATAACAGTGCCTATTATGGCGCTACCGCTATGCCAGAGGAAGATTACATGGAACATGGAATCAATGCTTTACGATTAAGGGATATCTCTTTAAGCTACAGCATGTCACAAAAACTACTGGCTAAGAATTTCAAAGGTTTTAAGGCTTTGAGTTTCTTCCTGACATGTAATGACCTTCTTTTATTTACCAATTATTCAGGAGCTGATCCTGCCGCTAATGCAGGAAATGCTTCATTAAGAGGTGTGGGAGCTATAGGATTTGACTATGGTAATATTGCCGCACCATTAAGTTTTAATGGAGGACTTAGAGTAGGTTTTTAACTGATTAAAACAAAAAAATTATGAAAAATAAATTTTTTAAACCCTCTTTTCTGGCAATCGTAATTATAGCTATAGGGGTTATTACATTGCCATCATGCAAGAAAAAATTGGAAGAGGCATATCTTAACCCTAATAACCCTGTAGAAGGTGCTATTGAAGCAATATTGCCAAATGCTATCAACCAAATGACATCTACTGCTGCACCGCCTGCCGGTGGTGGTGGTGGTTCTTATGGTTGTGCTGCAGAAGCAGTTAACATGGGAAGGTATATTCAATTCTGGAATGCGGTGGGTACCGGTGATAACTATGATCAAATGGGTGGTGTGTATGCTACCGCATCTGATAATACAGGACTGGTTTGGGCCATGCACTATTACGGAATCGGACCCAATGCCAAATTTATTATCTCAAGAGGTATACAACAGCAGAAATGGGATTATGTAGGAGTTGCCCATGCCATTTTTGCATTTAGCTGGCTAACACTTACCGAAGAGTATGGTGAAGTGATCCTCAAACAAGCTTTTGATGCTAGCCGCAGCACATTCGATTACGATCCGCAATCTGCAGTATATGATAGTGTGAGGGTAATATGTGATAATGCGATCACTTATTTAAACATGACCGGTGGAAATGTTAGTTCTGCAAACCTTGCATTAGGCGATGGCTATTTTTATGGCGGAGATGTAAACAAATGGAAAAAATTCGTGTACGCAATTAAAGCAAGAACTTTTGCTCACTTAAGTAATAAAGCAATTTATGCAACCAATAAATATGCTGATTCTGTAATTAAATATTGCGATCTGTCTTTACAAACCAATGCAGATAATGCAGTTCAGAAATGGCAGGGCGGTAATTTTAGTGGTACCAATAATTACTATGGACCATTCAGAGGTAATATTGGTTCGATCAGGCAGAGTGCATTCATTTGCGATCTGTTAACCGGAGCTTCGGCTTCATCTCCTTTTACCGGTGTACTGGACCCAAGAACACCATACTTGGTGAATGAAAACACCAATGGTACTTATAAAGGGGTAGTACCCAATCTTGGTACTTCAGGATTGTCTGCAAATGATCAGCCTAAAACACCATGGAGATCTGCATTTGCTTCAACATCAGCTGCTGTTCCGGATTCGGGTAGGTATATCTTTAATAATCTGGCTCCAATGCCTGTACTTACTGCCGGTGAAATTCAATTTATGAAAGCAGAAGCAGCCTATAGAAAAGGAGATAAAACCTTGGCTTTGGATGCTTATACAAAAGGAATCAACCTGTCTTTCGATCTTTTGCAAACCCAGTATGAAGGACGGATTCCAACAGCTTCGAAGATCACATCGGCATCAAAAGATGCTTACATGTTAAAGGTTGTTCCAACAGTGGCAGCTAACCTGACCTTAAGTATGATCATGTTACAAAAATATATCGCTGTTTATGGATATGGATTTAATGAAACATGGACAGATATGCGTCGATTCCATTACACAGACCTTGATCCTGTATCAGGGAAACAGGTGTATGCAGGCTTTACTTTGCCTTCTACATTGACCATTTATAATAATGGTAAACCTGTTTACCGTGCAAGACCAAGGTATAACTCTGAATACCTGTATAATATTCCATCCTTACAGGCAATTGGAGCGTTGGCATCGGATTATCATACTAAAGAACATTGGTTCTCTCAACCATAATGCTTATCCCTAAAAAAGAAAGAAATGAAAAAATCTAATTTTAAATATTTAATTCCTTTTGCGGCATTCTTTTTACTGTATGCCTGTTCAAAAAGAGATGGGATTACCAACCAGACCTATGATGCATATGGTTCATCGAGTACTCAGGGGCAATTAAAAATTAATCTGGCATTTGCTTATACTGTTGACTATGCAACTATTCTGATCAGGTTAAATGGACAGATAGTAAGTAACTCTCTGCAAACAAGAACCCCATTTCCGGGTGGTGGATATAATACTCGTGGAAGCAATTTTGCTCTGTATCTAAATGTTCCTCAGGGTAGCAATACAGTTGCTGTTGTTCTTCCTAAAGTAGGAACCAGTACAGATTCTGTGGTATTGTATTCTGGCTCGGTAACTATTCCTGATAGTGGACCTTATACATTGCATATTTGTGATACCATAGTAAGTTCTACTGTGAATAATACAAAAACGGTATTGGTAAAAAATCAGATCCAGGATCTGGATACAGGTTTCTGTCGTTTCAGATTTGTAAATCTCGTTCCAAATATTGCCGCGGTTGATCTTTACCTGAATGGTATATTAATGAAATCAAACATTGCCTATCTCGCTACCACAGATACGTTTAGTGTAAGAACAGGCGTTAATGCTCCCGGTTATTCTTCCACTACAACTACCTGGGCTGTAAGGCCCGCAGGAGCTTTAGCAACCGCTACAGCATTGGCAAGTTATGCCAGCTCAAGTACTTTACAAAGTCAAACGGTAATGACAATCTATAGCATGGGTTATTCGGGATCAACTGGAACAAGGCTGCCGTTCCTGTCATTTACGCTGGATAAGAATAAATAAATTTCGCGCAGCTAAAACTATACTGGATTTTGTAATTAGGGAAGATGCATGTAATGTGTCTTCCCTAATTTTTTTAACAGTATTCACAAACAGCCGGCTTTCTTTTTGGTTATTTTTGCACCTGCAAAATCAGGCTCATTTATCAATCTCTCTTTTATGTTTAATTGGAAGATCTTTCTTCTTCTTTCAGGATTGTTGTTAACCGGTGAATTGTTTTCTCAAAAGAACGATTCATTGCTTTCTGTGTACAACGATAATTACCAACAGGAAAAGATCCATATTCATTTTGATAAAAGTATTTATCGGAAAGGGGAAACCATCTGGTTTAAAGCCTATCTGATTGCCGGAGAAGGTTTGTCTGATTTCAGCCGTAATTTTTATCTGGACTGGTATGATGATCTTGGTAAATTGATCAAACATACCATTCATCCTGTTTTTGAATCATCGGCACGAGGACAATTTGAAGTTCCTTCCAGTTATAATGGTGGCAGGTTGCATATAAAAGCCTATACACAATGGATGTTGAATTTTGATTCCTCCTTTTTATATTCGAAAGATATTTTGGTATCACATGTTGATACTGCGAGATCTCAAAACAAAATTCCATCGGTTAGTATTCACTTTTTTCCGGAAGGAGGTGATCTGATAAATGGGATCAATACAACGGTTGCA
>CANBSW010000218.1 GCA_947372235.1 Chitinophagaceae bacterium | reverse complement strand
AGATAGAAAAAGATTTCTCCGTTCTCAACCCAAACGTTCAAACCAATATCACCTCCACCACAAGGCATGGATTCGGATGAGTTTTTGCTTTGTGTATTCCATACAATATTGTAAGCATCCATTTCTGTTTGCTGCGCATTTGCTGAAACTGAAATGGAACAAAATAATAAGCCAAAAATTGATCTGTGAATCAACTGCTGCATAGTGCGATGCAGTACAAGGGTGCGACCCCGCTTCGCTGAACCTTTGAAGGGCTGGCGCAACCAATAACCGAATAAATTACTGAAAGCTGGGTTCATAAAAAAGTTTACCAGTTATCGGATCTGAATGAAGAAACCGGAAAGCCCTCTGTACTAAACAGATCGCCCACCACAAAATCCTTGAATGCATATCGTATAGCAACAGGTTCTTTCACATCAATGGCACTTACTAAAATTTTGCCTTGAGAAATAATCGCTTTGGCGGGACGAAATACTTTATCTACACCGGCGATCTCAAAATTATTCAATGGTTTTCCATAGGAAGTAAGTCCATTAGGTGCATTGGTAAATTTGAGGGTAGCTATATTGCCACTAACACTGATCGAATCATATGCAGGACTTGCAAACCCAAACCCTTTCATCCCATAGGTTTGCGCAAGCGCCATATAAGCCAGCCGTTTACTGCCAATTTCTTTTTGTGCCGGGTGAATGGAATTTTCTTCACCAATATCCATCAGTACGGCCATACCGCTATTAGGAATTGTGGTTAATGATTTTCTTTGTGCATCGCGTAAATAAGCAGAATTGTATTTGATGGCATTGGGTGTGGTATACAACGAGTAATTGTAAGGAGCGATCTGCGCAAAATAAAATGGAAAATCTCCTAGGTTAAATTGTGTGCGGATCTGTTTTACAAATGCAGGAAATAATTTTTCATATTGCTCGGCATGGTCATTATTGGATTCGCCCTGGTACCAGATGCAACCCTTGATGCCAAAACCCAGAAAAGGATTGAGCATTCCATTGAACAGGGTAGTCGGTGTTTTATTATTAGCCTTTGTATCATTTAAAGCCGGCAATTTGATCTCCGGAAAATCTGCCAATGTTTTAGCATCCATAAATGCTTCAACAGGAGATCCGCCATAACTGATATTGACCAGTCCGATTGGTACATGCAGCATCTCCTGTAAGATCTTTCCAAAATAATAAGCCGTTGCACTAAAGTTGGAAACCGATTCAGGGTCTGCCAGTTTCCATGGCGAATTTTTACTGGTATCCTGTGGTTCCAGTTTCACAGATCTCGGCAGCGTATATAAACGTATGTTACTATTGGTTGAATTAAAAACCGCTTCATTGGATCCCAGTACCGGTTGATCTTTAAAACCTTTCATCGGCATTTCCATATTGGATTGTCCACTGCATAACCATATTTCGCCAATCAATACATTTTGTAAAGTAACTGGTGTTCCATCACTTACAGTAATCTCATATGGGCCGCCGGCTGCAGGTGTTGCAATTTTGGTTTTCCATTTTCCTGATTCATCTGTGGTTGCCGTATAAGTTTTTTTATTCCACGAAGTGAGTATGGTTATCCGGCTTCCGGCTTTTGCCCAGCCCCAGATGGCAGGCTCTGACTGCTGTTGCAATACCATATTGTTTGAGAAAAAATACGGTAATTTAGGTGTTGCTCCGGCAAGGGTACAAACAAGCAGGGCAAAGGAAAGAGCTGAAATTAAAGGGTAGAATTTCTTTGTCATGAATACTGATTGTATAAGGGGTTTGTAAAGTATAACAATTAACCTCTAAATTTACTGTAATTGCATTGTATGGAAAGAGATTTGATTGGGTAAAGCTGATTTTTTTCAGATTGCTGTCATTTTTAACGATATGCCGAATACAAAGAAAACAAAACAGAAGAATTACTGGTATGGACTGGGCCGCCAGCATATAGAGATCCCAAAGAACATTCTGAAATCAAGGATACAGAATGATGCCATGATGCGCCAGCTTTTTATTTGTAGTCTTGGGTATTATCCAAATGCAAAAGGACATTTTACTTACCGCAAAAACGGGTTCCCTGAAAATATCCTTTTTTATTGTGTGGATGGAAATGGCTGGTGTAAGATTGGCGATAAAAAAATAGAGATACATCCCAACGAATTTTTCATCCTTCCCCAAAATGTAGAACATAGTTATGGCAGTTCGGATGAAAACCCCTGGAGTGTTTACTGGATGCATATAGGCGGGGAAGCCCTTCCTTATTTTAATAATCTCCATGTAATGCAAAAACATTCCCGTGCATTTCATATCAAGAATAACGGAGATATACTTTCGGTATATACCAAGATCTATAAAACACTGGAGTTAGGGTATAGTATCGATAACCTGATCTTTGTGAATATGACATTGTATCATTTTCTTACCTTGTTCATCTATAATTCGCGCCATTATCCGGTAAGTACTACCGATAAGACTGATTGTGTAGATGGTGCCATTTTATTTATGCACGATCATATCAATGAAAATATTTCACTGGATGAATTGTGCAAACATTATAATTATTCCCCTTCACGTTTCTGTAGCCTGTTCAAACAGAAAACGGGGTATGCGCCTATTGATTATTTTATTCAGATGAAAATGCAGAAAGCCAGTCAGCAACTGGATTTCACTGATAAATCCGTCAAAGATATCGCCCTTACGATGGGATTTGATGATCCTTATTATTTTTCAAAGCGATTTAGAAAAGTAATTGGGATCTCGCCTCAGAAATACAGGATAAGGCAGAAAGAATAATTAACGATAAGTATTCATTCCTGAATAATAAATGATACCTCGCCATACTATGATACACAGCAGCGAATTTCAATTTGAAAATGAAGTGCCATGGGAAGATCTTGGCAATGGCATCCAAAGACAGTTGTACGGCTATGATGCAACACTAATGTTGGTAAAAGCAAAATTTGTTGCCGGCGCGGTTGGTGATTTGCATCAACATCACCATAGTCAGGTAACTTATGTAGACAGTGGTGTTTTTGAAATGACCATTGGCGCTACAAAGAAGATCATCAAAAAAGGGGATGGCTATTATGTTCCGCCTAATGTACTGCACGGTTGTGTTTGTCTTGAGCCAGGAGTATTGATCGATGCTTTCAGTCCGCACCGCGAGGATTTTATAAAATCTTAGTCAGATGTATTATTAAATAAAATAATATATTTCTGAAATAATATTATTTTTCTTTAGCTATCCGTTATTTTCTACAGTTACTTAACTGTTTTAAACAAGATTTTTTCAACTTCAGGCACTTTAGTAGCTTTAGAATTCTGGTTTTGATTGTCTGCCATCATTAATCAATTAAAAAAGCGCCCCTGATATGAGACGAACCCTTTTTTTTGCAGCAGTATTATTTCTTGTAGTTAACAACAATTCAGTTGCTTCTCCGGTACCCAAAAAGAATATGCATCTGTATGTTTCGCATTTTGAAAATGTGCTGGGTACTTCCATGGAATTTAAAGCCTCTGCTCTATCGCAGCAAGCTGCAGCCAATGCAGAGAATGCAGCGATACAGGAGATCAAGCGACTGTCAAAAATTCTCAGTGCCTATGATGCAGAAAGTGAGTTTAGCCATTGGATGCACACGTCAAATAAATCAGTACCTGTTTCAAAAGAATTGTTTGATGTGCTGCAACTGTTTGATGAATGGCGTGTAAAAACCGGTGGTGCTTTAGATGCATCTGCCGAAGTGATCGGTAAAGTATGGCGTAATGCTGCGGCTCAGCAAACCCTTCCATCTCAGGAACAATTGAATACTGCCGTTACAGAAGTTCAAAAAATACACTGGGCTTTAGATCCTGCCACACAATCTGCTGTTCACATAAGTAATGCACCCTTGATGTTGAATTCTTTTGTAAAAAGTTATATTATTAAAAGTGCCGCAGAACTGGCAGGGAAATCAAATAAAATAGAGGCAGTATTGGTTAATATTGGTGGCGATATGGTGGTATCAGGTAATCATAACGAAACCATCCGCGTTAGCGATCCAAAAGCAGATGCTGAGAATGAAACGCCAATAGATGAAATACTGATTAATAATAAAGCGGTTGCAACCAGTGGAAACTATCGCCGTGGCGAAATGATCAATGGTCATTGGTATTCTCATATTGTTGATCCTCGCACAGGAATACCTGCAGACAATATTCTCAGCGCAACGGTTGTTGCAGACAATGCTACTGATGCCGGTGCTTTGGCAACTGCCTTTAATGTAATGACTCCTGCGGAAAGCAAAGTACTTGCATCAAAAGTGCCGGGTGCGGAATATATGATCATTACAAAAGACGGAGAACGAATTGAGAGTGCAGGATGGAAAGCAATGGAGCTGCCTGTTACTGAAAAAAATCTGGTTGCTGATAATAAATCGGTTGGTGCAAACGATTTTGAAATGGTGGTTAATCTTGAAGTTGCCCAACAGAAAGAGGGATTTGCCAAAAGGCCTTATGTTGCCATTTGGGTGGAAGATGAAAATCACGCTGCTATTCGAACATTAACTGTTTGGCATGCTACAGACCGTTATATGCCTGAGTTAAGGTCATGGTATTTGAAATACAGAAGTCTGTATACTTCAGATAAAAATTTCTCAACTTCAATAACAAGCGCAACCCGCTCAGCCGGTAAATACACAGTTAAATGGGATGGAAAAGATGATAAGGGGGAAGTGATGAAACCCGGTAAATACACTATTAAAATTGAAGCATCCAGAGAACACGGAACCTATCAGTTAATGCGCCAGGAGTTTGACTGGAATGAAACACCCAAACAAATTACACTTACCGGAAATGTAGAAATCGCTTCAGCATCTCTTGATTTCAAAAAGAAATAAACATGAAATACTTCATTGAGTATAAACGAATTTCCATTCTTATTCTTTCACTCATGGTTGGCAATGCTATATTGTTGCATGCACAGGAAGGAGGAAGACCAATATTGGAAGCAAAGCCTACTGTACAATTAAACCAGGATCAATTAAAAGCGGTTAACGGCGTTTTTCAAAGCCCGAGAAATGCTGATATGTATTTGCAGATCACTACTTCAGAAAAGGGTGTTACGGGTAAAATGCTTTGGAACAATAACCAGATCAAATTTACCCCTGAATCAGATTCTACTTTCTTTAGTAAGGATGCCAATGAAGGCAACCCTATGCGGATAACTTTCCGGAAAGATTTTCTGGGCACTTTTACACAATTGTCACTTGGCAACAACGATCAATGGAAAAGAGTGTATGATTACAAACCGGTGGTTAAAGTAGAAATGCC
>CANBSW010000217.1 GCA_947372235.1 Chitinophagaceae bacterium | reverse complement strand
GAAGTAGATATTACCGTATTCTTTAAAGACACCATCGCTGCCTCGCAGGTACAACAAACCGCCCAGCCACCTTATGGCTACGCCACCAAGAACGAAGTAGATCAACTAACCCTATTGGTTAAACAGTTGAGTAAGGATATTGAGAAGTTGAAGGGGGAGTTGGGTGGAGGAAAAGAGAAGAAGTTGGGTAAGAAAAAATAAAATCCCTGATACACCCCCCTCAATCCTCCCTGACAGGGGGGAGGAATTATAAATAATTAAAAAAAAGAAAAGCAGTTCATTTAACGAACTGCTTTTCTTCTATATGATAAACTCTCTCCCCTCCCAGGGGAGATGCCGCAGGCAGAGGGGTGTAAGAGGGGTGTAAATGGGGAATGGGACGGGTATTTTCCCCGTTTCTTCTCAAACCATACATTTATTGGCATCATACTTGTGATATTTGAGCAGCGATATTTAAAATATCCTTGTCAATTATATGTCCCCCGGCATGTATCACATTAACGTTAAAACATCGAATTATGCATATTCAAAATTTACAGCCGGGACTGGTAGATAACCTTAGTTATGTAACCATTTTAGCCGATAAAACAGGCAAGCTGATTTTAAAGGTGTTGGATATTGACGGGCGTATTGCCAAAACAGTGGTGGCCAATATTAATGAGGGCAGGCAGCAGTTAGAATTAAATATGGCCGATCTGCATAGTGGCCGTTATGTTATGAATGCTTTTAGCGGAGATACTTTTTTAAAATCGATTCGTTTTGTAAAGCAATAAAAGAGGTTTCAATTGGGGGTTTACTATACGGGGTCCTGCGGGTTGCAGGGCCCTTTTTTTACGTCATTGCTGTAAAGGCACGACCGCGTGCGCTGAAGCTTTAGCGGTGGCGCAAACAATCTGTGTCTCGAATTAATGCCAATTAGATTTATAAATAGCCAATTGAAAAACGATGAAAAACATCCTCACGTACCCTCGCGCCCTCGTGTCTTCGCGGTTAATCATCCATAACGTTAATAAAACCCGACGGCCCTACTTTCTTATCTACACTCTATACGCTATCATACTTCTTTTGTACTTTTCCCGGCAGATTTTGACAGATTTGTTTTTTTCATTTTAAAATCTAACACTATGTCTATTCCAGTAGTTGACCTTGCAGATTTTCTCAGCGGCGATGCGCAGCGTAAAGCGGCCTTTGTAGAGTCGCTCGGTAAAGCCTATGAAGAAGTGGGTTTTGTAGCGGTAAAAAACCACGGTGTACCGGATCAGTTGATAGCGCATCAATATGAATATGTGCAGCAGTTTTTTGCATTGCCATTGGAGAAAAAATTAACGTATGAAATTGCAGGCCTGGCCGGCCAGCGTGGTTATACCAGTTTTGGCCGCGAACATGCAAAAGGAAGTGATGCACCGGACCTGAAAGAATTTTTTCAGTACGGACAAATTGTAGAAGACAATGATCCCATTAAAGCAGAATATCCTGATAATGTTTCGGTAGATGAGATCGCACCGTTTAACCAAACCCTGTTTAATGCATACCGCAATTTTGAAAAAAGTGGGACCGCTTTATTACAGGCCATTGCATTATACCTCGGTTTGGAGGAACATTATTTTGATGGATATGTAGAGAAAGGAAATTCTATCCTGCGTTGTATTCACTATCCTCCAATCACCAATGAGCCCAAAAGCGCTATCCGTGCAGAGCAGCATGAAGATATTAATCTGATCACTTTATTAGTGGGTGCATCGGCCGATGGTTTGCAGATCTTAACCAAGCAGGGCGATTGGGTGGGTGTTACTTCTTTACCCGAACAGATCGTTGTAAATGTGGGCGATATGCTGCAACGCCTCACCAACAATAAACTACGTAGTACCACCCACCGCGTAGTAAACCCTGCCCGAGAACTTTGGCATACCAGTCGTTTTTCCATGCCCTTCTTTTTACATCCCAGAAGCGAAATGAGTTTGGCTTGTCTGGAAAGTTGTATTGATGCCGATCATCCGAAAGCATATCCTGATGCTACGGCAGGGGAATATTTGGATGAGAGGTTGAGGGAGATTGGATTGAAAAAATAGTCTTTTACACCTTTATCAACCCAAATTGCGCCCTTGCGCCTTTGCGTGCAAAATATTCTCGCAAAGGCGCAAAGGCGCAATTTTTTTGTGATGTAAGATCGTTCTGATAATCAAAAACTGCCGCGGGTAGTTATCTTCTCTAATCCAATTCTAATCTCCCCAAATCCCGGTTCAGACAATTTTGTTTAATTTCCCTCCTAAACCAAACACCCCTAATGGTTTTAACCCGCCATACCCCTTTTTTGCGAGCTGTGTTCTGGCACAGTGTCACTGCTTTTGGCGGTCCGCAGGGACATATGGGTATGATGCTGAAAACCTTTGTTCAGCAAAGAAAAGATATAACCCATGAAGAGCTGATCGAATACAATGGTTTTTGCCAGTTATTGCCTGGTGCCTCATCAACACAAACACTTACGCTGATCGGTTATAAAAGAGGCGGCATTCCTTTGGCCATACTTACTTTATTGATCTGGATTTTACCAGCCTGCACACTAATGGGCGGTATCTCATTTCTGCTGGATTATTTTGATGATATGGGGTTGAAAGTGGGGGTGTTCAAATTTGTGCGGCCCATGGCTATCGGTTTTATAGCCTATTCTACCTACCGAATTTTTGGAATAGCTGTTCATAATACCATTACACGAGTGATTGTGGTATTGGCTACTATCGCTACATTTTTAGCATTTAAAACACCCTGGATTTTTCCGGGATTGATTGTGGCAGCAGGTATTGCCACCAATTTCAGTGATAAAAGGATTCCGCAGAAAGGCATTCCTCCCAAAAAGATCAAATGGGGTAATATCCTTATTTTCTTTGCCCTATTTGGTTTCGCGGGATATTTATCTGAAACAGCCAGTAGTAAAAACTGGGAGAATAAGAAACCCATCAATCTCTTCGAAAATGCCTATCGCTTTGGCAGTCTGGTTTTTGGTGGGGGTGATGTACTCATCCCCTTAATGTATGAGCAATATGTAACCCGCCCGCAAACCAAACGTGTTCAGGAAACCAAACGGGAAGTATTAAAAATAGGCAGGGAAGATTTTTTAACTGGCTCCGGAATGGTGCGTGCGATACCTGGTCCGGTATTTTCGATTGGTGCATTTACGGGTGGCATGGCTTTGCGCGATGAAGGTCCGGCCATGCAGTTACTGGGTTGTGTAATAGGATCGATCGCAATTTTTCTGCCGAGTGCATTATTGGTATTGTTCTTCTTCCCGGTATGGCAAAACCTGAAAAAATATGCGGTCATCTTCCGTTCTCTGGAGGGTATTAATGCGGCCGTAGTGGGTATTATGGCCGGTGCCACCTGCTATCTTTCGCAGGATACTTTTTTACCGTCACTGCTTAATGGAGAAATAATGGGTGTTTGGGATCTGCTGATTGTGATCGCTACATTCTTCCTTTTAAAAAGTAACCGCATTGCTGCGCCGTTTATTGTTTTAGGGTGTTTGTTGATGGGGGCTATCTTATAACCCTATAAACCGCGCCTTTGCGCCTTTGCGAGAATAATTTGCACGCCAAGGCGAAAGGGCGCATTTTTAAATGACCTCCAAAACCTTTTATAATTAAGGAATTGTGTATATTAGAGTATGGTCACAATAGCACTTTACAACCTGAAAGGTGGTGTAGGCAAAACTGCTGCCACCATAAACCTGGCGTATTTAGCTGCCAAAGAAGGCTATAAAACTTTGATATGGGATATGGATCCGCAGGGTTCCTCTTCCTTTTATCTGGGTGCAAAGTCGGGTTCCAAAAATGAATCGCGTAAATTGTTGAGCAGCGAAATGGATTTGATCGATGCTGTACAAAGTTCTGCGTATGAGAACCTCGATATCATTCCGGCCGATCTTTCTGCGCGACATGCAGATGTGTTGTTGAATGAAATGAAACAGAGTAAGAAAAAGATTTCTTCGCTCTTGGCTTCGTTAAAGAAAGAGTATGACCTGGTGATACTGGATTGTCCGCCCGGTATTTCTATTTTGCATGATGCTATTTTTGTTGGAGTGGATTGGATATTGATGCCAAACATCCCCACCACATTATCCATCCGTTCTTACGAAACTGTGATGGCATATTTTAAAGAGAATGACCTGGATGCGGCTAAAGTAAAATGTTTCTTCAGCATGGTGGATCATCGTAAAAATTTACACCATGAAGTGATGAACAGTTTTTATAAGGATAAATTCTTCCTCAAAAATTATGTGCCTTATTTAAGTGATGTAGAAAAAATGGGCATCAACGAAGCACCGCTCGAAACCTTTGCTGCCAGCAGTTATGCCGCACAATGTTACCGCGATCTCTGGAAAGAGATCAAGAAGAATTGTATTGATGATTAACACGTCATTGCGAGCTTCGCGAAGCAATCTGTGTCTCAAATTACAGTCAGCTTGAAATACAAAGCACAGATTGCTTGCGCCACCGCTAAAGCTTAAGCGCACGCGCTCGTTCCTCGCAATGACGAAAATATATTCCTATGAACAGAGAACTAACATCCTGGTACAGCCCATCCCTCAGCAAAGAAATGCCGATTGCCTCGTATGGCCATTATGGGTTTGCTTTATTATTAATTCCTACAGCCGCAGCAGATTATCTGGAATATGAAAGATTTCAATTGATAGATGCGCTGGCTCCGCAGATCAATGCAGGTAAACTTCGTGTGTTCAGCATCGACAGTATGAACAAAGAAAGCTGGATGAACAATGAAATGGAACCGGCACACAAAGCCATCCGTCATAACCAGTTCAATGAATATGTGTTTAATGAAGTAATTCCTTTTATCAGAAATGCTACCAGTGAGGATACAATGATATATACCTGTGGTGCTTCATTTGGTGCACTGCATGCCATGAACCTGTTTTTGAAAAGACCGGATATGATCAATGGCGCCATCAGCATGAGCGGCGTGTATAATCTTACTGAGTACACCAAGGGATTTTTTGATGAACAGGTATATTATAACAGTCCTGAACACTATATACCGAACCTTTCTGATGAATGGTATCTCGAAAAAATCAAGGCAAGTCATCATATACACCTTTACACAGGCAGTGGCGCTTATGAAGACCCGGAAGCATCCAAACGTTTTTCGGGAATGCTTTACAGCAAAGGCATCTGGAATGATCTGGATGTATGGGGAAATGATATCACCCACGACTGGCCCACCTGGCGCACTATGTTGCCGTATATTATTGATACGAAGTTTTAGCGTCATTGCGAGGAGGAACGACGAAGCAATCTGTGG
>CANBSW010000216.1 GCA_947372235.1 Chitinophagaceae bacterium | reverse complement strand
AAACCCAACACTTTTCCCGAAGGATAGATCACCTGGTTTTTGATTACCCAAACATTGCCTGATGGCACATACAATTGTTGTATCCGCAATGTATCCAGTAATTGCATCTGTTGCTCGCGAACCATTACCAGGTCTACACTCTGGATACGCCATTCATCTTCAATGATATTGATATGGCCGCTGAACAGGGGTTCATATTTACGTCTTGGTGTTACTTTAATGCGGCTGATCTCTTTTCCATTCTCATAAAAAGTTCCTTCAAATTTGAATTTGTAAAAACCAATGGCACCATTGGATATTGGTGAAATAAAACCACGCGGATTCAGGTTCTGCCCTACCTGGATAATATTTTCATAAAAAGAAATGATCTGCGGGTCACTTAACCCAAAGCCACCGCTACGGCCACTTACTTTGGTAGAGATCACTTCTACTTTTCTTTTCTCCGGTTCCTGTACAGAATATTTGGCAATGGTTTCAGATAAGAGGATCATTTTTCGTTTGCTTGAATCGCCATCTTCAAAGTCTATTTTTCTGCCGAAGAATGATGTAGGAAAATCTCTCAACTGCAACTGTCCTTTAATATATACTTCACACTGAAATGCTTTTATCTCTTTCAGGTGTTCTTCTCTTTTCTCAATGGCTTTACGGATGATGGCATATGCAGGATCTTCGGCTCCACTGGTAACTGTTACATCTTTTAAATTGTAACGCTGCTCGTCCAGTTCAAAATCAATTTTTTGATCAGTCTTTCCTACTTTTATTTTTTTCTCAAAAGAAATATGCCCTATGTATTGACAAACCAAAACATATTCGCCGGGCTCTAACTGAACTGCATACTCTCCTTTTGCATTAGCAGAAACACCTTGTGTTGTGCCTTTTACAAGTATGGAAGAGAAAGCTAAAACAGATCCATTTTTTTCTTTGATAGTACCACTGATAGTGGTTGCATGAACAGATAAACCGCTCATGATGGCGAAGAGGATTACAAACAGTTTTTGCATACGTTGAGGTTACAACGAATTTAGACGCTAAAAGTTGGGAAATGTTACGTTGTGGGGAGAAATATGCGGGTTTAACTTAATATTAAATACTTCCGGATGATTTTATTGCCACAGAAGACACAGATTATCACAGAAAAAAATCTGTGCAAATCTGTGTCTTCTGTGGCGATTATTGCATTTGATAGGTCTGAAAAGGAAAAATCTTATATTTGAAACAGTTAATTATTTTTATGACAAAAAAAGCAATCATCGAGCGAACAGTAAAAGCTATCCATCAGCTTCCTGAAGACAAAGCAGAAGAGATCTCTGCCTTTGCTGATTTTGTTATTAAACAATATGAAGATCACAAACTAATTGAAGCGATTCAACAAGTAACCGCAAAAAGCGATGCTTTTCAATTTCTCGAAACTGAAGAAGATCTTTACAAGCTATCTGATTTAAAAGAGGTTTATAATGGATAAAGGTGATATCGTATTTTGGTCACATTTCCTTACACCGATCTAAGCGGCACAAAGTTGCGCCCGGCAATTATACTTATTGAGAATTCCAAGGATATTACTGTTTGTTTTGTTACAACACAAATACTTCAATGACAAGAACCAAATGATATTCTAATAGATTCATCTCCATTGAATGGCTTACTCAAACCCTCACTCATCAGAACAAGTAAAATAGCAACACTTGACAAGTCTCTTGCGAAAGGTCTTTTGGGTAAGTTGACTAAAAATGAAATAAGAGAACTCAATACCAGTTTAAGAAGCATATTTCAGTTATAACCTATTTCGTTTGCCTCAAATAACTCCCGGTTAAAGCTGCTAATCCACTTACCAATCCACCCACAATAGCTGTTACCAGGATCAATACAATATACGATCCTCCCAAAGGCAAGATCTGGGCTACTTTGGCTGCGAGTAAATGATCATTGGCTGCATCTTTCATCAACGCCATTCCTCCCCATAACAAAAACAATCCCAGAAATCCTGATAAAAATGCCTTACCCGGTTTCTGGTGAATACTAACCGAAACAATCAATGAGGTAAATGCAAAACTAAACCAGGGCAAACTGCTGTACACACCCAATACAAATGCAAGAAAGCCGGTTAATACAATTGCGGATACTATTTTCATACTATTTTTTTTAACTGTTGGTAAAACTCATATGCCATTTAATACGGTCATTTTTAGCAGCCGCTTCTTTTTTCAGGAAAAGAATTCTGTAATATTTTCCTGTGGCCCAGCTGTCAATAAATGTGTCGTAATATTTACTTCCCGGGTTACCATTTTGTCCGCCGGGGTATACACAATAGGCTTCTATCTCATCGGTTAAATGTACAATGATGCGCCAGCTTGGGCCATGCATTTCTTTGGTAGCGTTGATCATGTGTTCACCACCACCAATGGGTAAATGCAATCTGCTTAATGCAGGAATTTTCAACAAATGACTCACTTTGGTATCTTTCACTTTAGCCCATTCAATACTGCCTTTACTTTCCAGTGTTTTTAAATTGGCGAAAGCTTTTTTACATGCCGTCATCAGATCATCTTTTATCGTTTCTGTTTTATCTGCTGTATTTACATTATCTGCAAACCTGAAATTTCCATCGCGCAGCAAACTCTCCAGTAATGTAGAAGCATCCGGTTTAGGAAAAGGAAGCTTACTTTTTTTGATCTCATCACCCCATACTTCATTTTCTAGGCTGTCCCATACACATTTAAATACAGTTGCACCTTTCTCATTTACATCTCCCTTCAGGTTCCATGATTTTAATATGTCGAGATATTTTTTCTCATCCGCATTTAGCCCCGCTTCATCAATATTCTTTAATAATACTGGTCTTGCCATCTCTGCAAATACATTGTAGTTCTCCATTTGCAGGTGCTGCATATCTTCCGGTGTAATATTATTCATCTCCGATAATTTCCGGTTGATGATGATGCCGCGATATAAGGGAAAACTATTGGCAGCGCCCAGATAATAAGGATAGGTACTATCTGTTGACATCTGATTGGCACTGCTTACAAAACCCCTTATCGGATTTTTGATCATCGGGTTTTCATCAACAGGGATTATACCCTGCCACATATAACTGCTGTCCGTTCCCGGCATAATAAAATCGCCCTGGCGTTTCCATCGTGGTATAAATTCGCCTTGTTGTTTAATGGCTATCTCTCCGGTTTTGGATGCGAATGCAAAATTTTGTCCGGGGCACTGCCATTTGGCTATGGCACTCAAATAATCATCATAATTTTTTGCGCGGTCTAATTTGTAAAAAGTTTGTAGCCCGGTGCCTGCTTTATGTGCTGTCCAGTGTATTGCTAAATATTTTCCTTCCGTGCTTATGTTCGAGTAGGCTTTATCATACATTACAGGACCAAACACAGTCATAGCAATATTTTCTACCAGATCGGGTTTGTTTTTTATCTTGATCACTTCTTTGCGATGATCAGCTTTTGTCCAAACACCATTGAACTTATATTCTTCCATCGTAGAATCTTTGAACCGGATATCATAATAATCGATCACATCCCTTCCTGCATTGGTTACGCCCCAGGCAATGCTGTCGTTAAATCCAATGATCACTGCCGGTGAACCCGGAAAGCTTGCTCCGTAAGTATTATGGGTGGGTGTATGAATCTGCATTTCGTACCAGAGTGATGGCAGATTTAACCCCAGGTGCGGATCGTTGCATAAAATGGGGCGGCCGCTTTTTGTTTTGGTTCCGGATACGGCCCAGTTATTACTGCCATTATCCACATCAGGCACCATGGGTAACATGGCTGTACTGCTGTTGGCCGTATTTGAGAAATAGGCAGAATCTGCATTCTTGGGTTTTACAGGCAGGATGGATGACCTTTCATAATCAGTTCCTTTGGGAATGATAGGATCCAATGAATCCTGTACATTGGGATAGAGTTTATCAAAATCATCATACCCGAAATAATTTTTCGCATTTGTCATCTGCAGATCGGTAACCGAACCGCGTGCTGTAAGATCATACGACATGAACATCAGAAATAAATAGGTTTTCATCGGTGTCCATGCTTCGGGTTTATAATCCAGCAATTTGTATTCAAAAGGGATCTGTTCCGGTTTCAGTGCATTGATGTAGGCATTCACCCCTTCGGCATACGCATCCACCGTGGCTTTCATTTCAGGGTTCTTATCCATATTTGCCATGGTTTGTTCCGCACCGTATACCATACCCAGGCGGCGGAACATTCTGTCGATGGGTAATCTTTCATCACCCAATATCTCACTTAATCTTCCGGCAGCTACATGGGTTTGAAATTCCATTTGCCATAAACGAAATTTTGCATGCAGGTAGCCCTGCACATAATAGGCATCCAGATCGTTCTCTGCATAAATATGCGGAACCAGGCGGTCATCAACATATACATCTACCTTACCACGAAGAGCAGCAAATTTCAGATCGCCATCAAAACTGGCATTGGAAGATTCTGCATTTTGCCAGAAACCCAGCTGCGGCGATAAAAAATAACCGAGTCGCGGAGTTTTGGATGCTCCCACTGGCAATTGTGTATTTAAAACCACCACCAACCCGGTAGTAACCAGCCCGGAAATTAAAAAAGGAAGGATACGCATAGCAAGCATTTAGGAAATGAAATTAGTAATTAATAATTAGTAATTAATAATTGATAGAATTTTAGGTAAGTATCTATTAATCAGACAGTTTTTACAGCCACAGATGCACAGATTTTCACAGAAAAAACCATCAAATCAGTAAAGATCTGTGCATCTGTGGCAATTACAATAATCTGCCGTTAGAAACTTTCAATGGTAATTACTAATTCATAATTCCTAATTCCTAATTAATTTTACCGTCCATGAAGCAATTCAACGTTCCCAACATCTACCGCAGTCCGCTGATCAGTGCTATCAAACAACGGAGAAAAGAAAATGATAAGCTGAAAAAAGATTTTACCCCTACCCTGTTAGATCTTGGGCCGGTACAGATTTATCTGGCCCGCCATTTTGGTTTTTGTTACGGGGTAGAGAATGCCATTGAGATTGCTTTTGCTACGATTGACGAAAACCCCGGTAAACGTATTTTTTTATTGAGTGAGATGATCCATAACCCGCAGGTTAATGCCGATCTGGAAGCGCGTGGTGTACAATTTTTACAGGATACGTATGGCAAACAGATCATCCCTTTTGAAGAGATCACAGCTGATGATGTGGTGATCATTCCTGCATTTGGTACTACTTTGGAAATAGAGGATATGCTGAATGCAAAAGGCATACCCACCGCCAAATACAATACCACCTGCCCCTTTGTAGAAAAAGTATGGAACCGCAGCGAACAGATAGCCGAAAAAGGATACAG
>CANBSW010000215.1 GCA_947372235.1 Chitinophagaceae bacterium | reverse complement strand
AAGTGGAGTCGAGGGGAGTCGAACCCCTGTCCAAACATCGCTACCATTAGCTTTCTACATGCTTATTCCGTTATTATTTGTCGGCACGAGGCAGGAAACGAACAAACCAACCCAACGCTTAGCTGAATAGTCTTAAGCGATCATCACAGCCTTTGATCGCAGCATCCTCTTTTGTTTTAAGTCGGCGGCAGCAAGAGGTAACAGGCGAACCTTAGCCGCGGCCCGAATGGTTACTTAATCACTGATTAAGCAGCCATGGCATACTGAGTATTGCCATTTGAAGTTTGGGTATTCAGATTTAAGTGCTAATTACACAACGCACTGCATGCTTACACCAACCGTGGCCTATGCTGTCAAAACCAATACGACCCCAGCACAAAGTTTGGGGTTTGGAGTTTGTTGTTTGGGGTTTGTTTTTAAAACCTCAACACAAACCAAACCTTTACTATATACGATCCTTAAATTTCTGTCCTTTTATTGGCGCATGATTCAGATAATGAATTAGTGCCGCTATTTTTTTTACTAATACTTCCACCTGACCTGATAAATCAAAATGTTTTTCCTGATGTATCAACCGATTATCTAAACATCTGTATAATTGCGATCTTGTCTCTTCTGCCGACCCTTTTGCAATAGTTAGGTGATTTACAAATTCATTCTTACTTCCCCTTCCAAAACCTTCAGCAATATTATCCATTATTGAGCCTGAGGCATTTTTCATTTGCTGCTTTAATCCTTGCTCATGCAGAAAAATATCTGATTTCAGCAACTCATTTATCTCTCTTGCATAAATTCTTGACAACTTCCATATCTCAAGTTCTTCAAGTCTCGTAATCGTAGCCATCTAAAATATTTCACACAAACTACAAACCACGAAAATCCGAAAATCAGGTATTAATACCTAGTCAATAACCACTAACAACACCAAACTCCTAACTCCAAACCCCAAACTATTTAAAAAGTCTCCAAAAATCAAGCCCCAACGCATACGCCATTAATCCTAATAACAAAATCATGCCAACCATTTGTGCGTACTCCATAAATTTATCGCCGGGCTTGCGGCCGGTGATCATTTCGTAGAGCGTGAACAATGCGTGGCCACCATCCAATGCCGGAATTGGCAAAATATTCATGAAGGCAAGTATGATGGAGAAGATACCGGTTAATGTCCAGAACCTTTCCCAATCCCAAACACCGGGGAATGTATTACCAATACTGATCACACTTCCCAATGAATCGCTGGCGGCTACTTTTCCGGTGAATAATTGTTTTAATCCTGTTACATATTTGTTCAAAGTTCCCCAACAACGGTTAAAGCCGATTGGAATAGATTGTAATAAAGAATATTTTTTCACCACTGTTCCAAACAATTCAGAGGGGTAGATTGGATAAAAACCAATCGATCCTTTATTGTTCTCTATCACACTTACCATCAACGTATCCGCCCCCCTGATCACCGTCAAATTTACTGTTGAATCGCTATACCCTTTTTTCAATTGATCAAACTCATGATAGAACTCAAATGGCTTTGCATTGAATGCGATCATCCTGTCTCCTTTCTTCAATCGGTCTTTTACAAATTTGGCAGATGGAGAAACAGAGTCAACGATAACAGGATACCTTGGGTAAATAAGTCCACCTAGTTTTTTATTCTTGGTGATCTTACCAATCATGCCATCCGGTATGGCAAGTTCAATGGTCTGCCCATCACGCAGCACCTGCAATTTTTTTGCCTCATTCAATACGATTTCAGATTCCAGTGTTCCAAAATTTTCAATCGTTTTACCATCAACCGCAATTACATTATCGCCATCCTTTATTCCGATGCTTTTTGCAAGCGAATCTGCGTAAACACCATATTTTAAATTCTTAACCGGAAGATTCTCTTCTCCCCAAACCCAGGTAATACCTATAAAGATCACAATGGCCAATAATATATTCACCACTACCCCACCAATCATAATGATCAGTCTTTGCCAGGCCGGTTTTGCACGAAATTCATAAGGCTGAGGTGGCAGTTTCATCTGCTCCTTATCCATACTTTCATCAATCATTCCGGAGATCTTTACAAAACCGCCGAATGGAACCCAGCCAATACCGTATTCTGTTTCACCTATTTTTTTCTTCCATAAACTAAACCATGGATTGAAGAAAAGATAAAATTTCTCCACCCGACATTTGAACCATCGTGCCGGAAAAAAATGTCCCATCTCATGCAGGATCACCAATATGGAAAACGACAAAACAAATTGTCCGGCTTTTACTCCTACACTAACCCAATCAATTGCTAATAAACTCATACTCATTTCACCCCGTGGGGACTTTATTTAAAATCTGGTTACCGTTATAAATTTGAATTACATATGTATTAACGAGGCGGCGAAGTTACGTGCCTCTCCATCGGTTTCAAAATACTCTTCAAGTGTAGGATGTGGAATAAATGGAATCTTGGCCATTGATTGCTCCACCACTTCTGTCATATCGAGGAACCCAATTCGATTTCTTAGAAATGCATATACGGCAATTTCGTTGGCAGCGTTTAATACACAGGGCATATTTCCACCCTGCTTCATTGCTTCCATGGCCAATGCAAGGTTACGAAAGGTTTTAATATCGGGTTCTTCAAAACTAAGAGTACCGGGCTTTCTGAAATCATATCTCGGAAAATCATTAGCAATCCTTTGCGGAAAAGCCATGGCATACTGGATAGGCAATTTCATATCTGGCAAACCCATTTGTGCTTTGATACTACCATCTTCAAACTGAACCATGCTGTGAATAATACTTTGCGGATGAACCACCACCTGTATCTGATCATAAGTAAGATTGAATAACCATTTGGCTTCAATCATCTCTAACCCTTTATTCATCAGGGTTGCAGAATCGATAGTAATTTTTGCGCCCATACTCCAGTTAGGATGTTGAAGGGCATGATCTTTCTTTACATTAACAAGGAAGTTGGGTTTCTTTCCAAGAAAGGGGCCACCGCTTGCAGTAAGAATGATCTTCTCTATTTTATTCCTTCCCTCACCCACCAAACATTGAAAAATAGCAGAGTGCTCACTATCCACCGGAATCACGGGGATTCGTTTCTCCATCGCTTTGCGCATGATGATATCACCTGCAACTACCAAAGTTTCTTTATTAGCCAGTCCAACTGCCTTTCCTATTTCAATGGCACGTAAGGTTGGTTTTAATCCGGCATAGCCCACAATACCAGCCAACATCATATCGTAACAATCCATAGCTGCCACTTCTTCCAATGCTTTTTCTCCTGAAAAAACTTTGATCTCAGTATGTGATAAAGCTTCTTTTACGATCAGGTATTTCTTCTCATCACCAATCACCACCATATTGGGATTGAATTTCAATGCCTGAGTGATGAGCAGTTCATCATTGGTTTGTGCAGTAAGAATTTCTGCGGTAAACAGATCCGGATTGGCTGCAATTACATCCAATGCCTGCGTTCCGATAGAACCTGTTGAACCAAATATAGCTATGCGTTTCTGACTCATTTCCTGTTTTTAAAACCCATCTCCCGAAAGAGATACAAATTACGTTAATACCGTTGTAACAACATCACAATTTCAAATCCTACATTAGAAAACCGCCAAGTTCGTCAGCTATCTTCCTGTCATTACTCAGTCTGGGTACTTTATTTTGTCCCCCAAGTTTCCCAACAGATTTCATATAATCGATAAAACCATTCTTTCTTACTTTTCTAACCTGTAATGGCATTAATATATTTCCGCCAATCAGATCATCATAATAAACATTCTTACAACGCAAATTGTTATCCACTTTACTGATAAACTGCGGCAAATCAGCCGGTTCATTCTCAAATTCTATAAACCATTCATGGTAACTTTTCCCTTCCCCCTGCTGAATAAACGGTGCCACCGTAAACTCGGTGATCTTTACATTCTCTTCATTGGCTGCTTTCAATAAAGCCTGTTCCACTTCCTCACCTATCACATGCTCTCCAAATGCGGAGATAAAATGCTTGATTCGCCCACTAACAATCAAGCGATAAGGTTCCGTACTTACAAATTTTACCGTATCTCCAATATTATAACCCCACAAACCGGCGTTACTGTTAATGATCAATGCATAATTCTCACCCACTTTCACCTCTTTCAAACTCAAACGGGTAGGATTTTCGTTAAAGATCTCCCCTGCGGGGATAAATTCGTAGAAAATGCCACTATTCGTATTCAGCAGCAGCCCTTCTGCTTCCTGCGAATCCTGGAAAGCGAAAAAGCCTTCACTGGCCGGAAACAGTTCAATTGAGTCTATTTTTCGGCCGATACTTTCAAACAAACGTGCTTTATAGGGTTCAAAATTCACGCCACCTTGTACCATCAGGTTAAAATGAGGGAATAATTCACCCACTTTTTTACCCGATTTCTCTACCAAACGGTCAAAATACATCTGCATCCATGGCGGAATGCCGCTGATCAATGTCATATCCTTATTCTGGGTTTCGGCCACAATGGCATCCAGTTTGGTTTCCCAATCTTCAATACAATTGGTTTCGTAACTGGGCAACTGGTTTGATCGGAGGTAACTGGGGATATGGTGGTTCACAATACCACTTAGTCTGCCCGTAGGTATCCCCGCAATCCGCTCCAATTCGGGTGATCCGCTCAAAAAGATCATTTTACCACTGGCAAAAGCAGAATTTCCGGTCTCCGCCATATAACAAAGCAGGGCATTACGGGCCGAATTGATATGATTTGGGATAGATTCTTTTGTAATGGGAATATATTTCACCCCGCTGGTGGTTCCGCTGGTTTTGGCAAAATAGATCGGTTTACCCTTCCATAATACATTGTGCTTACCCTCTTTTATCTGATTGATATAAGTTTTCAGCTGCTCATAGTCCCGCACAGGCACTGCCTGGGTAAAGCCGGCATGGTCTGTAACCTCTTCCAGGTGGTGGTCTTTGCCAAAAACGGTGGATTTCCCGGTTTTCAGCAGCATTTTAAGTATGGCTTCCTGATCTTCTAAAGCGGTCAGCATCCCTTTCTTTGTCTTATTATATATATAATTGGCAAAGGGACGTGCCAACAAGGATTTCAGGTTCATAGGCTTCAAGGGGCGTTACAAGGGGGCAAAAATAGAGAGAAGTTTGTAGTTTGGCACCGGTAGTTTGTTGTTTTACTCACAAATTTGTACAAACTCTATGGACCATTGACTATGGTCTATGGTCTATAAAAAGGTTTTCCACTTGTGGGGACAAGAATAATTTGAAAAATGTTTGCGTTTTTTGAGAGTGAAACCTTACCTTTGCCGTCCAAATTTTGGTAGCTATGTTAGCAGTTGTAAAAATCGCAGGTCAGCAATTTAAAGTACAGGAAGGTCAAAGC
>CANBSW010000214.1 GCA_947372235.1 Chitinophagaceae bacterium | reverse complement strand
AAGATCTCCATTAAATGATGTTCATGTTCGTGTTTGGTAATATTTTCTCTTATGCCTTCCGCAATAAATCCCATTGTTACAGCCAAGAATATCATTAACCCTTCCAACAGGTATTCTTTGAAGCTTTTCTTTTCTACGTGTGGGTGGTGGTGAACTTCCATATGGGCAGTTTGGAGTTTGGAGTTTATAGTTTGGAGTTATTCATTTTCAAGATGATATTCTTTTTGCAAAAATTGTATCAGCCTCAATGATTGGCTTTTTGTATTCTGAAGCAACCATAAGTAGTTTTTGATGGTATCCCTCTTATATTTTACCTTATTAATGTATTCATTCAAGTCTTTTGGGTCATTATCTACTATCAACATATTTACTTTGCCATTTTTAATTAACCAATCAATCTTTTTATTGTCATTCAAACTTATTTTACTTAAAGGATTAATATCCGGGATACCCAAACTAATAACATCAGGTGGAAAGTTCAATGACTTTGCATAAAATATCCTGGCTCTACTATCATTAACTAATCCCCTTGCTTCTATATAAATATTATTCATTCTCTCCAAATATGATATGCTATGATCATATGCCATAATACTATCCAGTGCCGCTCTATGTTTTATTAACCGTGCCCCGCCACCACTTTTAAGCTGTGTAATTGTTTCATTGGAAAAATTAAGCGTATTAGAAAGTATAGCACGCAGGCCATATAAGTAAATGGCAGCCTTCTCAATATCCCCCCATTTTTCCCGGTCCAGATATTTGATCAATGAGTCAGCATAACGCAAATGAGTTTGGCTATTTTGATTTATACAACCCTGAATAATTCTGGCATCTACTTTCAAATCGTTAATCATTGATTCTATGTATTCCCTCTCCACTTGCTTTTCCTCAAAATATGTCCGGATATTCTCCGCTATAAACCCCATACTCACCGCCAGAAAGATCATCAATCCTTCGAGCAGGTATTCTTTGAAGCTTTTCTTTTCTACGTGTGGGTGGTGGTGTACTTCCATAAGAACAGTTTGGAGTTTAGAGTTTTAGGTTTTGAGTTATTCGCTTTCTAAATGATATTGTTTGTGAATTAACGCTGTCAGGTTTATAGAGGATTCTTTATAGTCTTTTAAAGAAACATTATAATTTGTAACAATTCTTTGAAATATTATTATCAAATCAGTGTATAATGCTATATCCTGTTTATTAGCAGGCAGCAATAAAATTTTTTTATTACTGGCTAAGAACTTTTTATAGCTCACTGTGTCAACCAGGATAACATTAATATTAATACCTGAGCCATCTTTTCTATCTGTGAATAGAAAATCGTACATCTGGTAATTGTCAAATATTTTTGGTGCGGCTTTTGTAGAAATTTCAAGACCTAAGTTATAGATTCTTTCTCTTAGCATGTCGTTCCAATCTGCATCAATATCCCTTTTGGCCATACTATCAGATACGGCCTGATTTGAAATTATTTTATACCCGCCCGCCATCTTTAATTGGTTGGAAGTTCGCCTGTTAAAGATCATATTGAAATTGCCATGATTCCATGAATTCAGGAAATGTAAACGTGCGGCGATACTATCTGTAATGGTTGATTGATGCAAGAGCTTTAAAGTTTCAGCTATATAAGTTATTGTTTGATTGTTTTTATTAATAATTCTGTCAAAGCGTAACCGATCCGATTTTAAATCTTCCAAATAAGATTCAACATATTTTCTCTCAGTTTCTTTTTCAGTAAAATGTTCTCGTATTTGCTCAGCAATAAACCCCATACTCACCGCCAGAAAGATCATCAATCCTTCGAGCAGGTATTCTTTGAAATTTTTCTTTTCTACGTGTGGGTGGTGGTGTACTTCCATGAGGGTATTAAATTATCAATTGTTTATAATAAATTTATTGTGAGGTATCAAAAATAGGCTGTTCATTATTTAAGTCCCTTCCAAGATCATATTCTTTTTGAATCAATGCGATCAAACTTATGGCGTGCCTTTTATGATCTTTTAGCATATTAATTAAGGTCAGCAGCGATGCTCTCATAGAGAACAGTTCATTAGCATAAAGATTTAGCTGAATTTTGTCATTTATTAATAGCTTACATATTTTATCAGAAGACAGGAATGAGGTAGAGTCGCTTCTTTGGACAAAATTTTTCAACAGAGAGGCATCGAAAAATGAATTACTGGTATTGGAGGCCTTCTGCTGGTGCTCAATGTAAATATTTTGTTGTTTGATAATGAGTTGATTGTATTCTTTATAAAACACAATTGTATCCGATACTAACTGGTTATGTATAATGTTAAACGCATCGGTTTTATCAAACTGGCTTAAAGTTCTTTCAGTGGGACTAAAATCATAAAGGTTTCCACCGTACATCCGTCTCAAAAAATACATCCTTCTCAGTAAGGAATCCGGAAGTTTATTTTCGGAAACTGCATATATCATCTGACGTAAAGAATCCAGGCCACTTAGTTTCTTTGTCTGTAGTAAAATAGTTCTATTATCTTTTACCGAATCAAAAGCGAGATCCTGCACAAGCATTTTCATCATTGTATGCTCTTTTCCGCGGTGAGCAAAGGTTTCCCGGATATTCTCGGCAATAAAACCCATACTTACTGCTAAAAAAATCATTAAGCCTTCCAATAGGTATTCTTTAAAACTTTTCTTTTCTACGTGTGGATGATGATGTACTTCCATTTTGTCACTTGTTTTCTAAATGATATTGATGAGTTATATTGATATTTAAGCGTTCAGCAAATTGCACTTTGTTATGCAACCGACTTAAATAAGTTTGTAAAACGATTCTTGCATCGATCAACTTGGCTCCATAAATACTTAATGTATTAAAATCCAGGGTAAGTAGTTTAAGCTTCCTGATCTGAAGTAATAAAGAATGAACGTTAGCATTCAAAGAATCTCCTTTATTATATTCATTGTCAAATATATTTTGCGCAAATATTCTTGCGTCTTCCTCCCGACTTCTGAATCTGTCGGATAAGGTAATTGAAGACTGATTGAGGTCTTTATATTTTAAAATACTATCTGAAATTTCTTTTTTATTGAGAAAACCGAAACCTCTTTCTTTGTCTAACTGATCCAGTGCCCTAGTTGTTGGAGAGTGGTGTCCCCAGCTTTTTGACAAGTCATACAGCCGATACATTTTTCTTAAGGCACTATCAGGCAGCAGAGCACTTCTGGCTTGAAAAACCAAATCAATAAGCGTATCAAAAACATAAATTTTTTGTTTCGTCGAAGCTATATAATAATGCATACTGGCAGTATCTCTTTGCAGATCTTCTGCCATCTCCTCCATCAATTGGTGCTCTTGTTCATGTTTAGATATGGACTCACGAATATTCTCTGCAATAAATCCCATAGTAACAGCTAAGAATATCATCAATCCTTCCAGTATATATTCCTTTAAGCCTTTCTTTTCTACGTGTGGGTGGTGATGTACTTCCATGACTCTGATTTTGGAATTTTGGAATTTGTGATTTTGAAATTTGTCATTCTTTTTCTAAATGATATTCTGCCTTTATTTTACCAATTAATTGCACCGCTTTAGCTATAATTTCTTCATGTATCTGCTTACCGCCAACATTGAGTTGTAATCTATATATCAGGTTATTGATGTATTCACTCAAATAACTTTCATTTAAGTAAAAATATACTGATACGGGCAGGCCTTTAGTATACTGAAAAAGGGAGTCGTAATTATTAATATCGTCTTTGGCAATAATCAATTTACTTACTAATTCAGATCCGTGTTGCTGATTTGAAAGATAAAGGCTATTCAGGTTATCAATTCTCTTTATCTGATTATAATAACTTTCTATCGCATCTACGATCTCTTTGTTCCGCACCAGTCTAATTGACCCCGAACTTTTCAATTGATCTATCGTACCCGAGTGGTTAATAAAAATTTTAAGCACATTGCTTTTTGAAATAAGTTTATGGTATTCAGCGGGCCATTTGACTGCCGATGGATTTTCTTTAAAATTTCGGAGAAGGGTTCTGCTGGCCAAAATTGCAGTATCGCGGGCTTCATTGCTTCTGTTAATATAGGCAGTATCTAATTGCAGATCATTGACCAATGATTTCATGTATTCTACTTCATGTTTCGATTCAGTGATATGCTCACGGATACTTTCAGCAAAAAATCCCATTGTTACAGCCAAGAATATCATTAACCCTTCTAACAGGTATTCTTTGAAGCTTTTCTTTTCTACATGTGGATGATGATGTACTTCCATAGTTTATTCATTTTCTAAATGATATTTTTCATTAAGGAGCTTTATTAAATTTGTTGCTTTTTGTTGCAGCAATACCATAACCCGTATTTGTGCGAACCGATTTCCTTTTATAAGATTCATTGGTACATGAAACTCATTTAAATCTGCATTTGTAAATGGCAGTAACGGATAATTTTTATCCGGGCGCTTAAAAGAAGTATCTACTTTATTACCTACAATATAATCAAAAACATAAGCATCAAATATTTTTCCCATTTGATTTTTAGCAGACATGAAATATTGGTGTTCATATTCTTGTATATCTTTTAACCTAAAGGTCACTTGTTTATAAGATTGAAGGCTATCAACAACTGATCTGTTTTTGATAAGCCGAAACCCACCCGCATTTTCTAATTGCTTTAACGTGCCATCAGTCGGATAAAAACTTCTAACAGCTATGCTTTCTCTTATATAATAATAAACATTAGCAGTTTCTTTTACATATCGTTTGGTTTTGAAAATGGTAAATATCGAATCATACATAGCAATATCCTCTTCATTATCTTTAATGGCGCTACTTAATGAAACAATATCTGTTTTTAAATCCTGATACAATGAATGCATGTATTCCTGTTCTCTTTCCTTATCTACAAAATGTTCCCGGATATTCTCCGCAATAAACCCCATACTCACCGCCAGAAAGATCATCAATCCTTCTAACAGGTATTCTTTGAAACTTTTCTTTTCTACGTGTGGGTGGTGGTGTACTTCCATAAAAGCAGTTTGGATTTTTGAGTATAAAGTTTGGAGTTATTCTTTTTCTAAGTGGTATTCTTTATCAAGCGATAAGATCAAATCAGTAGCCATCGTTTTTTGGTTAAGCAGGATAGTTATTTGTCCAAAAAAAGTAGATTTTCGTTGGTGAATAAAATAGATCAGTTGATTAATCTGATCCGGGTTTCTGCTACGCATTTGCGGATTTCCTTCCGGACGACGGATATAAAAACGGGAGCCCGTGGCAAAATCTTTCTCACTCATTTCATTCCGGATCATAGAAGAACGAACGAACATTTTGTCAAACACCGATGCATCAAACAGCAAACCGATCAGTGGGTAAACCATCCCATTTTCTTTTGCTTCCAGCAATCCCAACTGTTCGTATTTGTAAACGTTTTTTTCGTAGTCTAACATTTCATTTAACACTTTCCGGTTCTTTATCAGTCTGGTATTTCCTGAATTCTTCATTTCATTAAAAGAATTCAGATTTGCCTCA
>CANBSW010000213.1 GCA_947372235.1 Chitinophagaceae bacterium | reverse complement strand
GCCGAATGCTTAATGCTGAAAGCATAATGCTGTAAATCCTGTTTTCAAAAAGCATTTAGCCTTTTGCATTCAGCATTTAGCGTTTTACAGCTAAATTTGCTGCTCTTTAAGTAAATCGAACATAATTATGAGTCAAACACATTTGTCTGAACAGGAGCTGATCCGACGTGAGAAACTGGTTAAACTGCAGGAAGCGGGTATTGATGCCTATCCTGCACCCTTATATCCTGTATCCCATTTTTCAACCAATATCAAGGAGAATTATACCGAAGAAACCAAAGATCAGTTTGCTGCGGTTTGTGTGGCGGGGCGTATTATGAGTATCAATGATAAAGGCAAGGTCTTCTTTATCAAGATCCAGGATAGCAAAGGCATTATACAATTATATGTAAAAAGAGATGATCTGTGCCCGGATGAAGACAAATCTTTCTGGGATAATGTGGTAAAACACGGACTGGATTTAGGAGATATCATTGGTGTTACCGGATATGCATTCATCACCAAAACAGGAGAAACTTCAATTCATACACAAACGCTTACTTTACTTACCAAATCTTTAAAACCCTTACCGGTAATTAAAAGAGATGAGGAAGGGAATGTGTTTGATGCAGTTACCGATCCCGAATTCCGTTACCGCCAGCGTTATGTGGATTTGATCATCAACCCTGAAGTAAAAGATACTTTCGTAAAAAGAACAAAACTCATCAATACCATCCGAGAGTTTTTAAATGCACAGGGAGCGCTTGAAGTGGATACACCTGTTTTACAGGCTATTCCCGGCGGTGCAGCGGCAAGGCCGTTTGTTACACACCACAATGCATTAGACACGCCCTTCTACCTCCGTATTGCGAATGAGCTGTATTTGAAGCGCTTGATCGTAGGTGGGTTTGATTGGGTATATGAATTCAGCCGAAATTTTCGTAATGAAGGAATGGACAGAACGCATAATCCTGAGTTTACAGTTCTTGAGTGGTACACTGCTTACAAAGATTATTTCTGGATGATGGAAACCACCGAGCAGTTATTCGAGAAAATTGCTTTGGCATTGCATGGCACAACAGATGTGCCATTAGGCGATAAAGTGATCAATTTTAAAGCACCTTTCAAACGTATCAGCATTCATGATGCCATTAAAGAGAATACAGGCATTGATGTAAGTGGTTTGGATGAAACCGGTTTGCGAGATGTTTGTAAACAATTAAGTATTGATGTACCCGGTAATATCGGTAAGGGAAAATTGATTGATGAGATCTTTGGTGCCACCAGCGAACATACTTTTATACAGCCAACTTTTATTATTGATTATCCGGTGGAGATGAGTCCGCTAACCAAGAAGCACCGCAGCAAACCCGGACTGGTAGAGCGTTTTGAACTGATGGTAAACGGAAAAGAAATTGCGAATGCCTATTCAGAGTTGAACGACCCGATTGATCAGCGTGAACGTTTTGAAGAGCAGGTTCAGCTGATGGAGCGTGGAGATGATGAAGCGATGTTTATTGATCACGATTTTTTACGTGCACTGGAATATGGAATGCCGCCAACATCCGGTATTGGAATAGGGATTGACAGATTGTGTATGATGATGACCAATCAGGTTTCTATCCAGGATGTTCTACTGTTCCCTCAAATGAGGCCGGAGAAGATGGATTAGTGGTTGAGTATATTTTTTCGCCACAGATGCACAGATTTTGCACAGATTTTTTCTGTGATAATCTGTGCATCTGTGGCTTTTTTATTGTGCCTTTGCGCCCTTGCGTGAAATTGATTTTGTAGATTGCCAGATAAACTAACTCCCAATGAAGTATCTAAAAGTATTGTACGTTCAGGTGATCATTGGTATTGCATTGGGTGTATTTACCGGATGGCTGTTTCCTGCCTTTGCACCTACTGCAAAACTGATCAGCGAAACCTTCATCAACATGATCAAAATGGTGATCACGCCGGTGATCTTTTTAACCATTGTGTTGGGAATAACCGGAGCAGGTGATTTAAAAAAAGTAGGCCGTGTTGGCGGTAAAGGATTGCTCTATTTTGAAATTGTTACCACACTTGCATTGATCATAGGATTAATAGTTGCCAATGTTTTAAAACCCGGTGCCGGTATTGCCACAGATCATCTTCCCAAAGAGAACCTGGATAAATATACTTCTGCCGCCAAAGACATGAACTGGGGCGAATTCTTTTCGCATATCGTTCCCACTAATATCATGGATTCTTTTGCCAAAGGTGATCTGTTGCAGGTTTTATTTTTTGGTGTGCTCTTCAGCGTTGCATTAACCAAAATGAAAACCAGTGGTGAAAAGATCGTTTCCATGTTTGAAAGTTTGAATAAGGCATTCTTCAATATCATTCATATTGTAATGAAGTTGAGTCCGATCGGTGCTTTTGGTGGTATGGCATATACGATCGGGAAATTTGGGTTTGGCAGTTTGGTGGTGTTGGGTAAATTATTGTTGGCGTACTATATCACTTCACTTGTTTTCATTTTTGTAGTGTTGAATTTGATCGGAAGATATTTTGGTTTCAGTGTCTGGAAATTGCTTGGATATATCAAAGAAGAATTACTCATCGTACTCGGCGCCAGCAGCAGCGAATCGGTTCTCCCTAATATCATGGAAAAACTGGAAAAAGCCGGATGCGATAAAACCGTTGTTGGATTGATCATACCCACCGGCTATAGTTTTAACCTCGATGGAACCACCATCTATTTAAGTATGGCCACTATATTTCTTGCGCAGGTATTCAATATCGATCTATCATTAACACAACAGCTAACCATCATCGGTATTTTATTAGTAACCAGTAAAGGTGCTGCCGGTGTTACGGGGAGTGGATTTATTGTACTCACATCAACGCTTACCATTTTAAAAGTAATCCCACTTGAAGGTCTTGCCTTATTAATTGGAGTTGATAGATTTATGAGCGAAGGAAGGGCCCTAACCAACATGATCGGCAATACTATCGCCACAGTAATCATTGCCAAGAGCGAGAAAGCAATTGATATGGAAGTGTATAGGAGAGTGGTGGAGAAGAAGTAAAACCCTCTGTGTAACTCTGTTCCTCCGTACCTCTGTGTTGAAAAAAGCCAAAAACTAAGTGAATTTTTTTTCAACACAGAGGTACAGAGATAGGGAGTTACACAGAGAATTTTCAAATTAATCACGATAATTCAACGCCGGTTTTCTATCTCCCAATAAAGCTTTGTATTGGTAATTGCCTTTTACCATTTTAAATTCCTCTTTTGCTTTTACTACCAATGCAGGATCTGTAAAAAGATCGATCGCTGTTAATGCCATGGTTTTTGCCGCAACCATCATTCCTTTGGTGCCTATTTCTGTTCCGCCGCAGGCAACGGCCTGCCAGCTGTGTGCGGGTGTGCCGGGGATCCAGGTGGCGGCACTCATTTCTACCGTCGGTACTAAATAACTTACATCTCCCACATCAGAAGAACCTCCTCCGGCATCGGGTTTTGTTTTGAATGGCTTAATGGTGGCAGCTGTTTCAATGGCTTGTGCCTTATAGGTAAAACTTGCCTGTATCTTTTTGCCAAATTCTATTTCTTCTTTGGTATAGCTTACACCACCTACCATATCCAGATTTTTTTGTGTGGCCATGGCAAGGGTTGTATTCATCAACATATCATGTGTGCCTCCAATAATTTCATAATCCATCGTAGTTTCTGTACCCAATGCAGCACCATTAGCGGCTTTGACAACACGTTCAAAAATACTTTTACTCTGGTCTCTTTTTGGATGCCTCACATAATAATACACTTCTGCAAAATCAGGAACTACATTGGGTGCTTTACCTCCGTTGGTAATTACATAATGGATTCGTGTGTCTGATGGGATATGTTCCCTCATCATATTCACCATATAATCCATCGACTCAACGGCATCCAATGCAGACCTTCCTCTTTCAGGAAAAGCGGCAGCATGAGCAGCCAATCCATGAAAACGGAATTTGGCTGAGATATTTGATAAATAACTCGTCATGGTAACTGCATTGCTGTCAGACGGGTGCCATGTGATGGCAGCATCCACATCATTAAACAAACCTGCACGAACCATATATACTTTGCCACTGCCACCTTCTTCTGCGGGGCAACCATACACACGAATAGTACCTGTTATTTTTTTTTCTTCGATCAGTTTTTTGATCTCTATGCCTGCAGCAACAGAAGCGGTGCCAAACAAATGGTGGCCGCAACCATGGCCTGCATCTTTACCGGCAACAGGTTTTTTTTCAGGATTGGCTTCCTGAGATAAACCGGGCAATGCATCAAACTCTGCAAGTATACCGATCACGGGTTTGCCGCTTCCATAAGTTGCTACAAATGCAGTGGGAATATCTGCTACACCGGATTGAACGGTGAAGCCATTATCCCTTAAGGTTTGTTGATGCAATGCAGAACTTTTCTCCTCCTTATAACCTACTTCTGCATAGTTCCATATTTGCAATGCGGTTTTTTTATACTGTTCATATTTTCCGTCAATATCTTTTATTGCCTCGCTTTTGATATTTGGTTTTTGAGCCGGTAATGTAAAAACTGCAGCAGTAACTGCTAATGTTAATAAGAGTTTTTTCATGATGATTGTGGTTATAAAGTTACTTCAGGTGAGAGAATAATTATCTGAAATACATACTTCACGTGAAGCCGTTGTTGAATATATCCTGATTTGTATAATGGGTTTTCTTCATAAAACACCGGCGTTTCCTGTTCTACTTCGCCATAAACAGTATCACCTGCTTTGTAATGACCGGCAGATAAACTAAAACGGATTGTTTTCATTGGTAAATGAATCTCGTTTATTTTAGGGCCATTTGCACTGAGCTTAAAAATAGAATCCTGTTTTCTGTAATCCCAATAAACAGCTGAAACGGAATGGATAGTTACAATATTTCTTATTTGTGGTTCCCATATATAGGGCAGAAAAATCAATAAAGAATCATTTTTTAAAACTGCGTTCATGAATATTGGGAGATAGGTGTCGCTGCCATCACTAAACTCGTATTTCTTTGGTTTATTTGATGAGTAAAATGTATCAATATCGGTTATTTCAATAGAACCTTTTGCATATGGGAAACGATCTTCTTTATTTAAAGTATCCATTTGGTGAAGAGTGAAGATCCCAAAACCAAGTTTCTCCAGATGATCGTGTAACTGTTGTGTTAAACCCGGTTCATCTTTCTTTTTGAATATGATCTGAAATTCTTCAGGTACTTTCTGAACCGCATCTTTATACCGAGTTTCTACTGTTGGGTCGATGATGATCTGTGAGAAACAGGTATTACAAAGAAATAATCCAATAAATAAAAAGATACCCTGTTGCTGCTTCTTCATACTGAATGATTGCGATACAGCTGGTTTATACGAATAGGTCCCTATACAATTCTGCACCCGGCACAACAGAATAATGACTCAGATCTGTAATGCCTTCTGCAGCCATTACTTCCTCATCAATAAAAGTATTGCCACTGCATTGTGCAGCGGGTTTGCGGAGGA
>CANBSW010000212.1 GCA_947372235.1 Chitinophagaceae bacterium | reverse complement strand
TTCAAAATAATTGTTTTTTTACTTAAACATCGCCGGATGCACATCATCCCACGATGTCGCATCCTGTAAGGCTTTTGCAGCAGAGAGTAAGGTGGCTTCGTCATATAGCCGTCCTACCAATGTAATGCTCGTTGGTAAATTGTTTCGCTTATCAAATCCTGTTGGCATACACACAACAGGATGTCCTGTTAAATTAGTAATTGCTAACTGGTTGCCGCTTCCTCTTGTTGGACAAATCACCACGTCCACATTCTTCATCAACTCGTTCATTTTTTGCATCAGTAAAAAACGATGCCGGTTGGCATTAATATATTCCACCGCAGGAATTAACCTGGATGTTCTGAAACTATTGGGCCAGTCGTTCCTCCCCTGCATTGTCATTTCATCATCAATATTATTACGGGTAAACTCATCAAACGCTGCAGCACATTCTGCATTGATAATGATTCCCACCACCGGAAAATTATACACGCCACTATCCGGAAACTCAACAGGTATTAACTGCACGCCTAATTTTTTATAAGCATCCAACACCTTCCATTCGTTACGGCTGGTATCTGTTATTTTATCAAAATAATTTTTCGCATACGCTACTTTCATTTTCTTAACATCGGTATTCGGTTTGTAGTTAAAGGGTTTGTTTACCGCACTCATATCCAGTCCGTCTGTTCCGTGGATATAATTAAATACAACCGCCGCATCTTCTGCACTTCTGCAGATCGGGCCAATTTTATCCAGACTCCAGCTAAGTGTCATTGCGCCGCTTCTACTAATACTTCCAAATGTTGGCCTCAATCCTGTAGCACCACATGTTGAAGATGGCGAAACAATTGATCCCAATGTTTCTGTGCCAATCGCAAAAGGAACCAATCCCGCAACCGTTGCAGAAGTTGATCCTGCCGATGATCCCGATGATCCTGTTTTAAGATTCCATGGATTTTTTGTTCTTCCTCCATACCAATAATCACCCATGGCCAACGCGCCCAATGTAAATTTGGCTACCAGTACTGCTCCTGCAGATTTTAATTGTGAATACACAAATGCGTCTTCATCAATTACCTGGTCTTTATACGGTGCAGCGCCCCATGTGGTTTTGGTTCCTTTAACGGCAAACAGGTCTTTCAATCCATAAGGAATTCCGTGAAGCGGCCCCTTGTATTTTCCTTTGGCAATTTCTGCATCTGCCTCTTTGGCCTGTTTCATTGCAATTTCTTCTGTAACTGTGATCACACATTGCAAACTGTCGCCAAATTTTTTAATCCGATCAATAAAAAATTGTGTGAGCGCAACCGAACTGATCTTTTTGTTTTTGATCAGCGATGCCAGTTGAAGAATAGAGTAAAACGAAAGGTCGTTTTTATTCGCCGGCATTTGCACATTCGTTGGAATATTCCAGTTGATCAGTTCCTGTTTTTCGTTGAATTTCATTCCGGGCAAAACGGGGCTTTGCCACAAACTCATCGGCACATTATTGTTTAAGGTTTGTTTGTGCATGGATTTGTATCCAGCCAAATTTCCTCTAACCCCATCATACATTGTATCAATTTCTTTCTGGGTAAAATTCAGGTCAAACAACCGTGCGGCAGCGGGTATGTCTGTTTTCGAAACCGTTTCCTGCGAAATACTTTGCAGGCCGCTCAGAACGCCAATCAGTAAAAGGAGCTTTCTCATAGTTTGGTTTTGGTTATGATAACAATTTTACCCAGATATAATCATCCAGTAATTCATTGTTCTTATAGGCGGCTTTCCGGCAAATGGCTTCCAAATAAAATCCGTTCTTTTGTAACACTTTCATCGACGCTTTGTTCGATGCAAAAACATGGGCTTCAATTCTTACAATGTCCAGTCTGGTGGCAATAAATTCTGTAAGCTGTTTTACCGCTTCAGAAGCAATGCCTTTTCCCCAGTAAGTTTCGCCCACAAAATAACCGATCTCTATGCATTTGCGCGCAATATCATCGCGTAATGTACAACCAATACTTCCTGTTACCAATCCATTACAAACAATGGCAAAATTTACAACCGGATTCTGGTTGTTTACGTGTGAGATCCATTGCAAGGCATCCATCACGGTATACGGATTAGGCAACGCATCCCGCACATTGTTCCAGATATTGCGGTTATTGGCTACGGCGGCCAGCTCCTGCGCATCCTGCTTTTGCCAGGGGCGCAAAACCACTTTATTCATCGGCCTTTATTTTTCTGTTCAAATACCCATCATAATCCGGAATGGTTGATTCATATTCTTCATGCATAAAGGGAGATGTCATTATAAAATCTGCAGTAGCCCTGTCACAGGCCATGGGTATATTCCAGGCTACACATAAACGCAGCAATGCTTTTACATCACTGTCGTGTGGCTGCGCTTCCATAGGGTCCCAGAAAAAGAACATCATATCAATTTCTCCATTCGCTATCATGGCGCCAATCTGTTGGTCGCCACCCAGCGGGCCACTTAATAATTTTTTTACCGGACGATCTAGCGCTTCTTCCAGCAATTTTCCGGTTGTTCCGGTTGCAAACAATTCGTGACGCGCCAAAACCGTTATGTTATGCATGGCCCATTCCAGCAGGTCTGCTTTTTTATGGTCGTGTGCTACCAATGCTATTCTTTTTCTTGATCCGAGTATTTTAATTGTCGACATGTTTTTGGATATTAATTCTTTCTATGAAGATAAGGTAACCCGGGGCGCGGATTACACGGATTTTTCTATGATTTTAAAAACAGCGCCGCCATTGCACCGCACACCAGGCCAGAAAGGGAAGTACCGCTACGATATATATGATGTGAGGATAAACGAAGGCGAGTGTTGTTGTAACGATGATTAGATAAAGCGGATAAAGAAATAACAGGGAGCCAAATAAAACAGAATCAAAAAAAACAGTCCCCTTCGTTTTCTTTTGGAGAAATTTTTTTAGTGGCGCGTATAGCGGAATATGTAAAAGATATCCGATGACGGCGGGAATGAAGAGAATTATTTTTTTTATGGTTTGATCTGTTTTTATGCTGACAGGAACGCTTATTCTTTTATTGATCTCTTCATACAATACCGCATTAAAATGGCGGATGCTTCTGGCTTCTTCTTCAAAGGGAAAAAGGCTCTTTACACGAATTGGTTTTCCAAAATCAATATTGATCGCTTTTCCAAAATGTTCAAAAGAATCATAGGCTATGCCAACGGGCAGAATTTGCAGGTCGCTTTTTGTTTTGCTTTCAAGAGCAATTCTGGCGGCGCCTTTTTTAAACGGCTGCAGCTCATGTTTGTGAACACAAATTCCCTCAATAAATATGAGTACGATACCCTTTTGAGACAAAACCTCTTTGCTTTTTTGAAAAGCCGCCTCGTTTAAATAAAGATTCTCTTTCCCTTCACTAAGGCGATAAACAGGGATCATATTCAAAATCCGGAGCAATTTTGCATGCCAGGGTTTATTAAAAGCATCCCCACGGGCCAGAAAATGAACCGGCCTGTTAAACAGAGAGCCTATAATAATGGCATCTAAAAATGAGTTTGGGTGATTGGCAACGATCAAAACCGGACCACGCACCAATAACGACTCCCGCCCCCCGATCACCCTCTTTTTACAGAAAATGTAAAGCGCAAGTCTAACAGATATTTTGATCAGCGAATAGAGCAATGCCGTTAATTATTCTTCTAAATGTAACAAATGAACACCAACCCCGGTAAGCCAAAGCATAAGATTTTAGCAATTTAAATGTGTGTTTTTTTGACATTTTCTATATATAAACAGATAAATTCTAATTCCGGGGAGATATCGGGTCTCTTTTCTCTTTTTCTGCTCTTTCTAAAAATAAAAAACCACCCCTTTCCCAAGAGGTGGTTCATACTAACTAACCCATCAAAAACAATTTTTATGCTTCGGCCGCAGCTTTTACTTCGCTGATCTTGGCCCTGATTTTCGCTTCAATTTCATTGGCCATTTCCGGATTATCCAATAAGAGGGTTTTTACCGAATCTCGGCCTTGTCCTAATTTATTGGCATCATAGCTAAACCAGGAACCGCTTTTCTGAACAATGCCCAGCTCAACCCCCATATCAATAATTTCTCCCACTTTGCTGATCCCTTCTCCAAACACAATATCAAACTCTGCCGCACGGAATGGTGGAGCCACTTTATTTTTAACCACTTTTACTTTTACGTGATTCCCTACCGCCGTATCGCCGTCTTTAATCTGTGACATCCTTCTGATATCCAAACGAACCGATGCATAGAATTTCAATGCATTACCTCCGGTAGTGGTTTCGGGGTTACCAAACATCACACCGATCTTCTCACGAAGCTGGTTAATAAAAATACAGATGGTATTGGTTTTATTAATGGTAGCCGTGAGTTTACGCAACGCCTGACTCATCAATCTTGCATGCAATCCCATTTTACTGTCGCCCATTTCGCCCTCAAGTTCACTTTTAGGAACCAGTGCTGCAACAGAATCGATCACCACCACATCCAGGGCTCCGGAAAGGATGAGCCTGTCGGCAATTTCCAAAGCCTGCTCACCATAATCCGGTTGTGAGATCAGGAGGTTGTCTACATCCACACCCAGTTTCATGGCATAAGAACTATCGAAAGCGTGCTCAGCATCAATAATAGCACACATTCCGCCTTTTTTCTGTGCTTCTGCGATCACGTGAATGGCGATCGTGGTTTTACCGGATGATTCCGGCCCGTATATTTCAATAATTCTTCCTTTTGGTAATCCGCCAACGCCAAGCGCGGCATCTAGTCCAATCGATCCTGTGGAAATGACTTCCATTGGGTCCTGGCTTTTTTCATTCATCATCATTACACTACCCTTACCGTAGTCTTTGTCAATCTTGTCGATCGTCAGCTTAAGCGCCTTCAGTTTTTCTGCGTTACTCATGGTTTAGTATTTATGGGTCAAATTTAATGGAGACATAAAAGTAGTCGTTTTTACTTATACACACTAATTTTTTTAGTATTTTTTTCCTAACGTATTTAGTTAAGTCGTTATTGTTGCCAAGAGAATAAAAATAAGCCCCTCCTTTTTCACCCACAAGCGTATTTATACGCAGTTTTCGTTTTTTTTCACGGTTTTTCGGCTTTTGCTACACTTTGTGTTTGTGGGCTGGGCTATAAATGTGTAACAATCGTAGCCATTGGTGGTTGTATTTTTAGATTACTAAATTTTGATGCGATGGTCCGGCCACTTTGCCTGTTATTCTTTCTCTCCTTTACTTTCTCATTTTGTTATGCCCAGGATATTTGGAAAGAGCGGATCAACAAAGACGGTATTCTGGTATTTTCGAAACCGGTTCCGAATTCAAAACTTAATATGATTAGGGTTGATTGTTCTGTTTCGGCAAGCCTTTCGCAATTTGTTGCACTTATTTTAGATGTGGACGCCGGAGCGGGTTGGTTATACAGCACGGTTTCTTCTTCTCTGATTAAAAAAATATCGGCTCATGAATTATATTATTATTCTGAGCTCAATTTTCCCTGGCCGTCCGCCAATCGTGATTTTGTTGGTCACATGCGTGTATCGCAAAACCCCGACACCAAAACCGTTACCATTGATGCAGAAAACGTTGTTGGTTTTGTGCCGGTTAAACACGGGGTA
>CANBSW010000211.1 GCA_947372235.1 Chitinophagaceae bacterium | reverse complement strand
CCATTCAGGCACTTGGTTGGAGAGGCGACGGAAGATATTTGCCTTTACAGGATGATATTGCTTCAACGGTATTTTGGTATCAAACACCGGGTCATGCCCTATTTCCTAAGCTCCCGGGTAAAGATGAACTGGAAGTAAATTGATTAAATAAAAACGTGTTGTGCTATTAGATGATACAAATAATACCTAGCCTATGAAATAGAATTCATAATTAAAGCGTGATTGATGAATAATTTCTAATCAGTCCCTGTGGAAGGACCTTTTGGGTTCGGTGCCAAGCGAAGGCGAAGGCATCCAAAATGATGCGAAGCACATTTTGGAAGAGGCCAAAGCAGTCCGGTAACAGGGACGGGGCCCAGCGGCCTTGAGCGACAATGAATTCCGAATAATCGAGATCTTCATTTTTTAAATAGCACAACACGTTAAATTTAATAGATATTCCATTATCAATCTTGAACCATACAACTAACTACTTTGCTAAACAGCTATTCTCAACTCTTTATTGCCTGGTTATTATTTGGGTTGATACATAGTTTTCTTGCAACCGATCTGATAAAAGAACCTGCGAAAAAAATATTGAAACAAGGATATAAGTATTATCGACTTACTTATTCAATATTGGCTACACTAACTTTACTTGTGGTACTTTATTACCATTTCAATTGTGCCAAAGTAATTTTGTGGCAACCATCCATCATTCAAAAGATAATAACAGGGACATTGGTTATAGCAGGATTGGTCATTATGCTGTTATGTATCAAAAAATATTTTCTTGATCTGAGTGGGATCGATGCCATTTTGGGAACTAAACGAGAGCCGGTTCTGCAATTGGATGGGATGCATGCATATGTTCGTCACCCATTGTATTTTGGAACTTTGTTATTTGTATGGGCCCTGTTCTTGTATTATCCCTATTCCAATAATGGGTTGAGTTGTATCTGTATTACCCTGTATACAGTGATAGGTGCCTGGTTTGAAGAAAAAAAGTTGGTTATAGAATATGGGAATGTTTATCAGGAATACCAAAAAAGGGTTGCTTCTTTAGTACCCTTTATTATTTGAAATGAAGTTATCTTATTTTGCCGGAAACAATTGCTTATATAATGCAAGCTCAGTACCAGTTGGCGTATATGCTTTTTTTGAACGACCCATTCTGTTACGTTGCGTAAAATAAAAATCACCAATATCATTAGGATTGGTAACCAGCACAATAATATCTGGCTCGGCATATTTTGCTTTTTGTGCAACCAGTCCTACACAATCATCCAAAGTATATCCTATCACACCGCCATTGATGATTTCCTTATCTGCGTTTTGTAGTTGCAACAAAGCCGCAGCGGTCTGGTTATTATCCAGGAAAGGGGAATAGATCTGTGAATCGCCTATAAACAAAATTCTTTGTTTGGTTTTAGGAAAGGTAAGCGGCTGTTCCATTCTAAAACCCTGGCTGTTGGTGATAAGTTGGTAGGGAATGTCCTTCCCCCCATCCAATGCCATGTTCAGGTTTGGATCAAGATCGCCAAGTAGTTTTGGTCTTTCGGTTTCAGTAAAAGTTTTGGTGCCACGGTGTGCGGCATATTTACCAATGATTGGCTGGAATAAAGAAGCTACTATTTTAGCACCATCGGCAGACCAGTGTCCATCCTTAGGCATTTGTGTTATTTGTTGCGGTGTGTATTTTGATAATGCACTTGTCATGTCAAAAGCATCAAGCCCTTCTTTTTTTGCAGCTTCTAAAATAAAAGGAACCCCTTTTTGTAAACTTACCGTAGCTGCTTCGCCAACTTCAGGCGATAAAATAACAACAAGCAATTTAGCACCAATGCCATCGGCTTCTTTTTTTAAGGCTGATAATTGATCAGTATATCGTTGCTGGCATAACCTATATACAGCATTACCGGTATCACCGGCATTCAACATAGCAGATGCATCGGGTACCTGTGGGTAGGTTTTTAAAAGAGTTTCATGTTCTATATCAACTGTTTCTGTAACGACTGAGTTATTTTGGGATTCTTGTTTATTTTTAGGGTCATCCTGACAGGAAATAGTACAAACGCTAATCAAAATAAAACAGCCAATCATAGTTCTCATAGAACAAGGTATTAGAATCTGAAATAATAGTACTCCTGCAAAGATAATGGCTTGTGGTAAAGTATAGTTAGTGAAACAATTATTCCGTATGCCAGTAAACGTAAGGGCAATGGGATTTTCAGATCCAACGGATTAGAACGGAAACGCTGACTCCATTCTAGAATGATCAATAAAGCACACCAGTGAAGATGATGGAAAAGGAAGGTGGGAGGCATTATCAGTGAATGATGCGAAACAAGACCTGTAAAATAGTCTTTGGCCTGCATAAGATTATTAGACTTAAAGAGAATCCTGCTGAAAGTGATCAGGTGAAAGGTAAGTAGTATTTGAAAAAGGGTTCTCCAATCAGGCAAACGTTTACCGGGACAGGCTTGCTCTTTATACCTTATTAAGCGATTGCTGAACAGGTATGGTAAAAAATACAATCCGTTTAGTAATCCCCAAAGAACAAATGTCCAGTTAGCGCCATGCCATAAACCACTAAATAAAAAAATGAAAAGAAGAACCGCTGAATATCTGAATTTATTATCTGTTCTGCCTCCCAAGGGTTTGTATAAATAATCTGTTAACCATTTTGTAAGTGATGTATGCCAACGCCGCCAAAACTCTGCAGGGTTGCGACTGAGAAAGGGTGATTTGAAATTGATAAAGAGATCAATTCCAAACAATCGAGCAACCCCTCTTGCAATATCTGAATAACCGGAAAAGTCTGCATAGATCTGAAAACTGAATAATACAATGCCCAGGTATAATGAAAAACTGTTTAGGGTGGCAGTATGAGCAAAACAGTAATTAACGGATATGCTGATATTATCTGCGATCACCATTTTTTTAAATAATCCCCATGCGATTTGTTGTACTGAACTTTCCAACTGAGTAACCTCAAATTTTCTTTGTTTGTTAAATTGAGTCAGCAAGGTAGTTGCAGCAGGAATAGGCCCTGCCAGCAAATGCGGAAAGAAACTGATATAAGCACTGTAAGTGATCAGGTTCTTTTCTGCTGAAACCTTTTTTCGATAAACATCAGTGATGTATCCTATGGAACTGAAAGTGTAAAAACTAAGTCCAACAGGAACTACAAGTTTCAATAAGCTGAAATTGGCCCCCAACTCATTAACAGTGTTAATGCCAAAATTGGTGTATTTGAGAATTACTAAACAGGAAGAGATCAAAATTAAACCTGTTACCAGGATCGGTTTCCGGTAATGCTCACTTTTTTCGATTACCCTTCCAAAAAGATAACCGGCCATGGTTAGCGATAAAAGATAAAGGGGAAAACTGAAATGAAGCCGGCTATAGAAATAATAACTGCCTGCAACAAGAAGGATATTTTGCAATAAAACACTTTTGTAGCAAAACCAATACAGAACCAACATGCCAAAACAAAACCAGAGAAATTCCCATGAATTGAATTGCATATAGAGGGATTGGAGTATTGAAAAATACTATCTTTTCGAAGGTAAGGAAATTGTAAGTAGTGTTTGTGATTGTTGAACTTTCAACTATCTCATTCCATGTTCAATATTAATTATTCAATATTCCTCACCCTGCCCATCCCTCTCTATCCAAACTCCTGTAATGAATGGCTTCTGCCAAATGTTCGGGCTTGATTTCTTCGCTTTCTGCAAGATCTGCAATGGTGCGGCTTACTTTTAAAATTCGGTCGTAAGCACGGGCACTTAAATTCAATCGCTCCATGGCTTTTTTTAAAAGAGCTTCTCCTACAGAACTGATCACACAAATTTCACGGAGCTGTTTACTGCTCATTTGTGCGTTGGCATAAATGCCCGGATGTTCTTTGTATCGTTCTGCCTGTAGTTCTCTTGCTTTGATCACTCTTTCGCGAATAATAGAAGATGCTTCGCCCTGTTGCTGACTGCTTAATTCACTAAAGGCAACCGGCGTAACTTCTACATGCAGATCAATACGGTCTAATAAAGGACCGGATACTTTATTGAGGTATTTCTGCACAGCACCCGGCGGACAGGTGCATTCTTTTTCCGGATGATTATAATAACCGCAACTACATGGGTTCATAGAAGCGATCAACATAAAATTAGCAGGAAAATCCAAAGCCATTTTTGCGCGTGAAATGGTTACGCGTCTTTCTTCCATTGGCTGTCGCATCACTTCCAGAACAGTGCGTTTGAATTCTGGCAGTTCATCTAAAAATAAAATACCGTTATGTGCAAGAGAAATTTCGCCGGGTTGTGGTGTGCCACCGCCGCCCACTAAAGCCACGTCGGAAATGGTGTGGTGAGGAGAACGAAAGGGTCGCTTATTGATCAGCGCACTGTTCTCCGGCAACTTACCTGCCACGCTATGGATCTTGGTGGTTTCCAAAGCTTCCTGTAAACTGAGTGGAGGAAGTATGGTTGGCAAACGCTTAGCCAGCATGGTTTTGCCGGCACCGGGCGGGCCAATCAGGATGGCATTGTGTCCGCCTGCAGCCGCAATTTCCATGGCGCGTTTAATGTTTTCCTGCCCTTTTACTTCACTGAAATCAATATCAAAATCGTACTGGTTACCAAAAAATTCTTCGCGAGTGTTTACGATTACGGGTTGCAGGCTGTTTGCATCTTCAAAAAAACCAACCACATCGCGCAAATGTTCAACACCATATACTTCCAGGTTATTTACCATGCCTGCTTCACGTGCATTGGCCAGTGGAACGATCAATCCTTTAAAACCTTCTTTGCGTGCCTGAATGGCAATGGGCAATGCACCTTTAATGGGTTGAATGGTTCCATCCAGACTTAACTCACCCATGATCACATAATCTTTTAAGCGATCGTATTCCAATAACTGTTCACTGGCACCCAGAATACCCATAGCGATTGGTAGATCAAATGATGAACCGCTTTTTTTAATATCAGCCGGAGCAAGATTAACCACGATCTTGGTACGTGGCATAAAATACTCATTGGTTTTAATGGCACTCTCAGTACGTTGCAAACTTTCGCGAACAGCATTATCGGGCAGGCCCACAATATGATAGCCTTGCCCCATACTCACATTTACTTCTATGGTAATATTGATGGCTTCTACGCCGTATACGGCGCTGCCAAAGGTTTTTACAAGCATGACTTTTGTTTACTTTCTATTAAAATGTTGGAGGAGAAAGGTATAGGTATACCTGATAAAAAAATAGAGTATTTATACTTGATTTTAGGCGTAAGAAAAACGGTAAAGTGTAAAATAATTTTGATTTATTTCACCGCAAAGACGCTAAGGCGCAAAGTTTCGCAAGGTTAATTATTGAGAAAACCCTAGCGTACCCCCGCGCCATTGCGTCCTCGCGGTTAAACCTAATTATTGAGTTTTCTGGTATTTTAAGAATTCTTTTTCTGTTACTGTTCAATTACAGACAGGGAACAATGAATTTTAAGAATAATATATCTATGAAAAAACTCCTTCTTATTTTTTGCATGCTTGTTTGTATGTATTCCTACAGCCAGAAAGTGGTATTCATTATAGCGGATGGTATACCTGCAGATGTGTTGGAAAATGCTGTCACTCCTAATCTTAACCGAATCAGTAATGTCGGAACCTATACGCGTGCTTATGTTGGAGGAGAGAAAGG
>CANBSW010000210.1 GCA_947372235.1 Chitinophagaceae bacterium | reverse complement strand
TGTTGCTGCATTACCGGTTACACTTCCATTGATCGGTGCTGTAACCGTTAAGCCTGTCAACGTTCCTACGCTTGTAATAGCCGGTTGTGCCGCTGCTGTTACAGTGGCTGCACTTCCCGTTACACTTCCATTGATCGGTATAGTTACAGTTAAGCCTGTTAAAGATCCTACACTTGTAATAGCCGGTTGTGATGCACCAGTTACAGTTGCCGCACTTCCTGTTACGCTTCCATTGATAGGTGCTGTTACTGTTAAACCTGTTAAGGTTCCTACACTTGTCAATGATGAGTTTACAATATTTGATGCTAATGTTGTACCAGATAATGTTGATGCATCTGCAACAGAGGTGATCGTAATATTTGAAGTACCATCAAAGGCAACTCCATTGATCGTTCTTGCTGTACTTAATTTAGTTGCAGTTGCAGCATTACCGGTTACACTTCCATTGATCGGTGATGTTACTGTTAATCCGCTTAACGTTCCCACACTTGTAATAGCCGGTTGTGCCGCAGCAGTTACTGTGGCTGCACTGCCTGTTACACTTCCATTGATCGGTGTAGTTACTGTTAAGCCTGTTAATGTGCCTACACTTGTCAGTGATGAGTTTACAATATTTGATGGCAGGGTTGTTCCTGTTAATGCTGATGCATCCGCAACTGCAGTGATCGTAATATTTGATGTGCCATCAAAAGCAACTCCATTGATCGTTCTTGGTGTTTGTAAAGCGGTTGCTGTTGCTGCATTACCGGTTACACTTCCATTGATCGGTGATGTAACCGTTAAGCCTGTCAAAGTTCCTACACTTGTAATAGAAGGTTGTGATGCAGCTGTTACTGTTGCTGCACTTCCCGTTACACTTCCATTGATCGGTGTAGTTACAGTTAAGCCTGTTAAAGATCCTACACTTGTTATAGCCGGTTGTGATGCACCAGTTACAGTTGCTGCACTTCCTGTTACACTTCCGTTGATCGGTGCAGTAACTGTTAAACCAGTTAATGTGCCTACACTTGTTAATGATGAGTTTACAACATTTGATGCCAATGTTGTGCCAGATAATGTTGATGCATCTGCAACTGAGGTGATCGAAATATTTGATGTGCCATCAAAGGCAACTCCATTGATCGTTCTTGCTGTTTGTAAGGCTGTAGCTGTTGCTGCATTACCGGTTACACTTCCATTGATCGGTGATATTACTGTTAATCCGCTTAAAGTTCCTAATGATGTTATGTTCGGTTGTGATGCGCCAGTAACATTTTTTGCGTTAGCCGCTGTATCACTAACCTTTAAATAATTTTTAAGCAATGCTGTCGTATCCTTAAAAAATATAATTTCTGATGCTGCAATTTTTCGCAGACTTCCATTAAGGGTAGTAACAACAGAATCGGTATTCGCACCATTACCGGTAAAACTGATCTGCGAAACCGGTTTAGGTTCCCAGGTATTCGTTGTACTATTAAAAACCAGCACCTGCCCATTGGATGGCAAAGTACCGGAAATAAGATTACCCCTGATTTTATTGGCATTCCAAATTGCAGCCGTAGTATCCGCTTTAATGGTCAAATATCTTACACCATTGGTAGTAGCTTCCTCCAATTTCAATCCCATTGTAGAATCTGCAATTATTCTAAAATCTCCAAATTGATTATTAATAGTAGTTACACCATTACTGAAAGAAGCAAAATTCACCCAAACGCCTCCCTGTCTGAAATAAAATTTATTATCCTTGATTTGGTACACCATCATACCATCATAAGGTGTGGCAATATTTGCAAGATCAGGAATCCTTGAAATTAAAAGTGCTCTGTTACTTGATTCTATTTGTAAAGCAATACTTACAGAATCCAAAGCAGTAGTAGTTCCAATAACTACATTTGAGGCATTTACAATGGATTTACCATTCATTTGCAGTGTCTGCACCGCCTTGTGATTACCCAGATTATCACCGAAAATTCTCTGAGAATTTACCTGGGCACTTGCAGTATACACCAAAGAGAAGAGCACAGCAAGAATTACCATGCCATGCTTCCAATAATATCTTCTCAAGTTAGTTTGCATCAAATTAATTTCTTCGTTAAATTATCTTGCAAGGTTTATCAGAATTTATTTCATAATAATATAATGATACCTTATCCCTTCTATTGATCCATTATTTTATAACTACAATTTTATATTCACTTCCCAACACATTTACCGGATTGTCTGTAAAATTCGCGAACTTAACCGAAACCTCATTATCAGCCGATACCCATGCAGAGTAAATTGTCCATTCATCGTATCCTTTCTGAGGTGTCACTAAAATAGGATCCCCTAATTGAACGTTTGGAACAGTTACAGTAACGGTTGAAATCGAATTGGGGTTAATCGTTACATTTTGCCCGGTAGTTACATTCAGTTTTATATTGAAATTTGTAATGGTTGTAACTGTTTGTTGTGCAGCCTGTGGTGTTGCCCAGTTTACATTACCCAAACTATCTGTGATCAAAAATGTATTTGGCGGACCGGCAGGTAAACTGGTGGTTACATTGGTAACACTGGCATTACCTGCAAACAATGCATAAGGCACGCTCATCATCTGAGCCGTCCCCATATCCAGGTAGTTATCTGCCGCTACCCACCATGTTGCAGGTATGGAAGGCGCTACCGCTACTTTTGTATTTAAGAAAAAAGGGCCGTTACCCCAATCAATCTGGCCTATATCGGCAATATTGATATTGGGAGATTTGGTTCCTCTTCCTATAATAATGGTATATACCCCATCATTATCTGAGGTTGCAACAAAAGTTTCTTCCCAAACCTTTGTACCACCTACCGCAGATGACTGAAGTATTGTAGACTTTACATAAATATTACGGTTTCTGGCCACATTATTCATAGGATCTTTGGCAACCGATTGGTAGTTGATACCCGTTGGAGGTTGAGCATTGATCGAACCAACTACTAACAGCAGTTGAACAATCATTAAGCTTCTGATCAATACAAGTTTCATGATAAAAAATTTATATGAACTAAATATTACATAAAACGTTTATAAACTACCATATATTATTAATATACAGGTAATTCTGTAAAAAAGTTTTTCATAGGATACGACTTTCAAAACAGTTTTTCATAGGACATGTGGTAAAAAATAGTTTTTCATAGGATACATGAACTATTAAATACCAAAATTCTACAAAAAAGTAACCTCAATATCAGGGAAGTATCTGAAAGATCTTGTAGTCTACATACTACAAAGATACCTTTTTAATCTTCGACGCTTTCCCGACATAATATTTTAATCGCCTTTAAATTTTACAATTTAATGAGCTTCTTATTATATGTTTGATTCATAAACGACACAGATACCACGTAAGTTCCTGCTGCATAGGCACTTGCGTTGATTTGATACCCTGCAACCATATCTTTCATCAAAACCATCTGATTAGACATTACCCTGCCGTCCATGCTGATTATCGTAAGCTGGCAAGACAAATTCACATCAAACTGTCCTTCGCATTTAATAACGCTTAATCCATGGGTAGGGTTAGGGAATACATTGATATCTTTCAAAGAAACCAGTACAGTTGCTACCGGTGTAACTTCTACACAAGATCCACCAAAAGTTCCATGTCCACCTGTACTGGCAGCAGTCATGGCATTCAGTCCTGAAGAAACATTTAAACACTTGCTTTTACCATCATTTACAATGGGATTACCTCCATTTGCAGTAACATTTCCACTTGAAACCGCAATGGGCGACATATTATAAGGAACAGTCATCTGTGCCATACCTGTTGCACAGGCAAGCATGAAGATGATGATCAGATATGTTCCTTTATTAATACGCATAGTATATTTGTTCTACTAATTTGTTATTTGATTTGAATTGGATATCCATTGATGTTTCTGTGATATCAAGTACTGTATAGTCCAATTGAATTCCAACTCCGCCACCAGTTACAAATGATTCATAAAACTGCTTTGAACCGGTAATGGTCCATTTACCGGTTAAACCATCTGAGTCTGAAAAAATGCCTGCATCAGAAACGGAAGGGTTAATGGTATAGGTTTTGGTATACATCAATTGAGAACTGGTTAAAGACTGAGGAACTGTATTGATAAACATTTTATTTAAATGCCAGTATTTATTACCTACGCCAGTCAATAATCTTACAAGTTTTGCCTCTGGTGTTTCAACTACATCATTGGTCTTGCTGCATCCTGTTAAAAGGAGAGTGAAGATCAAAATGGTGAGGAAACTGAGTCTGCTTGTCATTTTTGTCAAATTGTTTTCTATCGAAAAGGAATTTGAGATGTTCACGGCTACCATTCAGGATGCTTTTTGACTGCGAATTGCAGCTTTGTAAAGAATTCCGTGGTAAACGGGTTAAGCAGAGGAGATACGATCAATGAGAAATGTGAAAAACACTTTCCGGCCATCGGTTTCGAAACTTGTTTCGAAAGATCCTTGCGGATGCTGTGTTGAATTTCCATTTGACTCATAGAATCGGATAGATTGGATTGTAAAATCTAGCTTTTACAAGGATAATTGGATGGATTTCTCACTTTCTTATAGTCGATGTTTTGACCTTTAGTAGTGATAACACTACAAATGTAGTGCGAATGAACGACATGTAGTATAAAATAGTCAACTTTTTTTGAAAAAAAATGACAAAAAAAATAAGGCCCTGATAATCAGGGCCTTATTTAATAATATAAGTAGTTATTTATACTTTAAAGTGAGAGAAAGCTTTATTTGCTTCTGCCATACGATGGGTATCTTCCTTTTTCTTGAAAGCGGCACCTTCACCTTTTGCTGCTGCCATGATCTCATTAGCCAGTTTATCGGCCATGGTACGACCATTTCTTTCACGGCTGTAACGGATCAACCATTTCATACTCAAAGAGATCTTACGATCGGCACGAACTTCTGCAGGGATCTGGAAAGTTGCACCACCAATTCTGCGACTTCTAACTTCTACAGACGGAGTTACATTGGCAATTGCCTTTTTCCAGGCTTCATAACCATCTTCACCGGTTGTTTTGGTAACCTTGTCAACTGCGTCATAAAAAATATTGATAGCAGTACTTTTCTTACCCTGCCACATCAGGTTATTAATGAAACGGGTAACCAGTTTATCGTTAAAACGTCCGTCAGGAGCGAGGGGTAATTTTTTGGCTTGTGCTTTACGCATGTTCTAATTTTTACTTTCGGCTGAATTTCTTCAAGTATTAAAACTTTACTCAGCCTTTTATTGAGAAATTATTTTTTTGCTTTTTCTTTCTTAGTACCGTATTTAGAACGGCTCTTTTTACGATCTTTTACACCCGCAGTATCCAAACTACCACGAACAATGTGGTAACGTACACCCGGTAAGTCCTTTACACGACCACCGCGGATCAGCACAATTGAGTGCTCCTGCAGGTTATGGCCTTCACCCGGAATATAAGCGATCACCTCGATCTTATTGGTCAAACGCACTTTCGCTACTTTACGAAGGGCTGAGTTTGGTTTTTTTGGCGTAGTTGTGTACACACGTGTACATACTCCACGACGCTGTGGACAGGAATCCAAAGCCCTTGATTTACTTTTCGCCCTGATAATTTCGCGACCTTTTCTTACTAATTGTTGTATTGTAGGCATTCTAATCCGTTTAAAATTTCGGACGGCAAAGGTAATGGCTGAAACCGAAAAAC
>CANBSW010000209.1 GCA_947372235.1 Chitinophagaceae bacterium | reverse complement strand
TCTGCATCACATTGGTAAAACTCACGGTAGCGGCCTTTTTGGGGCCTGTCGGCACGCCAAACGGGTTGTATCTGGTAACGTTTAAATGGCATGGTTAACTGGCCATAGTTCATTGCCACATACCTCGCAAAAGGAATGGTAAGATCATATCGCAAAGCCCTTTCTGTAATACCTTTTGTATTTTTTCCGGCCAATACTTTTTCGAAATCTTCTTTTATCTGTTCCAGTTTATCGGCATTATCCAATCCGTTATTCAGTATTTTAAAAATCAGTTTATCTCCTTCCTCTCCATACTTACCCATCAATGTATCCAGGTTTTCCATTGCCGGTGTTTCCAACGGCTGAAAACCATACAATTCAAAAACAGAACGTATCGTTTGAAAAATATAATTGCGTTTACGTACAACAGCGGCACTAAAATCTCTGGTTCCTTGTGGTAAGCCGGGTTTGCTCATTTGTTAATTGTAAAAGTTAAAATGGGTTAAAGAAGTCAAAAGTAAAAAGTAAAAATTCAAAAATTTAGACGGTTCCTTTTTTTGACTTTTGATTTTTTAATTTTGACTTATCGCGGTTTGTATTTTTCTATAATCTTCTCACAAGCCTGATCAATCATGTCAAACACCAAATGATAGTCTTTTTCTGTACCATACCAAGGGTCGGGCACTTCGCGGTGTTGGCCGGGATAAAGTTCATCTAACAATAAACTCACTTTTTTCTCATCCCAGGCATTTTTGCTGATTTGTTTTACATCTTCATAATTATTTGTGTCCATCACATATATCCTGTCAAACTCAACCATATCCTCTTTTTTAAACTGCCTGCAACGCTGGGTACTGATATCAATTCCTTTTGCCAGTGAAATTTTTTGTGATAACACATGAGGCTGTTCACCTATATGATACCCCGCTGTTCCTGCACTGGCTACCACCCAATCCAGTCCGGCTACCTCTGCTTTATATTGTAAAATCCCTTCTGCCAATGGACTCCTGCATATATTTCCCAGGCATACCATCAATATTTTCATAGGGCAAAGATAGTATTACAGCTTCATTATCTATTTCGTTTACAATTACAACAATCGTTTGCGGATTTTTAAATAATCGGCTAACGTCCATTAGCTTTAACGGCCTATGTATTATGGAATTCAAAATTTAGTGCATCTCATTTAATGTTAACCGGTGAATAGTTTCAAATTGTCGGTCATAATTGTTGCAGACAAATAAAATTATTACCTAAATTGCCCATCCCTGTTTTAATTGAATGTTAAATGGAGAACGATTTCAGAGTCAAACAGAAGAAAAGTTATAATTTAATGCGGATGTCTTACGACCTCACCATTGCAATTTTGCTTTTAGGAATGTCTGTACTTATGTTATTTGCGGATAAGCTGAAAATTGAACAGCTTGCCACCAAAGACAATGAGTTTTTCAGGTATTTTTTTGGAGGACTTTGTTTGTTGTACGGCAGCTTCAGATTATACAGGGGGTTTAAGCGTGATTATTAAGATGAGAAACAGTGTGATATACGGAGGTTTACTGGGCTTATTGATGTTCTTTGTTTCTTGCGATACAACCGGCAAAAAAGTAGATAACCGGGATACACCCACAAAAGGAGAGATCAATATAAGTGTAGATGAAAGCTTTAAACCGGTAATTGAACAGCAGTTACAGGTACATCATTCATCCTTTCCCAATACCACTGTCCATGTTACTTATAAGCCGGAAGCTGCCTGTTTCAGGGATCTTCAGTCAGACAGTACCAGGATGATCATTGTGGCCAAAGGGTTAAGTGATAAAGAAGCCGATTACTATGAAAGCCAACTGTCTTTCAAACCCCAGTATGGTATACTGGCGTATGATGCGGTGGTGGTAATAGTAAATAAGGAATCTAAAGACAGTGTATTTACCATTGCACAGTTAAAAGATATCCTTACCGGAAAAACAAAGAAAACGGCTGTAATGGATGGAAAGAATGCGACCAGTACCGTTCGTTACCTGCAGGATAGTGTTTTACGTGGGGCTCAGTTTGGTTCCAATGTAGTAGCATCAGAAAGCAGTTCTAAAGTATTGGATGTGGTTTCGAATAATAAAGATGTGATCGGGTTTGTAGGATTGAGTTGGATTGGCGACAGTTATGATCCAATTCAGCAGGCCTACCTCAAAAAGATCAGGACAGCTTTATTGGAATGTGTTAAATGTGAGGAGAAAGATCTGTTTGCCAAGCCTACTCAGGCCTCACTGGCTTACGGAGAATACCCTCTGGCACGTCCCTTGTATTATGTATTAAAAGAAAACGCAGCTGGACTTGGAACCGGTTTCATGAACTTCATGAGTCTGGAACGGGGACAGCTTATTTTCAGAAGATCATTTCTCGTTCCTGCTAAAATGGGGTTTAATAGCAGGCTGGGAAAAATTAAAGACGCAGATTGACACTATAATTATAAAAAAAGAAAAATGAAGAAGACAGTTGCTCTGATGTTTACAGCAATGCTTGCTGCACAGTGTTTGATGGCCCAGATACCGGACGGGATCAAATACCTGAATTACCAAAAGAACAAAAGTGCAAAAGCAGCTTTTCAGAAAGCGTATGATGCCAATCCGAAGGACCCTCAGGCTGTGTACTGGCTTGGACAGGCTATTTTAGCTGCCAGTGGTAGTGAACCAACTCCTGCAGATATTGCAGCTGCCAAAGCAGTATACCAAAAAGGTTTACAAGACATAGGCAGTGATGGCTGGTTGCTGGTAGGAATGGGGCATGTAGAAATTTTGGAAAAAGGGGATATGAACTCCGTAAAACAAAAATTTGAACAGGCTATCACTTCTACTACAGAAACCAAAGGAAAAAACAAAGGCAAACCCAATGCCGCAATATTAAATGCCATTGGCCGTGCCAATGCAGAAGTTCCGAGTAATATGGGAGATCACAGTTATGCAGTTGATAAACTAAAACAAGCTGCTGCCATTGATCTAACCAATGCCGATATCATGATCAACCTGGGTATCAATTACCTGAAATTAGGTGGAGAAAATGGCGGTGAAGCCGTAAAAGCTTACCAGGAAGCCGTAAACCGCGATCCTAAAAGCGCCTATGCTTATTACAGAATAGGTAAGATCTACCAGTCTCAGAATAACAAAGACATGTTTGAGCAGAATTTTAACAGCGCCATCAGCGCAGATCCTGCTTTCCCACTCGCTTATAATGCATTGTATCAGTTCTATTCTGATAAAGATGTAAACAAAGCGAAAGAGTACTTAGACAAATACGTAGCTAATGCCGATAAGGATAAAGAAACTGACTATTTTCTGGCAGATTACTTATTCCGTGCCGGAAAGAACGCAGAATCTCTTGCCAAAGGAAAGGAAATTGAAGCTGCTGAAGGTTTGAAAAATATGCCCAAACTGAGCATCTTATATGCTTATAATTATGATAGAATGGGAGATTCTGTTCAGGCTAAAGCAAATATTGAAACATTCTTTGCCAATACACCGGCCGATAAAATTGAACCTTCTTATAATGAACTGGCTGTAAAAGTAATTTCTAAATTCAAAGGAAGTGAAGACCAGGCGGTAGGGTATATTACAAAAGCCATGGATGCAGATACTTCAAGGATCAATAAGATCAATTATGCCAATAAGGCCGCTGATCTTTATGCCAAAGCCGGAATGTTTCCTCAGCAATTGAAATGGATGCAGAAAGCCATTGAATTAAAAGGCGGTAATATGAGCGAGGCTGATCATTACAGACTAACCAATGCTGCGTTCTCTACAAAAGATTATATACAAACCATTGAACTGGCAAGAAAATATATGGCAGCTTATCCTGATAAGCCACAACCCTATACATTCTTCAGAAAAGCATCTTTAGCCGCAGATCCTGATACCTCAAAAGGAATTGCCATTGCAGGACTTTATTATATGGATTCTGTGTATACTTCTATCAATAAAGAAAAATATAAGTTGGATATCCTGAGAAATCAGGGATTCATTATCTCTTCCTATGGTGATATGATTATTGCGATGAGAAAAAATCCTGAATTGAAACCTCCTGCAACAGTTGGAGCCCCCAATACACCAATTCAGGAAAAATTTCTTGGAATTTGCCAGAAAGGACTAAGCTTGGCTGACGATATTCTCGCTACTTTCCCTGATCCAAATGATGCGAACAATAAGTTTGCAGTTATAGCAAAAGGTGAATTTCAAAAAAATATTGACTTTTACAGTAAACCACAGACACCTGTAAAAAAAGGTGCTTCTGGCAAAGGATAATAAAAAATAAAAGAAAAAACTCCCCATTATCGGGGAGTTTTTCTTTTATATGCCTCACAAGCGTATTTTTGCAGCACTTTAATAAAAACACATGAGCTGGCTTTCTTTATTATCCGATGCAAGCGCATCCAATTCTGCGGCTAATTATTTTCCAATCGGGGTTCAATTGATCTTTGCGGCGGGTTTTGTGGCCTTTATGATCGGCTTTTCTGCCTGGGTAGGTCCAAAACGTAAAACCTCCGATAAACTGGAAGGATTTGCCAGTGGTATTGAAACGCACGGGAATGCCCGCCAGCCAATGGCCATCAAATATTTTCTGGTTGCCATCCTCTTTGTATTGTTTGATGTGGAAGTGATCTTTTTCTACCCCTACGCCGTTAATTTTCGCGAATTGGGTTGGGGTGGATTTGGTGCCGTTTTAATGTTTGTTGCTTTTTTCCTGGTTGGCTTTATATATATTATTAAAAAAGGTGCTTTAACCTGGGAAGATTAAAAAGCAATTAGTAATTAAAAATTAGTAATTAATAATTAGGGAAAAGAACATAAGTGGATGCCCTGCGTTATTATTACTGATCAATTATTAATTTTTAATTTATAATTCTTAATTATTCATATGCGTCAGGTACGTTTTAATATTCATCCCAAAGAAGCGAAGATCACTGAGGCAATTGCTTCTGTTGAAGCGCCAGAGGGGTATTCCGGAGAGGGTTTCTTTACTGCAAAACTGAGCGATGTAGTAGGACTTGCCCGTAAAAATTCCATGTGGCCCTTACCTTTTGCTACTTCTTGCTGTGGAATTGAATTTATGGCCAGTATGGCTCCGCATTATGATATTGCCCGTTTTGGTGCCGAACGCGTAGGTTTCTCTCCACGCCAGTGCGATCTGTTAATGGTGATGGGTACCATCGCTAAAAAAATGGGTCCCGTTCTTCGTCAGGTGTATTTACAAATGGCCGAACCCCGTTGGGTAATTGCCGTAGGTGCCTGCGCATCCAGTGGTGGTATCTTTGATTCTTATAGCGTTTTACAGGGTATTGATCAGATCATTCCGGTAGATGTGTATGTGCCGGGTTGCCCGCCAAGACCGGAAGCCATTATCGACGGATTTATGAAAATACAGGAACTGGTAAGTCAGGAAAGTATCAGAAGAAGAAACAGCGAGCAGTATAAGGCGCTGATGAATGGGTATGGAATAGAGTAAACCCCCCTAACCCCCTAAATGGGGAACTAAGGGGTAATCAGAATAAAATTTGTGCACAAAGCATATTTAGTAAAATAAAATCAAAGCCCCTTAAGGGGTTTGGGGTATGACTTTAACAAACGAAATCATTCAACAAAAGCTGACCGAAAAATTTGGAGAGGGTTTCTTCAGTTTTGAAGAATCTTATGGCATGCTCTGCTTTGAGGCTTCCAAA
>CANBSW010000208.1 GCA_947372235.1 Chitinophagaceae bacterium | reverse complement strand
ACATTCAAAGAAGAGATTAATGACCATATCATGCATACCAGTCAGTTCTCGATGGGTGTGGATGTGGCTGATGTAAACAATGATGGATTTCCAGAGATCATTTCAATGGACATGCTTCCATCCGATCCGTATATTTTAAAACGTTCATTGGGTGAGGATGAGTATGATATTTTTCAGTACAAGATTGCTGCAGGATACAATCATCAATACACCAGAAATAATCTGCAATTGAATAAACGGAATGGAATGTTTAGCGAATTGGGTTTGTATTCCGGTGTATATGCAACCGACTGGAGCTGGGCACCATTGTGGATGGATTTTGATAACGATGGATTGAAAGATCTTTTTATATCTAACGGTATTCCCAAGCGGATGAATGATATGGACTATGTAAACTTTGTTTCCAATGAAGAGATACAAACTAAGATAGCGGCCAATAAAATGGAAGAGAAGGATATGGCACTGGTGAATAAATTTCCTGAAATAAAAATTCCGAACAGGCTTTTTAAGAACAACGGAAACATGGTTTTTAGTGATGTGAATCCGCAGGTCACCAATGATAAGCCTACGTATTCAAACGGTGCTGTGTATGCAGATTTTGATAATGATGGGGATCTGGATATCATCGTTAATAATATTGATGAAGCTGCGATGGTTTACAGAAATACAAGCAATGATAAAAAAGACAAATCATTTGTAGAGATCAAACTCAAAGGTTCTGAAAAAAATGTCAATGCCATTGGAGCTAAAATAATTGTGTATGCGAATGGCGGTATCAGAACCTACGAAAAAAACCCGGTGCGGGGTTTTCAATCGAGCATGGAAGGGCCGATACACATTGGTTTGGCTCAAACAAAAATAGATTCTTCATTCTTGATCTGGCCTGATAATACTTTTCAACCCGTTCAATTAAGTACGGGAAAAAATAATCTCATTTTTACTTATGTAAAGGGCTTACCTAAATTCGATTATACAAAGATCACCGGTCATTGGCCCGAGCCAACACGGATAATGCAGGACATTACCCAACAAACAGCACTCTCATATACGCATGAAGAAAATGCCTTTCAGGAATTTGACCGTGAGCCATTGATGCCGCATATGGTTTCTACAGAAGGCCCTGCATTGGCTGTTGCAGATATTAATCATGATGGATTGGAAGATGTATTTATCGGATCATCGCGTGATAAAAAATGTGCAGTGTTTTTACAAACTTCCAATGGAAAATTTATCCGTACAAAACAACCCGTTCTGGATGCAGATAGTTCTTTTGAAAATATCGATGCTACATGGATAGACGTAAACAAAGATGGAAATATTGATCTTGTACTTGCCAGTGGAGGGAATGAATTTTTTGGTCCGGATGCGCATTTACAACCAAGGGTTTATTTGAATGATGGAAAAGCCGGGTTTACAAAACTGGATCATGCTTTTGAGAATGTGTTTGTAAATGCATCCTGTGTTGTACCTTATGACTTTAATGAAGATGGAGCCATTGATCTTTTTATCGGTGGAAGAACGGTTCCGGCAGAGTATGGAAAAACTCCTCGTTCTTATCTTTTGCAAAATGATGGTAAAGGACATTTTACTGATGTTACTGCAACGATTGCAAAAGATCTTGTTGAACCGGGAATGGTAACGCAGGCGATTTGGTTTGATCTTGATAAAGATGGTGATAAAGACCTGATTGTTTGTACAGAATGGGATGGCATTTTTGCATTCATCAATGATCATGGAAAATTCACTAAGAAGATATTGACAGATAAAAAAGGCTGGTGGAATTTTGTATTGCCGATTGATATAGATAATGATGGAGATATAGATCTGATAGCCGGAAACCTTGGTCTTAACAGCCGCCTGAAAGCCAGCGATGCCGAACCGGTAAAATTGTATTATAACGATTTTGATAATAACGGAAGAAAAGAACAGGTGCTAACTTATTTCTTAAACGGCCGCGAAATACCTTTTGCCAATAAAGATGAATTGCAGAAGCAAATACCGATGCTGAAAAAGAAATTCTTATATGCAGAAGAATTTGCCAAAGCAGACCTTGAAAAAATATTTACCAAAGAAAAATTGAATCAGTCTAAATTATTGCAGGCCAATTATTTTTCAAGTGCCGTATTAATTAATGAAGGTAACCTGAATTTTAAAATACAGGCTTTGCCATGGCAGGCGCAAATGAGTCCTTACCGTGATGCAGTTGTGATAGATGCCAATCATGATAGCCTGCCGGATATTTTACTGATGGGAAATTATTATAAGAGCAATATTCAGATGGGAAGATATGATGCCGATTTTGGAACTATCCTGATCAACAAAGGCAATGGAAATTTTTCGGTTGAGAATATCAATGGTTTGCAGATCAAAGGTGAAGTGCGGCATATTAAAAAGATCATGATCAATAAAAAAGAAGCTTTCATCCTCGCAAGAAATAATGAATCTGCTGTAGTGATTGAATTTGCTGATGAAGCAGTGAGAAAGAAATAGCGATTATACCAATTTGACAATTATGTTCCACAAAATCAATAGTATTTGTAATTATTGGGTTATTAAAATGTCTGACTAGATTATCTTTTTTGAAACACAGAGAGACATAGGTTAGGAAAAAGTTCACATAGTATTCAATTCTATTTGCCCTTGGCTTTAACCTAGGTCACTATGTGTTTCAAAAAAGTTTCGGTAGCAAGTTTTCAATCGATTGTTTGATCAAGGTTAATGGGTATTATTTCAGTAAGAATTGGAAATAAACTGCCTTAATAAACGGGCTGGTACAATTTTGTGATCCACTTAGAACTATCCGGCTGTAATATTCTATTGGTAACCAACATGGTAAAACTCATAGCCATTGAAGTTCTGTGAAAATCTGAAAAATATTGTTGTAAACTCTTAGAAGCTTTATTAACAGCATAATCTCCGCCAACCACTTCAGAGATCATGAAGCTGCCTCTTACCATATGTTTTAGAGAAAATCCTTCTTTTTCACTAAAATTTTTATCAGTAGGCACACCTGCCATTAATTGAAAACGGCCACTGCCAAAATCTGTCACATTAAAAATAGGGCTACCTGTTTGACTAGCTCCATTCTTCGTTATAAAACCCTGTATCTTTTTGATCAATTCATAAATAGACTGTGTAGAAGGATAAGCCGGTAATTCGGTTTTTGCAGTAACATATAAAGTGTCTTTCAGAAAATTTCTTTCAATGGATATGCCATACAGGTTTTCGTCTTTGGATAGAAATCTTTTCGCATTACTCAATACTTCATCCATATTCTTTTTGATCTTTCTGGCTTCCAGGTAAGCGCTAAATCGGTTTAAGGGATTATTGCCGGCAGCGAAATTAGCTTTCCATTCAATGCCAGTGGAATCCAGCGTTAATCTTACAATCACCATTTTACTGGTCAGCTCATAGCCCTGGTGTTTAATCTGTATGCTTACTGCTTTATAAAACTTTTCTTTTAAAGCATATTCATCACCATTCATTATCAAAGTTTGAGAAGTGGCTGTCTTATTTGCTGCAATAGAATCGGAGCTATTCCACCAAATTGGCCATTTGCTTTCATCCATTAAAAACCTTTCGGTTCCATTATCGGTGGTCTTAACAGTTGTTACACTGGAAATGTTGATCGAAGAAGGAATAAATACATAAACGCCCACTACAAATAATGCCAGGGCGATCAGCAAAACAATCAGCAATTTTTTCATAATTCAAAAGAGTTAAAAGCACTGCAAAATAAGGGATATTGAGGCAAAATCTAATTATTAAAAGGACCGCTTTTTTTAATAATTTCCTAAAATTCAAAGCAAACACAAAAGTGACGGGTAAAGCGATTCTCTTTTTGAATGCTTTTATAAAAGGGGTAATTTGCTGTATTATTTCCAACGATTTCTATTTGAAGATTTTTTGCCATGTTTAATCGATCTGTTTGCTTTTCGGGATATTTATTGATCAGCTTTTTTTTTCTTGCTTCCTGCTCACAACAGAAAGAGGAAAAAGACAGCTTATTTGAATTATTGCCGGCATCGCAAACAGGTATCAGCTTTGCCAATACGGTTACTGATACCAAAGAGATGAATATCCTCAACTACCATAATTTTTACAATGGTGGTGGTGTGGCAATTGGCGATATCAATAATGATGGCAAGCCTGATGTTTTTTTTACTTCCAATCAGGGAGATAACAAACTTTATCTGAACAAAGGAGATATGAAGTTTGAGGATATCACCACAAAAGCAAAACTCACCAGCAAACACAAATGGCATACCGGTGTAACCATGGTAGATATTAATGGAGATGGCTGGCTGGATATTTATGTTTGCAATGCAGGAATTGTTGCAGGAGATGACCGAGCCAATGAATTATACATCAACCAAAAGAATGGAACTTTTACCGAAGAAGCGGCTGTTTACGGACTGGATGATAAAGGGGCTTCTACACAAGCTGTTTTTTTTGATTATGACCATGATGGTGACCTGGATTGTTTTGTGTTAAATAACAGTCCAAAGTCGATCGATAATTTCGGATACAAAGCAGATGCAAGATATGTTCGTGATGCAATCAATGGAGATCGCTTATACAGAAATGATGGTGGCAAATTCACAGATGTAAGTTCAGCTGCCGGAATCTTTGGTTCTGAAATAGCATTTGGTCTTGGTATTACGGTGGGTGATCTGAATAATGATGGCTGGGAAGATATTTATGTAGCCAATGATTTTTTTGAACACGATTACTTGTACATCAACCAGCAAAATGGAACGTTCAAAGAAACCAGTACCAATGCCATTGGTCACATGAGCAATGGCGCCATGGGAACGGATATGGCAGATATCAATAATGATGGATACCTTGATCTCTTCACTGCTGAGATGCTACCAGAAAATGATTATCGCTTAAAGACCACTATCAAGTTTGATGGATATGATGTGCAGAATGCGAGAAATAAATTAGACCTGCATCACCAGTTTACTGCCAATACTTTACAGTTGAATAACCAGGATGGAACATTTAGCGAAGTGGCACAACTGGCCGGCATAGATGCCACCGGATGGAGTTGGGGAACCTTGAGTTTTGATTTTGACAATGATGGCTGGAAAGATATTTTTGTTTGCAACGGTATTCGTCGTGATCTTACCAATCAGGATTTTCTGGCTTATTTTAACAGTCAGGAAAATTTAAACCGGGTAAGACAGGGTGGTTTTGATTTTTTAGAGTTACTCAATAAAATGCCATCAGTTCCCATTCCTAATTTTGCATTTGTAAATCAGCAGAATTTATTGTTTAAGGATGAATCGAAACAATTGGGTTTTGGCAAGCCCACATTCAGCAGTGGGGCGGCTTATGCTGATCTGGATGGAGATGGTGATCTGGATTTGATTGTTAATAATGAAAATGCAGAAGCTTCGGTTTATAAAAATCATACTTCAGAAAAAACACATCATCATTTTTTAAAAGTAAAACTCAAGGGTACAGCACCTAATACCATGGGTTATGGAGCAAGGGTTTCACTGTATTATGGAGATAAGGAACAGGTACTGGAACAAATGCCCACACGTGGTTTTCAAAGCAGTGTTGATCCTGTTTTATTGTTTGGATTGAATGATACAAACAAAGTAGACAGTATTATTGTGAAATGGCCAGACCAGAAAATACAGTTGATCAAAAATCAATCAGCAGATACTTTATTAGTGGTTGATCAAAAAAATGCGATCAGCGGTAAATTATTGGAAAAGCTTTTGCAAACAGGCTTTCAGGATATTTCTGCTGTTTCTTTTATAGGAA
>CANBSW010000207.1 GCA_947372235.1 Chitinophagaceae bacterium | reverse complement strand
GTCAGTCGTGAGTTTTGTTTATACTCACGACTGACGTCTCACCACTCACGTACTTGCAAGATATATCAGCCTCCGGTCATCCACAAATAGTTGCGGTAAATACTTAATCCCCAAACTCTATTCTCCCTTGCATCTCGCAATTCCCGATTTTGCTTTTTGATCCAGTGAATCTTTGTATTCATGATCATCCATATCCAGGCATTTCTGATAATAAACAATGGCAAGTGCTTTTTGTCCTTTTTTCTCATAGATCTGCCCAATCTGTAATGCGGCTTTGGCAGCATATTGTTCTTTTCGTTTTATCCCCAAACGAATAGCAATCTGATAATTACGGATTGCATCTTCATCCCGGCCAAGGTCATCATAAATTCTGGCTACACGATAAGCAAACTCCAGTTTATCTTCTTCTTTGGTAAAGTCATCTTCTGTTTTTCCCTGAAGCAAACCGGCGGCTTCTGAGTGGTAACCTCCATCGCTTAATAGCCTTGCTTTCAGTAATAACAAATTTGGCCATTTTCCTGATTTGGCATCCCTTAAAGCCTGCTTATCCGCATCGGTATCTGTGGAACCTCTTTTTAAAATGATATTCCTTACTTCTTCTGCTTTAGCCTGATTGCCTTGTAAGTAATAGCACCAGCTAAGTTTCTGACAGGCGTCTCTCACATAAAATTTGCCTTTAAAATTAGTGAGAAAGCTCTCTAAATATTTAATGGCATCCTGTGTTTCTAAATGATTTATTTTGGTAAAGCCCAGTTCAAAATCCCAAAAACTTGTTTTGAGGTATTCCTCTGATTTATTTCTGTTAAGGATCACATTTTGTGAATAGGCAGATTGCTTGTTATTGATAGCCAGATTTGCAGCCATAAAAACATGCAAATGATTGTTTACCAAATCCAGCTTTCTCTGTTGAATAAATATCATTGCATCTTCTTTCCTGTTCTCGAGATAGAATGTGAGATAGGGATAAATAAATGCAGCTTCATTAAAAAAAATCCTGGCCTGGGGATCATTACTATTGATGAATGAATTTACCGTTTTCATTCCATCCGATAAGGAGCCACGCATACCAAATATACTGGCTATCCATTTATATCCTTTTGGAATAGTGCCTATAATGGCGTGTAATGATCCATAAATAAGTTCATTGGGTGCAAATGTTGGGAATTGCTTTTTGTTGTCTTTGATAAGTTGGTATGCTTTTCTGAAATCCCAGCCCGCATCCCAAAATTTACCAAACTTTATAGCTACGATTGCCTTCTGCAAACGGATCGTACTTAAACAAAATAAGTAATAAGGTGATTTTTTGGGTCCATCTTCCAACACATCAATTCTTTCAGAAAACCTGGGATAAAGTATTTGATAGTCTTTTGGATCCTCATTTAAAAACAACACATAAAAATCAATATAGCTTTCCAGCAGAACCGGTATTAGATTATCAGGATTTTGTAATCTTGCTTTCTCTATCAATGCCAGACCACTATTGATCTTTAGTTTGGTGATTTCCTGATAAGCCTGTTGGCAGGTATTGTTAAAATCATACACTTTCTCTGCAAACATCGAAGTTTGCAAACCAAGAAAAAAAAGTAGTACAATAAGATGTTTCATATTAGACCGAAAATAAGATATCTCAGACTAACACGGATTTTTTATATGATTGATATGATTATTTTTTACGCATGCCATGTTCCATTTATCTCGCTTGGATTCAAATAAAAAGAGCTACCACAGGTAGCTCTTTAAAAAAATCATATAAAAAATCTGCGTAATCCGCGATCTATTTAGCTTCTACACTGTCATTCAAATCAGCATCCACCAGAATACGTCCGCAGTTTTCACAAACGATGATCTTTTTGTGTAAACGGATCTCACTCTGGCGCTGAGGTGGGATTGAATTAAAGCAACCCCCACAAGCATCTCTTTCTACAGGTACAACTGCCAAACCATTGCGGTAGCTTTTACGGATCCTGTCGTAACTGTATAACAAACGGTCATCAATATGTCCGCGCGCATCTCCGCTTTCTTTATTGAAATGAGTCTCTTCTTTTTCAGTATCTGTAATGATCTTTTGTAACTCCCCTTTTTTGTGGTTCAAAACGCCTTCTTTAACAGCCACCTGTTTTTTAGCAACTTCCAGCGCTTTTACTTTATCAGCCAGTTCTTCATTGGCATCACGAATATGCTTCTCAGACAATTTGATCTCCAGCTGTTGCATTTCGATCTCTTTATTGATGGCTTCAAACTCACGGTTGTTCTTAACATTCTCACTTTGCTTCTCATATTTAGCGATCAGTGCTTCACTTTCTTTAATAGCATTTTTCTTGCCATCTATGAATTCTGTTATACCGTTGATCTCTTCTTCAATACGTGTCTGGCGACTGGTTAATCCCTGGATCTCATCTTCCAGATCGCTTACTTCCATTGGAAGTTCACCTTTCAGGATCTGGATCTCATCCAGCTTGCTGTCAATTTTTTGCAACCTCAAAAGAGTCACTAATTTTTCTTCAACGGAGAAATCTTTAACTGCTGCCATATCAAAGTTTGTTGTTTAGTAGTTTATTCGTTTACTGGTTTATTTGTTTAGTAGTTAAATGGTTTATCAGTAACTAAATTAGCTGACACTAATAAACCAATAAACGTATAAACCAATAAACTTCCTCTTACCCCAGAAAATAGTTAACCGGATTGGTTTTCATTCCTGATTTGAGGACGGCAAAGGTAGGGAATTTAGCCTGTAAAATCTCAATCAAAAGGTCGGTAGTAAATTGTTCGCTCTCCCAGTGGCCAATATCGGCCAGAAGTAGGTGGTCATTGGCATCAAAAAACTCATGGTATTTGATATCGGCAGTAACATACACATCAGCCCCTGAAGCAATGGCTTTTCCGGTTAAAAAACTACCCGAACCGCCACAGATGGCAACTTTTCGGATCTTTTTACCCAAAAATGGTGTATGTCTGATAACAGAAAGTTCAAATGATGTTTTTAGCATATATAGAAAACCGGTTTCTTCCATTTCTTCAGGTAATTCGCCCAGTAGGCCGGCTCCAACTGATTGATAATCATTATTTAAAGAAACGATATCATAAGCTACTTCTTCATAAGGATGGGCATTTAGGAGGGCTTTTACAACGGCATTTTGCAGATAGGAAGGGAAGATTACCTCCAAACGTGTTTCTTTTTCTTCATGTCGCTTTCCTGGTACACCCACAAAAGGATTGGTTTTGTCTGATCCCCTAAAAGTACCGGTTCCTTCCACACCAAAACTGGCTTCGCTGTATTCTCCAATATTTCCGGCACCGGCTTCAAAAAGGGCGGAACGCAGTTTTTCGGTATGTTCCAGGGGCACAAACGTGTGCAATTTCATGAGTTGTCCGGCTTTGGGCAGGAGAATTTGTCGGTTGATGAGGCCTATCCGGTCGGCAATGCGGTTGTTTACACCGTCAAGAATATTGTCGAGATTGGTATGAATGGCATAAATGGCAATATCATTTTTGATAGCGGCAATAATGGTTTTCTCTACATAATTCCTGCCGTTGATCTTCTTCAATCCGCTAAATATAATGGGGTGATGAGCCACTACGAGGTTGCAGCCGCGGTTTTTGGCTTCCATAATCACTGCTTCCGTAGCATCGAGTGTGCAGAGTATGCCTTTGCATTCCCAGCCGGAACTACCGGTAAGGAGGCCTGCGTTATCGTATGATTCCTGTAAAACGAGTGGCGCTTTATTTTCAAGCACCCGGATAATATCTATGATCTGCATAGTTCAAATTTAAGTAAAGCCTTAAAGCGATGTATCAATTAAAATAATCCTAAACTTTACACACAAAACCGGAAATCTTAAACCCGGTTTATCTTTACGGGATGGGAGAATCTAATTTTCTTTTTTATAATGGGAAGGTCTACAAAACGGGTAAACTGCTGATATCGCCAGATAACCGTTCTTTTCGTTACGGGGATGGCTTTTTTGAAACAATGAAAATGATAAATGGAAAGATCCAGTTGCTGGATTACCATATGGAGAGATTGTTTACTTCTCTTGATAAACTTCAGTTTCAGAAACCGGTTTATTTTACGCCGGAGTACATTAAGGAACAGATATCTATGTTGGCTAAAAAAAATTACCAGCAAAAACTTACCAGGATCCGTTTAACGATTTTCAGGGGAGATGGGGGTTTGTATGATGTAGATAATCATTTCCCACATCACCTGATACAAACATGGGAACTAAACCCGGCAAATAATAGTTTAAATGAAAATGGTTTGCAGATGGACATTTTCAAAGATGCCCGGAAAGTATGTGATCAATACTCGTCTATTAAAAGCAATAATTATCTTTCGTATGCTATGGCGGCTTTATGGGTCAGGCAACATAAATTGAATGATGCTGTTTTATTAAATCCGTATGACCGCATTGCAGATGCAACTATTGCCAATGTGTTTATTGTAAAAGATGGTGTTGTGAAAACACCTGCATTAACCGAAGGTGCAGTAAATGGGGTGATGAGACGATATTTGTTACACAGTTTGCGAAATGAAAATATGCCCGTTCAAGAAACACAATTATCGGTGGAAGATGTGTTACAGGCTTCCGAAGTTTTTCTTACCAATGCTATTTATGGGATACGCTGGGTGAAGCAGCTGGGGCATAGTGGTTATACAAATCAACTTTCTTCTGTATTTCATAAAAAATTTATTAGATCCTTATTTTAGTTTTGCCACAGATGCCACAGATTTACACAGATTTTTTCTGTGTAAATCTGTGGTATCTGTGGCAAAAAAATTATTGAATTAAGAGAACTTTTTTGAAATAAAACTGTTCTGGATAGGTAATAAATTTTAAAAATGAAGCGATCGGTCAATATCATCTGGTTCAGGCGGGATTTGCGGTTGAGTGATAATGCAGCACTGTATCATGCCCTCAAAAGCAATTATCCTGTTTTACCCATTTTTATTTTCGACAGGAATATTTTGGATAAGCTGGATGATAAGGCCGACAGACGTGTAACGTTCATTCATTCAGCTTTGGAAGAAATGCAGCAACAGTTGGTGAGAATGGGAAGCAGTCTGGAAGTGTATTATGGTTTTCCGGAAGAAGTGTATCAGGACCTACTCAAAAAGTACAAGATAGAGAAGGTATTCGCGAATCATGATTATGAGCCATATGCATTGGAGAGAGAAAAACGGGTAGAAAATTTGTTGACATCAAACGGAGCTTTACTTCATACTTATAAAGACCAGGTGATTTTTGAAAAGGATGAAGTACTCAAAGATGACGGAAAACCCTACACCATTTTTACTCCATACGCCAATAAATGGAAGTTGAAATTGCAATCCTTTCATTTGAAAGCGTATCCTGCAGAAAAATATTTTGAAAATTTTTATAAGCAACCACCTGCCACTATCCCATCTTTGGAAAAAATAGGTTTTCAAAAAACGGATCAGTTATTTCCTTCCAAACAATTGGCAGATGCGGTGATCAGCCATTATGCTGAGAAAAGAAATTTTCCTGCATTGGAAAACGGCACTTCTAAAATGGGGGTTCATCTTCGTTTTGGTACCATCAGTATCCGTTCATTAGCAACACGTGCCAAAAAACTGAACGAAACTTATTTGAATGAATTGATCTGGCGTGATTTTTATCATATGATACTCTGGCATTTTCCTCAGGTTGGAAAAGGAAAAAGTTTCAAGCCCGCTTATGAAATGATCGAATGGAGAAATAATGAAGAAGAATTTCAGAAATGGTGCGATGGTATGACGGGTTACCCAATTGTTGATGCAGGTATGCGCGAGCTGAATGCTAC
>CANBSW010000206.1 GCA_947372235.1 Chitinophagaceae bacterium | reverse complement strand
ATGAAGTTTACTGCATTACTTCCTCCACCTCCCACACCCAGTACTTTGATGATGGAAGATTTTTGTTTGGGAAGATCGAAATGAATCATGGCGTACTTTTTTAGTGATTTAACGGGTTTCTACAATTTCGAATACTATTACAACGCAATAAGTACCCATTTATTTTATTACCTGGTCTTCTTCTTCTTTAAAAAGGTCGATCAGGTTGTTCTTAAACTTATCCCAGAACTTGCTTTTTCTTGCAGCAACATCTACAGATACAGGTGCAGTAACGGTTTCAGCCGATACGGCTTTCTCTACTGTTAATGTTTTAGGCACTTCTACTCTTCTGAATTTTTCGTTAAACTCTTTGTACTTATGATCGTAATCAGAATATCCTTTTAAGATCAGTCCGATACAGGTTGAGTACATTGGTTTCTTTAATTCTTCGATATGGTTTGGTGCAAGGTGTTCATTTGGCAAGCCGATACGGGCATTTAATCCGGTTGTATATTCTGTTAACTGGATCAGGTGCTTTAGTTGTGAGCCACCACCGGTTAAAATAATTCCTCCGTTTAGCATGCGGCTATCAAGACCAACCTGTTTCAAATGATACGTAACAAAGTCAAGGATCTCACTCATTCTTGCCTGAATGATGGCGGCCAGATTTTTTACACTGATCTCTTTGGCAGGCATTCCTTTCAATCCCGGGATAGTGATATAGGCATTGGTTTTTGCTTCATCAGATAAAGCACTTCCAAACTGAACTTTCATGGCTTCTGCCTGACTTTTTAACACACCCAATCCCATGCGGATATCATTGGTAATATTCTCTCCACCAAAAGGAATTACGGCAGTATGTTTCAGGATGCCTTCATAAAAAACAGCAAGGTCGCTGGTACCGCCACCAATATCAAGGATGGCAACGCCTGCTTCCATATCTATCTCACTCATTACCGCACTGGCAGAGGCTAAGGGTTGCAGAACAAGGTCTTTGGTTTTTAATCCGCTTCTGTCTACAGAGCGGTTAATATTGCGGATCGCATTTCTATCACCAGTGATGATATGAAAATTTGCGCCCACTTTTACACCGTTATATCCAACAGGATCTTTGATGTTCTGGATATTATCTACATGAAAATCCTGCGGTATCACATCAATGATCTGATCGCCTGCGGGGATAAATGTTTTACGCTGATTAATGATCAGTTGCTCAATCTCTTCGCGCTTAATTTCAATATCTGCATCCTGGCGAACAATATCTCCACGGGTTTGCAGGCTTTTGATATGGTGACCGGCAATGCCCACATATACTTCACTGATCTCAAGATCAGGGTTGCTTTTGTAACAATTGTCCAATGCTTCCTGGATCGCTTTAATGGTCTGGTCGATGTTCAACACTTGTCCGTGCTGTACACCATTGCTTTTGGCCAGGCCAAAACCCAGTATTTCAAGCTTGCCGTATTCATTCTTCCTGCCGGCAATGGCAGCTATTTTTGTTGTTCCGATGTCAAGACCAACAATGATAGGTGCGTCATTGTGATTCATAGTGTGTGTTTTAGTTGTTTGTGATTGGTCGTTGTTATGTTTTAGTTGTGTTGTGTGTGTTCCGTGAGTCGTCAATCGTCAGTCGTGAGTGATATTTTTTTTCTACTCACGTTTCATGCTTTTTCTCCATCACCGCTTTCGCTTCTTTTTTCTTTGCTGCCGGTTTCTTTTTCACTATTTTTTTGGGCTGCACTTTCTTCCCATTCGTTAACGGTTTAAATGCTGTTTTATTGTTTGCAGTAACAGTTGAATTTGTATTGGTCGCTTCTTTTACCGGAAGTACAATAAGTTTAGTTTTTGCAACAGAGTCTTTCGCCAGTTTTACCGGTGTTACAGCTATTGATTTATTCACTGCATTGCTATCTGTCAATTCATGTTGTACCATTAAAGCCTGCATTAACTGATGCGCTCGGGCAGAGTCTACAACAGCTTTACCCGTTCCTTTTTTTATTGCCACTACCTGGTTGTCATATTGTACATCTAATTTTTCGTAGGTATTGATACCATTCTGTAACCATGCTTTCTGGTAAAAAGTATATAGTCTTTTAAACTTTTTTTCAATCTCATCCGCATTACCCATCTCAACAATATGATCTCCCATAACAGGTACCATTTCAAAACCTGCCTGTGGCGTGATATCAATTTGTGCTACCTGCGCCATCCAGAAAGAATCTGTCAGGATATACTTTCCAACCCTTACAATATTTTTTAACAATGCGCTATCGGGCCTTGCCAATTTTTCTTTGGCTGATGGAAAGCCCGTAAATATTGGCACCCGGGCCGATAACTTTTCACTCAATGGCAAACGCAATGCAGCACTGTCTACATAAAAAGAATTTCCGTCCAGTGTAAACACACGGGCAACCGGTTGGCGCTCTTCAATTTTTACCTGCAGAACCTGGTTATTATCCAGAAACATTTCTGCATTTTTTACCCAGGGATTTTTCTCAACCACAGTTTCCATTGAACGAAGATTGAGGGATGAGATGGCACTGCCCGTTACTTTTCCTGATGCATTCAGAATTTCCTGTACATCTTTCTCATCTATAAACATATGTCGCTCAACACCACTGATCTCTATTTTAATATCCGTACACTGTTTTTGATTCTTCTTTTGCATAGCTGCACCAAGGAGCACAATGGTACCTACCCCTGCGAGTATCCAAAAAGTATTGATCAATATTTTTTTCCAGTTGTACTTACGCATACTATTTGTTCTGCAACAATTCTTTTACTTCTTTTACCTGTGCGTCAATATCTCCGGCACCTGCCATTACAACCAGTGCAGGACGATTAGAAGCCATCCATTGTTTCATCTCTGCTTTACTCATCACTTTTCTATTGGCCAGCTTCATTTTATTCAAAAGCAATTCGCTGGTTACGCCTTCCATGGGTAATTCTCTTGCGGGGTAGATGGGCAGTAGGATTACTTCATCAGCCATATCAAGGCTTACTGCAAACTCATCAGCCAGATCTTTTGTACGACTGAAAAGATGTGGCTGAAATACCAATACCAGTTTTTCATCAGTAAAAATACTCTTCACACCACTGATCAATGCTCGTAACTCTTCCGGATGATGGGCATAATCATCAATTAATACATGCCCCTCATTTTTCAAAGCATATTCAAACCTTCTTCTAACGCCTTTAAAATCGGCAACAGCTGCTTTGATCTTATCATCTTCGATATTCAAATATTTTGCAACCGTAATGGCCGCAATGCAGTTTTCAATATTGTGCAATCCGCCCATATGAAGAACCACATCCTGAATGGACCAGTCTTTGGCAATCACATCAAACACATAACTTCCTTTCTCTACTTTTCTGTTGGCTGCATACACATCAGCATCAATGTTTTCAAAACTATAGGTATAATGATGTGCTGCTTTTAATTCATTCCCTCTTTCTAATCCGTATTTAGTAACCAAACATCCACCGGGTTTTACTTTTTGGGAGAATTGAACAAATGCATTACCTACTTCCTCAGCAGTTCCGTAAATATCAAGATGGTCAGCATCCATGGCTGTGATGACAGCTACATCTGGAACGAGTTTTAAAAAACTACGATCATATTCATCGGCCTCTACAACTACCACATTTCTTTCACTACTCCAGAAATTGGTATTATAGTTTGCAGCGATCCCGCCTAAAAATGCATTACAACCATAACCGGTATGCCGCAATAAATGTGCAGTCATGGAGGTAACGGTTGTTTTACCATGCGTCCCACCCACACAGATATTAAAAGAACTTTCGGTGATCCACTGCAAAACATCGCTTCGTTTTACAACGGTGTAATTATTTTCACGATAATACACCAGCTCTGCATGATGGGCTGGAATGGCTGGTGTGTAAACAATTGCATCCGCATCTTTTGGAGCAAGATCAGGTCTTTCTTCGTAATGAATGACTATGCCGTTCGCTTCCAATTCGCGGGTTAAGGGAGTGGAAGTTTTATCATATCCACTCACGTCAACACCCTTGGCTTTAAAATACCTTGCCAGGGCACTCATGCCAATACCGCCGATACCGATGAAATAGATTTTTTTTATCTCGTTTAACTTACTCACTGTATATATTTCAAAATTTCTTTTGCAATTACTTCATCCGCATTAGTGATAGCCAATGCATACATATTTTTTTTAAGGCTTTGTTGTAAGGGTTCATTTCTTGACAAATCGATCACCGCATTCACCAGTTTTTCTTTTGCCTCACTATCTTTTATAATCAAAGCAGCCTGTTTATTAACCAGGCTCATCGCATTGGATGTTTGATGATCCTCGGCTGCATGTGGAAAAGGAACAAAAACTGTTGGCTTTCCGGCAACACATAATTCTGTAACCGACATAGCCCCTGCCCTGCTGATCACAATATCTGCGGCAGCATAGCCCATTTCCATTTCTTTGATAAAATCATTCACCCAAATATTTTTTCTTCCTTCCCCTTTGTTCTTATAATCTGATGCTGTGCTTTTACCTGTTTGCCAAATCAGCTGCAGATCATTTTCTGCAAATGCATCCAGGTAAAAAGCCAATGCTTCATTGATACTTCTGGCGCCCAAACTTCCACCAACAGATAAAACCGTTTTCTTTGATTCATTTAATCCAAAAAAACGAAGTCCTTCCGCTCTTGAAACAGTTGATTCCACAATCGTTTTTCTTACAGGATTCCCTGTGATTATTAAACGATCTTTTGGAAAGAATTTTTCCATCCCATCCGTTGCTACAAATATTTTCGTTGCTTTCTTCCCTAACAGCATATTACTTTTTCCCGCAAACGAATTACTCTCATGAATAAAACTGGCAATACCTTTTGACTGAGCATATCGTAAAACAGGAAAAGAAGAATACCCACCCACTCCAACTACTGCATCAGGTTTAAATTCATTCATAATTTTTCTAACCTGCAAAAAACTCTTGATCAGTTTAAATGGCAATGAAATATTTTTCACAACCGATTGCCGGTTAAACCCTGCTATATCCAATCCTTTGATCTGGTATCCCGCCTGCGGAACTTTTTCCATTTCCATTTTTCCTGAAGCACCTACAAATAAAATTTCAATGCCAGGTGCTGCTTTTTCCAATGCATTGGCTATTGCTATCGCCGGAAAAATATGTCCACCAGTGCCGCCTCCTGCAATTACAATTCTACCCCCATCACCCCCCAGCCCCCTGAAGGGGGAGTTAGTATTGCTTTCTATTTTATTATTTTCAGCCATTTAATTTTGTTCAGTGGGTTTAACAACTCCCCCTTGCGCCAACGCTGAAGCTTTAGCGTAAGCATCAGGGGGCTGGGGGGTTGGTTCCATTTGTTCCACATTTCTTGCCACACTTAAAATAATACCGATAGCTCCGCAAGTGAACAGGAATGAACTTCCCCCCATACTTACCAGCGGAAGTGTTACACCCGTTACCGGAACCAGGTTAACATTTACTGCCATGTTTGCAACGGCTTGTATTACCAAAGTGAAGCTCAGCCCCAATGCAAGGAATGCTCCGAACGCATACGGACATCTTCTGAATATTCGTATACACCGAAACAAAAAAACGAGGTAAATAAATATCATGAATGCCCCCCCCAATAACCCATACTCTTCTATGATGATAGAATAAATAAAATCGTTATAAGCCTGTGGTAAAAAATTTCTTTGACGGCTGTTGCCAGGACCGAGTCCTACCAGCACTCCACCATTTGCAATGGCAATCTTAGCTTGTTGCACCTGATAAGGTGTTTCTTTTTCATTGGCATACATAAAATCCTGTACACGCCTAACCCATGTTCCAAAACGGCCGAAGGTTTTTACTTTTTCCGCCATTCCTGTTTTTGGAATTTCAGATTTCTGTTTACCGTCATAAGTAGCCATAGCAAC
>CANBSW010000205.1 GCA_947372235.1 Chitinophagaceae bacterium | reverse complement strand
GTCTGCCCCCCTTTTGCATAACCACTCAACATCAAAGCAGAATCAGCATATTGTATTGACTGTCCACTCTTAGCATAACCAACCAGCATCGATGAAGTATCAGCATACTTTACTGTCTGGCCACCTTTTACATAACCGATCAACATCGAAGTCGTATCTGCATATTGCAATGACTGGCCGCTCTTCGCATAGCCGCTTAACATTGAAGTCGTATCTGAGATCTTTAAATGATTGGATAACATTGATGTGGTATCTGCATATTGAACTGATTGTCCGCTCTTTGCATAACCAGCCAACATCAATGTTGTATCTGATATTCTTAAACGGTTAAAAAGCATTGATGAGGTATCAACATATTTTACAACCTGGCCCACTTTTGCATATCCACTCAGCATCGTTACCGTATCTGCTACTTTTAACCGATTCATCAACATGGATGCAGTATCTGAATAATTTATTTTTGAATTGATCCTTGTATTCAATAAAACAGTATCAATAAATGGCTGCCAGGACCCATTATCACTCAAATAACGGCCCTGTATTTTTCCTGGTGCCGGCACCAGCCCACTGGCAATAGTATTGAACAATACAGGCCTGCTGTCGGCATATGGTTTTAACATTGCCGCAGTATCAGCTATATTCAGTTTCTTATCCATCCCCTCTACTTTCCCCGCAAACAATGCATAAGGTACAGACCAAAAAGGGGACGTACCCAGGTCTACATAATTCTGCGAAGCTATCCATCCTACTGTTGTATTTGTAGGTGCAACAGCCGTTTTTACATTAAAAAAGAAAGGTCCGGCAGACCAATCAATATCCCCGATTGATGCTACACCAGACACCCGCGTTCCCTGTCCAATCACTATGGTTACCAATCCCTGATCAGAAGCTTTTACCTGAAATGTTTCGCTATAAACTATCGACCCGTTAGCTGTTTTCTGGATGATCGCATCCTGGATATATACTGTTTTTAATGAGGCCGGATTTCCCTTTTCATCAACGATAGATGCCTGAAAAAGTATACCCTTTGGTGTTTGAATGATTTGTCCGAAACTGTCTGTTGCAATAAAAAAAAATATAAGAAAACATCCACTGATCCAGCGTAGCTTTTTAATCATCTTATGCTGCTTTTAAAATCTTGAATGATTGAATCAATTCCTTATCTGAATACAATGTGACAATAAAATATCCCATGGGCAGATCATTCACACGAATAGAAAAACCTTCATTAATATTTGAAATAGTTAAATTGATCTCTTTGAGTTTATTACTCATCAGATCTGTAAGTACAACCCTATATTTGACCAACCCTTTTTCAGGAAAATTGAAGAGAGAGCGAATCTTTAATTCGTTAATAACAGGATTGGGGTATGCATTAACCAATAATTTGATCTCAGGTTTGGCCTCGTAACAGGCAATTGAGAATACACCCGAATTGGGCATCGTAAACCTCGTTAACCCATTCGTTGCTTCAAAACAATTACTGTATTGGATAATTACCGGTTCGCTGAGTTTGGCAGACGTATCTCCTGTAGCCCCTATAAAACCAAAATGATAATTTGATCTTATCTGAGCAACCAGTGAAACGTGCAATAACAAACAGGTAAAAAGTACAGTAAACGTACTTTTACTTGTTTGAGTCATAAATCAGCTTGATTTTCTTGTCTGTGTCCGTATAAGTGAGTTGTAATCCGCCTTTATCCAAACGATCAATATGAAAATGATTCGTAAAATAAGGAGCACTGGGATCAACAGAGGACCTGGTACTTTCTAACAAAGAATCTTTAGAATATAGTGTCCAGTAACCCGTAAATCCTAAATTGTCGGTAAACGTACCATCCGGTCGATAAATCTTGATGGCACCTTTTCCGGAAGTATCAATTACAGCGTTTATCTGAATACTTTTTAACGACCAGTTTACTATGTCTGGCTGTCCGGTTAAGAGTGTAGAATTGTCATTTAGTAAAATACCAGGATCATAGCCTTTGGTACAGCTGACACTTAGCGTAAGGGTTAAAAGTATGGACAATACGCCCTTACTAAAACCCTGGGGGGATTTTTTTAGCATGGTTTTCTGGATATGTTAGTAAATACTGGATATAATATCTACAAACATTCCACAGCTAAAAAACCTGAGGAGTTTGCGATATTGGATTTTATGATACAAGTATAATCCAAGAATGATATATAAAAATTTATTTAAGAATGGCTTAATAATATTTTAATATTCATCGTTCTAACATTAAAAACCTGTACCCCCTTTTTGTTCAATCACATTCGTAGGGCTATTACAGCAGGGCACTCACGAATTACTACTCATCAAGTTTATAGCCCGATCAAGAATGGTCTGGTTTTATACAAAGCTTACTGGCATTGATTTACAGAAAAATTATGTACGATCTTACAAATCCATTTAGCAATGTATTGGACTCAATTGATTGTATTCAATTTGGTTATCATGATACTTTACCTATGATTTTTGTTGCTAAAAATCTTAATTTACCACTACAATAAATAACAAAAAAACTACACTGATTCGTTTTTTTCCCCGGAAGAAAAACCGTTAAAATAACGCGGAAAAAAGTCATCGCATGCATAATAAATCGGTCAAAAAAGTGTTACGGCTTTCTTACATGAAAGGTTTTCAATGCGTTATAACTCCAAAAAATTACTCTGCTAACAGGTAATACTTGATTATATTTATAGATACCGGCTTGGAAAAAATCATTAATTGCTCAATCTTTTTTATGTCAAACAACTATTTTACAAAAGCGGTCTTAGTTTTTACACTTACTATAGCAGTATTCAATACCCTTGATGCACAGGATAAAGACAATGCTATCATAACCATGATCAAGGCCAAAGAATATACCTTTACAGCCCAGTCTTATGCCTCTACCACGGTAAGTATGCGACAACTGACAGATGATTATAGTGTAAAAATAAAAAACGATAGTGTGATCGGGTTACTGCCATATTATGGAGCATCTTATAATGCACAGATCAATGTAACTGATGGCGGGCTCAAATTCGCATCTGCCAAATTTGATTATTCATTTGTTGAAAAAAAGAAAGGCAAATGCGAGATCACGATCAGGCCTAAGGATGACAGAACCGTTCAGGTAATGTATTTAACCGTATTTTCTGATGGCAGTGCTCAACTACAGGTATCCAGTACAAACAAGGAACCTATGTCGTTTAATGGGTATGTTTCGGTGAGATAAATACGCTTCTACCAATCTTTTTAAACAATTCAGTTTTATGAAAATGCACAAACTGCTATTAGTCCTGTCTATATTATGCCTAACCCATACTACTCCTGATGCACAGGAAAATCAGATCAAAGCCGTTGAAAATAACCTGACCGCAAGCATTCAGTTTGAAGGCGATGCTACTATGAATCTGGCCGACAGAATGGTTTTCTATAAAATAAAGGGATTAAGTATCGCTGTAATTCAGAACTATCAAATTCTTTGGGCAAAAGGATATGGCTGGGCCGATGAGGATAAAAAAATACCGGTAACCACACAAACCCTTTTTCAGGCAGCATCCATCAGCAAATCATTGAATGCTGTGGGTGTGCTGAAATTGGTACAGGATAAAAAACTGGATCTGTATACTGATATCAATACTTATCTCAATACCTGGAAATTCCCCTACGATAGCAAATCCAAAGAGAAAAAAATTACTATGGCTAATTTATTAAGTCATACCGCAGGGCTTACGGTACATGGGTTTGCCGGCTATGAACAGGGTAAAAAAATACCTACTGTAGTAGAGATTCTTGATGGCAAAATACCAGCCAATTCAATGGGTATTCTATCAATGTACGAACCCGGACTTAAATACGAATACTCAGGTGGCGGCATTACTGTTTCCCAACAAATTGTAATGGATATTACACAGGAGCCTTATGCAAGCTATATGGATGAGAAAATTTTGAAGCCATTGGGCATGAACGCAAGTACCTATTCGCAGCCACCCGCAAATAGTAAAGCTGAATTATTGGCAACCGGCTATAAGACTGATGGTAAAGAGATTACCGGCAAGTATCATATTTATCCCGAACAAGCCGCAGCAGGTTTATGGACCAACCCTACTGACCTCTCAAAATATATTATTGAAACACAGCTTGCTTATAAAGGCAAATCAGCTAAGGTGTTGAACCAATCTATGACACAAACACGGCTTACCCCTTATGTTGATAAATCTGCAGCGCTTGGTGTGTTTATTGATAACAGTAACGGAATAAAATATTTTCAACATGGCGGTGCCAATGAAGGCTTCAGGTCTGTCTATTATGGAAGCCTGGAAGGTGGCAATGGCGTAGTGGTGATGGTTAATTCAGATAATAGTGGCATACTTCAGGAAGTGGTAAACAGTGTTTCCAAAGTGTATGATTTTAAAGGATTGAGTAAAACCGTTGTTAAAAAACATTTATCCATTGATGCAGCGATACTGGATTCCTATCTTGGTGAGTATGCACTTACCCCAACATTTATACTCACAATTACAAAGGAAAATGGATTGTTAATTACACAAGCCACCGGGCAACAAAAAATTATTATCTATCCAGAAACTCAAACCCGGTTTTTCGCTACTGTTATCAATGCAACATTAGAATTTGTGAAAGATGAGAGTGGTAAGGTAGTATCATTGATTTTGATTCAGAATGGGCAAAAGCGAGAGGCTAAGAAGACAAAATAATTGAGTAAGGAGGTTTCATGCAAAGAGCATTTCTTTGCGTCTTTGCCCCTTAGCGACTTTGCGTGAAATTTTCTTACCCTAATGACATTGCTCTATCGGAGACATCTTCGGGGAATTTTTTATTTTTGGGGAAGAACACTTTTCGGATAATTAAATAAAACAAATGGGGTTAATGATTGCTTCATCCGATTACTGAAATTTCCATCACAAAGGATTGTATTACACTTTCTATTTCGGTACATTCGTTTGAGTTTAAAACCAAGCTCATGTTACCAAGAACCTTATCAAGATTGACTTTTATTGCCGCCCTTTTTTTAGTATGCTTTTTTGCACAGTCACAAACTGCGATTGTTCCCATACAGGCCGATAAAGAATTTCGTGCCGCATGGGTGGCTACTGTTGCCAATATTAACTGGCCCAGTAAACCGGGATTAAGTACAGAAGAACAACAGAAAGAAGCCATTACTTTACTCGATTTTTTAAAAGACCATCATTTCAACGCCGTTATTTTTCAGGTGCGGCCCATGGCAGATGCATTGTATAAGAGTGAGTTGGAACCATGGTCATATTATCTTACCGGTGAACAGGGCAAAGCCCCCGATCCTTTCTATGATCCCTTACAGTTCTGGGTGGAAGCTGCACATGACCGTGGACTGGAATTGCATGTTTGGTTAAACCCCTACCGTGCCTATCACCCCACCACAAAAAACATCAGCGAGAAATCGATCGTTAAAACAAATCCGGAACTGGTGTTGAAACTGAAACAGAATTACTACTGGATGGATCCTTCCAAAAAAGAAACACAGGATAAAACCGCAGCAGTTGTAAAAGACATTGTGAAAAGATATGATGTGGATGGCGTGCACCTCGATGATTATTTTTATCCTTATCCCGAATACAATGGCGGCGATGATTTTCCGGATGATGAAAGCTGGGCCGCTTATCAAAATAAAGGTGGCACTTTATCCCGTGGTGATTGGAGACGTGCAGCGGTGAATACTTTGATTGAACGTTTATACAAAGAGATCAAAGCAGAAAAGAAGTATGTGAAGTTTGGCATCAGTCCGTTTGGCACCTGGCGCCCCGGCTATCCTTCTATTGTAGAAGGGTTTGACCAGTACAACACTTTATATGCCGATGCCAAATTATGGCTGAACAAAGGATGGGTTGATTATTTTTCTCCGCAATTATACTGGCCCATTAACCGTATGCCATTAAGTTTTCCCATTTTACTGGGATGGTGGAATAAAGAAAATACCAAACAGCGCCATTTATGGCCCGGTATGAATGTGGG
>CANBSW010000204.1 GCA_947372235.1 Chitinophagaceae bacterium | reverse complement strand
AGTGGCGGTGAAGCACAACGTGTAAAACTCGCCAGTTTCCTTGGCAAAGGGAAAGGCATTGGTCATATGCTGTTTATTTTTGATGAACCCACTACAGGCTTGCATTTTCACGATATCAAAAAATTACTCGCGTCTTTCAATGCATTGATCGAACAGGGGCATTCATTAATAGTGATCGAACACAACACAGATGTAATTAAATCCGCAGATTGGATCATTGATCTTGGCCCCGAAGCGGGTGATGCAGGAGGCAGTCTTGTGTATGCAGGCGTGCCGACAGGAATTAAAAAAATAAAAGAAAGTTATACCGGAAAGTTTCTTTAAAGCGGTGGTATAAGGGAACCGATGAACAGATGAGCAAGAAACAGATGAACAAGGAGCGGAACCGTGAGAATTTAATGTAGTAATTGTTAGGCGATCTTGAAGTTAAGAGACACTTCTTTTCTTCGTTTTTCTTTTAGCGAAATTAACTGGTTGAATTTTATAGACACTTTGGTTCAATAAAAGAAAAACGAAGAAAAAGAGTTGAACAATACCTAAAAGATTTCCGATCATCTGTTCTTTGTTCCTTGCTCATCTGTTCATCTATTCTTCAATATTCATTATCTTAATCTGTCTACACTTTTCACAAGCTTCTCATCATTATAAATTCTTCTGATCGCTAATAAGAGAACAAAAGGAATGGCTACTGTAAGCAAACTGGTTAAATCAAAAGACCATTCTCCGGGAACATAATTCTTTGTCTGTAAATAATATAAAAGAAGGTTTAGTAGCGAAACTACTAAAACAGCTATGGCAATTTTTAGTTGCAACTTTCTGTCCTTAAATAAAAAGATCGTAATCAATGAAGCAATGGCAATGGCAACGGTCAGTATCATTAAAAAAATGCTGCTCATGGCTGTAAAACGCTGGTACTGTTTCACATTCTCCACAACAATATTGCCGCTGAAAAAAGACAATTTCAAACCGGCAAATGCCAACAACGATGCTACCAGCAGCCAAAGTGTTTGTAATCTCTGTATCATACGATCAGTTTTTTTAGTTAGTCCCTCTGTGTAACTCCAAACCTCTGTGCCCTCTGTGTTGAAAAAAAGCAACATGCTAAACCATCAATTTTTATTTTCAACACAGAGCATACGGAGTAACAGAGGTACACAGAGTTGTTTACCCAAGCTCGGGGTACAAAATAAACTGCGACATAAAATCATTTACATCTTTCTTCACGGCATTAATGATAGCAGCATCGTCTGCGTTCATCAATACTTTATCAATTACATTCACTACAAAATCCATATGCTCTTCTTTCATGCCACGTGTAGTAATGGCCGGAACACCTAAACGGATACCGGATGTAACAAAAGCACTTTTATCATCATAAGGTACCATGTTCTTGTTAGCAGTAATATCTGCCAGAACCAACGCTTGCTCCGCTTTTTTACCACTGATATTTTTATTACGAAGATCGATCAACACCAAATGGTTATCGGTTCCGCCGCTGATGATCTGGTATTCTTTGGCTACCAGGGCTTTTGCTAAAGCCTGTGAATTTTTAATTACCTGGTTAGCGTAATCAGTATACTCATCCGTTAATATCTCGCCAAAAGCAATGGCTTTTGCAGCAATCACGTGTTCTAATGGACCGCCCTGTATGCCGGGGAATACAGCCATATCCATCAGGTTGCTCATCATACGGATATTGCCTTTTACATCTTTCAGTCCAAACGGGTTTTCAAAATCCTTGCGCATCATAATGATACCGCCACGTGGGCCGCGCAGGGTTTTGTGAGTAGTTGAAGTAACAAAATGACAATGATCAAAAGGATCATTCAATAATTTTTTAGCGATCAATCCGGCAGGATGTGCAATATCTGCCATTACCAAAGCACCCACTTCATCAGCTACTTTACGGATGCGTGCATAATCCCAATCGCGGCTATAAGCACTGGCTCCACAAATGATCATTTTAGGTTTTACTTCGCGTGCTTTGGCTTCCAGCATTTCGTAATCAACCAGTCCGCCTTCGCGGGTTACGCCGTAAAAATTAGGTTTATATAATTTACCACTGTAATTAACTGCAGAACCATGCGTTAAGTGCCCGCCCATGCTAAGATCAAGACCAAGAATCGCATCACCCGGCTGTAAAACTGCCAAAGCAACGGCAGCATTTGCCTGCGCACCGCTATGGGGCTGTACGTTGGCATATTCTATATTAAAGATCTGTTTTAAACGGTCGATAGCCAATTGTTCTGTCTGGTCAACAATTTCGCAACCTGCATAGTAGCGGCGGCCAGGGTATCCTTCGGCATATTTGTTGGTCATAACACCACCCATCGCCTGCATAACCTGCAGACTGGTGAAATTTTCGGAGGCAATGAGTTCAATTCCATGCCTTTGTCTTTCCAGTTCCTGTTTAATAAGGTCAAAAACCAGGGTATCTCTTTGCATTAGCTTGTGTATTTGCCGCAAATATAAGCTATGAGCTATAAGCTATGAGCCATGAGCCTGGTTTTTGTTTAAATCGGGGAAAACAGGCATACAATTTATATAATAATTTTTGCTCATAGCTCAAGGCTGACAGCTCACGGCTAACCCCTTCTTTTCCCCAAAACTTGGTCAGTTACCAGTTTTTCCTATTTTCGGCCTCTTGAAAATGTGTTGGCTATACATAAAAGAAAAGTGCGGTATAGCGGCAGCGTAATTTTCAAACTTAAATGACCCCCATGAAAGCGATCATCCCAGTAGCTGGCGCAGGAACTAAATTAAGACCCCATACCTATACCCAACCCAAAGCTTTAATACCGATTGCCGGTAAAACCATTCTGAGTTTTATTGTGGATCAGTTGCATGAAGCGGGTATCAATGAATTCATTTTTATTGTTGGTTATTTAGGAGAGAAGATACAGGATTATGTAAAGCAAACTTATCCCGACCTGACCACCCATTTCGTTTTTCAGAATGAGCGGCAGGGTACCGGTCATGCGATCGAATTAACCCGAAATATTGTTGGTGAGGATGAAGTGTTTGTTGCTCTTGGTGATACGATCTGTGAGTATGATGTAAAGGAAGTGGTGAACAGCCCATTCAGTATGATTGGTATTAAAAAAGTAGACGATCCCCGAAACTTTGGTGTAGCCTCTATAGGCGAAGATGGGTTTATTGAGCAGTTGATCGAAAAACCAGCTATCCCAAAAAGTAATATGGCATTGGTGGGTTTGTATAAGATCAAAGAGACACAGTTCTTGTACGAATGTCTCCGGCATATTTTTGCAAAGGATATTAAAACCTTTGGTGAATATAATCTTACAGATGCGTTGGATTGCATGATCAAACGCGGTGCAAAATTTCAGGCATTCAAAGTAAAGAACTGGTTTGATTGCGGTAAGAAAGAAACCCTGCTTGAAAGCAATGCCACACTTCTGAAAAAATTTGGCGGCAATATTACAGATGGCCATCAATTTAAAGACACGATCATTATTCCACCGGTTAGTATAGCACCGGGTTGCGATATCTCTAATTCCATCATCGGCCCGCATGTGGCCATTGGTGCGGATACTTCTATCAAACATTCTATTATCCGCGACAGTATCATTGGATCTTATACAAACCTGTACGAAGTGGTACTCGATAATTCTTTGATCGGAAGTGATGCTTCTGTAAAAGGATTAAGCCGAAGCCTTAATATCGGCGACAATACAGAGATCGATTTTGGATAGAACCAATTTGAAAATGTGGTAATTTGAAAATTTGAAAATGCTATTACCTTTGCAGTATGCATCATTGTTAATGCATTTAATAGTAGTGATATACTTCTTCTAAAACTGTTATCCATTTGCTTCCTCATTTTCAAATTTTCAAATCCTCAAATTATTAATTCATGCCCTCCCAAATCACATCACTCTTCAATATAAAGTATCCGATCATCCAGGCCGGAATGATTTGGGCAAGCGGTTGGAAACTGGCCAGTGCTGTAAGCAATGCTGGTGGTTTGGGTTTGATTGGTGCAGGCAGTATGTACCCCACTGTTTTGCGTGAACATATTCAGCAATGCAAAGCGGCTACTGATAAACCATTTGGTGTGAACATTCCTTTAATGTATCCCGACATTGAAGAATTGATCAAAATAATTATAGAAGAAAAAGTACCTATTGTTTTTACAAGCGCTGGGAATCCTAAAACATGGACAGCTTACTTAAAAGAACAAGGCATCAAAGTTGTGCATGTGGTGAGCAGCAGCAAATTTGCAAAGAAAGCAGAAGAAGCCGGATGTGATGCAGTGGTTGCAGAAGGCTTTGAAGCCGGCGGACATAATGGGAGAGAAGAAACCACATCAATGGTATTGATACCTATTGTTAGTGAAGCGGTTTCTATTCCTGTAATTGCTGCAGGAGGTATTGCAACAGGAAAACAAATGCTGGCAGCAATGGTATTGGGTGCAAGTGCAGTGCAGGTAGGCAGCCGTTTTGTATGTACACCCGAAGCATCATCGCATATAGCTTTTAAAGAAGCGATATTAAAAGCACAGGAAGGGGATACTTTATTAAGTATGAAAAAACTGATGCCGGTACGCTTACTCAAAAATCATTTTTTTGAAGAAATAAAAGAAGCAGAATTACGCGGTGCAACGGAAGAAGAACTGCAAAAAATACTAGGCCGTGCCCGCGCTAAAAAAGGCATGTTTGAAGGAGACCTGGAAGAAGGGGAATTGGAAATAGGACAGGTTAGTGCACTGATCAAAAACATCAAACCTGCGGCAGAAGTGGTAAAAGAAATCTGGAATGATTACCAAAGTACTTTAATGAGGTTACAAATAAAAGGCCTCTAAGAATATTCTTAAAACAAAACTGCGCCCTTGCCTTTGCGTGCAAATATTCTCGCAAAGGCGCAAGGGCGCAATTTTTTGTTCAGTACTTAATCCGCTTGCGGCAAAAACGTCATCGCTTCCCACTCTTCTTTGGCAGGGCCATATACTCCGGGTACTTTTAATCCTGCCAGGCGCATTAATACCGTTAACTGCCCGCGGTGATGTACTTGGTGTACAAAAGTTACCCATAGGGCAAATCCTTTTGTCCATGTTTCTCCATACATAGGAATTTCTATTTGTAATTCAGCATCTGTCCATTGTGCAGCTGCCTGTTTTACTGCATCTGTGTTTTTTGTATAAGCTTCAATAACTTCAGCCTTTGTGTTGTAATGTTGTTTCTCATATCCGGCAACAGAAAGTGTTGCCGCAAAAGGAATACTGGCAGCACAATCTACAATGTGATTCACATTCCGCTCAATGGTTCTGTGATCGTGCACTAGGTCTTTCGAAAAACTCTCATCAGAAAGATTGTTGAAACAGGCAAGGGTAGATTTGGCTTCTGCTTCCCATATTTCCAGAAAATGTGCAATGGATGTAAACATATTGGGTGATTTTATTTATGAAAGTAAATACCATCTGCCTGTATGGTGCAGGTTACAATGAGATCATTAATGCAAACATGTTCCGGTAGTTTGGCACAATAGAAAGCAATATCGGCAACATCAACTGCATGTAATGGAGTATAGCCCTCGTATACCTGTTTGGCTTTACCGGCATCACCTTTAAAACGAACAAGGGCAAATTCTGTATCTGCTGCTCCGGGATGTATGGCTGTAACTTTAATACGGTATTGTAACAGGTCAATACGCATGGATCTGCTTAATGCATCTACTGCAAATTTACTGGCACAATAGCCGTTACCATCTTTGTAAACGTCTTTACCCGCTACAGACCCCAAATTAATGATATGCCCTTTCTTTCGGGGAATCATTAGTGGAAGTATTGCCTTGGTTACATACATCATACCTTTTACATTGGTATCGATCATGGTATCCCAGTCATCCAGATTTGCATTTTCAAAACTATCGCGGCCCAATGCAAGGCCGGCATTGTTTACGAGTATATCTATGTTCTGCCACTCAGTTGGTAAATTGCTAAGTACTGCAAAAACTTCTTCTCTATTCTGCACATCAAATACCAAAGGCAATGTTTGAATATTGAATTGTGTTTGCAATTCTTTGGCAAGAGTTTCCAG
>CANBSW010000203.1 GCA_947372235.1 Chitinophagaceae bacterium | reverse complement strand
AATTCTATCGAATATTTGATCTCGCAGTGTTTGGCAAGCATGGCAGAGATGCCGCAATATTTTTCATGTGATAAAGCTACTGCTCTTTCTACCTTGTCAAGGTTTTCTGGTGCCACATCAATACGATAGATCATATTGATGTACTTGAACACTTTAGGATGCTCTTCTGTTTGCTCTGCTTCCGCTTCAATTTCAAATTGGGTAAAATCAACCCGCATTTTTTTCAGCATATCCACCACATCCATTCCGCTACAGCCATTTAATGCGCCCAGCAACATTTTTTTGGGATTCATTCCACTTCCTAATCCGCCACCTTCTACTGTGGTATCAATTCTTACTGTTTGGCCTGTATCTGCGGTGGCGTCGAATGCGAGGGCTGATACCCATTTTGTAATAGTCTTCATAACTACGATTAATATGATGGTTTGATTGGCTGTGATTTTTAATTAAAATCATAGCCAATCAAAAAAATCCGTTCTATCCCAGTTCAAATCTCTTCTGCACAAATTCCCAGTTCACCACATTCCACCAATTGGCAATATAATCGGGTCTTTTGTTCTGGTATTTTAAATAGTAAGCATGTTCCCAAACATCCAGTCCTAATAACGGGGTTCCTTTTAATTCGCTGATATCCATTAAAGGATTATCCTGGTTGGCAGTTGAACCGATTACTAATTTTTTATCGCTGTTAATTACCAGCCATGCCCATCCACTTCCAAAACGGTTTTTGCCGGCATCAGTAAACTGTGTTTTGAATGTGTCGAATGAACCAAAGCTTTGATCAATGGCAGTTGCTAATTTTCCTTCGGGTTTTGTAGCAGTTCCGGGTTTCATACATTGCCAGAACAATTCATGGTTATAATGTCCGCCGCAATTGTTACGCATTTTTGGAGTGAACTTAGAAATATTACGCAATACATCTTCCAGTTTTGCACTGCTTGTATCTACTTTTTCTGCAGCACAGGCATCTGCTAAATTTTTTGCATAGGTAGCGGCGTGTTTGCTGTAATGGATCTCCATGGTCATGGCATCAATTACTGGCTCCAGCCCTTTGTAATCATACAGTAAAGGCTGTTGTACAAATGCATTACCGGCTGCACCGCTTTGTGCATGCAAAAAAGAGGGCAGGCCAGTAAGGCCAATGCCAGCGGCAGCAATACCGGCTGTTTTAATAAAGTTTCTGCGGTCTGAATTATGGTTAGGCATAAAAGATGGGTTTATTTTGATTTTTTAAAGAAACTAAAATTAGCCAAAAAACTCCGCAACTGTTTAAAAGAACGATAATAGAATTCCTGGTTAAATAATTGCGAATCACGCATTGCTTTATAGGTAAGAAAGATACCAATGGGGATCAATACAAGCGTAGATAACCACATACCTAATAACGGACTTGCCTGCTCTGATTTCACAAATTTTTCGCCAAACGTATTGAAGAGGTGAAATACCACAAAAAAGATGATGGCAAATACCAATGGTGTTCCCAACCCACCTTTGCGGATAATGGAACCCAATGGAGCACCTATCAGGAATAATACCAGACAGGCAGCCGATAAAGTGAATTTTCTGTGCCACTCAATTTCATGTAAGCGTAGGGATTTGTTTTTTTCCTGATAATCACCGGCTAATACACCCATATTATTTTTTACACTCATCAGCTGACTTGAAGCAGCATCATAAACAGCCTGTTTAAGTGTATCAGAAATGATGTCATCAAATTTGTTCAACTTTCTGATTACGCAGGTATCGAATGTTGCCCAGCCGGTATCTAAATAATGCGAAAAACGTAAATAGGGAGTAATCTCTCTAAAGGTTCTTTTCATATAGAAACTATCCCTGTTTTGTAATGAATCTATTGTGCTGTTTAACTGGCGCAGACTTAACATTTTGGGATCATAAAAAGCACTATCGCCCGATTTTGTCATCTGAAAACTTTTCAGATCAAACATCTTCTTGTATTCTTTGAACCCCATACGGGTAAATTCTGTATTGGTAGTAGCACGTGCCCCTTTTTCTTCATACCGCCATCCGTTCTGTAGAACAAATTCCAGGAAGCGCTTGTCTTTAGTGATGCGCATCACACCCTTATCTGCAATGAGAATATTATCCTGTAAAGCATTCTTCTTTTCAAAGATCACCACATTGTGAATGATACTGTCGTTCTTTTCTTTATGCCCCAGTTTAATTACATAGCCTTCTATCTTATCATAAAAAATACCTTCTTTAATATCAAATGCAGGTTTGGCAACTATGATATCATATTTTAAGGCTGATAATTTTTTTTGAGTTACCGGAATGATATTATTGGCAAACAAAAATGCAAGGCCGCTTATAAATATTGCGATCACTGTTAATGGCCGCATAAAACGCAACAACGGAATTCCTGCTGCCTTTATAGCAACCAGTTCAAAACTTTCGCCAAGGTTACCAAAGGTCATGATGGATGAGAACAATAATGCCAGGGGCAATGCCGTAGGTACCCAGAAAAGAGTTACCAGTCCGATCAATTTTAAAATGGTGAGAAGATCCAGACCCTTTCCTACCAGGTCATCAATGTATAACCAGAAAAACTGCATGGTTAATACAAATACGGATATAGCAAATGCGGCAAAAAACGGACCGATAAATGAACGGATGATGAGTATATCAAGTTTTTTTATCACTTTGTCCTTTCTTAATATTGTCTGATGAGCCCCGCAAAAGTAACGCTTTCAACAAAGGAATGGGAATTGGTAAACAGTACTGATTGGATTTTAACAAAGAATCAGGTGATAGATAAGGTTTACCGGCTGTTTGGCCAGCAAAGCGAACTATACCGGGCCGAACTGTTAAAGCATCTGTTTCTCTCCGAATTGGAGATCGATCTCAACTCACCCAAAATAGCCAAAGGCGAGCAATACCGGGGGCTTCCTTGGGTAATGTTAGATCATCCGCGGCATTTTACAGTTGCGGATACTTTTGCGGTCAGGAGTTTTTTCTGGTGGGGAAATTTTTGCAGTATCACACTCCAGTTATCAGGAAAATTTCAGGAAAAATTTGTTGGATCAATAAAAAATTATTTTGAATCAACCATAGATCAAACAAACAAAAGCCAATGGTTCCTCGGAACAGCAACCGATTCCTGGCAGCATCATTTTGAAGCAGATAACTATCAGCTGATCACAAAAAAAGACCTGAATAGTTTACATCAGAAACCTTTTCTCAAACTCGCAAAAAAAATCCCATTAACGCAATGGGATTCTTTACCAATATTTTTTACTGATAATTTTCTGGAGATCGTACAAATGCTTTCAGCCAAATAATTGCTAAGCACCACCCAGTCTGTGAAACAGGTCTTTCAATTGGTACTGCCATAACTGGCTCTGGTCTTTGATCTCGCCTTTTTCAGCATAATCTTTAACCACTAAAATAGTCTGGTTGGATATTTCCGTTTTCTCAATTCGAAATTCAAAGTACTCGTTCTTCTCACTATGCAGCCAATGGAATTTAATAAATTTATCTTCTTCTTTATCTACCACTTCAGCTTTATCGGGCGCACCTCCGCTCCATGAAAAACTGTATACATTTTCCCATTCGTCCACTTTATCTGCAAACCATTCCTGCAAACCTGCCGGGGTGGCTAAAAATTCGAACAATATTGTTGGTGAACATCTTACCGGAAACTCCAACGTAAATAGTTGCTTCTTACTCATTTCAATCTTATTAGCTCTACAATCTATCGTAGCCCTGCAATAATATTAAATAATCGCTCGCTTCCAAATGTTTTTTTGATAACAATGATTCATTCAAGGCTTTAAAAACGATTCAAAGGAAAATTAAATTTCTAACTTATTGCAATTCAATAAGTTGCGAAAACAAATATTTTTTGATAAGATTTGAAAAAATGTTAAATTGCTTAACACAAGACTATGTGGCGTAGTGTTTTAATCGCTCAACCTTTCAATACCCGTTTCCAAACTTATACGTACCTACAACCAAAACCTGTTTATTATGAGTATGCGCCAGCTCAAAATAACGAAATCCATAACCAACCGTGAGTCTCAAAGCCTTGAGAAATACCTGCAGGAAATAGGAAAAGTAGACCTGATCGGTCCGGAAGAGGAAGTAAAACTGGCACTTCGCATTCGTGAAGGTGATCAGTGCGCGCTTGACAGGTTAGTGAAAGCCAATCTACGTTTTGTAGTATCGGTAGCCAAACAATACCAGAATCAGGGATTAACCTTACCTGATCTGATCAATGAGGGCAATTTAGGATTGATCAAAGCCGCTCTCCGTTTTGATGAAACCCGTGGATTCAAATTTATTTCATATGCCGTTTGGTGGATCCGCCAGAGTATTTTACAATCATTGGCAGAGCAAAGCCGTATCGTTCGTTTGCCATTGAATAAAGTGGGATTAACCAACCGCATCAGCAAAGCCTATCAGCAGCTGGAACAGGAATATGAACGCGAACCAACACCGGAAGAACTGGCTACTTTATTGGACATAGGCATTGATGAAGTAACTGCCACCATGAGCGTAGGATTCAGGCATGTAAGCATGGATACGCCATTATCAGACGGTGAGGACGGTACTTTAATGGACCTGATGGAAAACCCCAATGCCGAAAGAACGGATGAAAAATTAGTACACCATGAATCACTCCGCATGGAAATAGAAAGAAGTCTCAGAACCCTTACTGAGCGCCAAAAAGAGGTGGTTTGTTATTTTTTTGGAATAGGCGTAGATCATCCGCTTAGCCTGGAGGATATTGGAGAAAGGTTTCATTTAACGAGGGAAAGGGTTAGGCAGATCAAGGATAAAGCTATTACTAAACTCAGGAGTACCAACCGCTCCAAACATCTCAGATTTTATTTGGGTTAATTTTTATCCGGGATGGTAGGATTTTAGATATGATTTCACGGATTCATTGTTTTTTATAGTCTTTTCTATTCTTTCAATTTCTGCGGGTTTTACAGCGTATTTCTACGCTTTTTTCAAATATCATCGGAGAATGTTACTGGGGCAATTTATATTTGCAACCCTGAGAGTGAATATGACCTTGGTTATATTCACTCTTTTGATTAAGTAATGGTGAACAATTTCAAATATGCGGATGTAACCCAAAAGGTTATTGGTGCGTCAATGACAGTTCATAGAAATCTTGGTGGTGGAAATTTTACTGAAAATATTTTTCATAGAGCACTGCTTTTAGAATTATCAGATTCAGGTTTGGTTTGCGAAAGTGAAAAAGAACTACCCGTATATTACAAAGGGGTACTTATTGGTAAGAAGCGGGTAGATATATTCATAAACGGACAGATTCTGGTAGAGTTAAAAGGAGTAAATCAATTTGAAAAAATTCATTTTAATCAAATCATCAATTATCTGAAAGTATTCAATATAGAAGTTGGTTTATTGATCAACTTTGGTACAGAAAGCCTTCAGGTAAAACGTTTTGTAAATAATAATTTGTAAAAAATTTATGCGGAAAATAAATCCGCGAAATCATACAAAAAAATCATACTAATCAGTGATCTATGTTTAATTCGTTAAGTGAAAAACTCGAATCAGCCTTTAAAAACCTCAAAGGCGAAGCGCGTATCAACGACCTCAATATTGCCAATACCGTTAAAGATATCCGTCGTGCATTGATCGATGCCGATGTGAACTTTAAAATAGCCAAAGAATTTACTGATAAAGTAAAAGACAAAGCCACTGGCGAAAAGGTAATCAATGCGATCAGTCCGGGCCAGTTAATGGTAAAAATTGTGCAGGATGAGTTGACCGAGTTGATGGGTGGTACCGAAGCCCAATTCAACGCCACCGGTAACCCGGCAATTATACTGGTAGCGGGTTTGCAAGGAAGTGGTAAAACTACTTTCACGGGAAAACTGGCCAATTATTTAAAGACCAAAAAAGCAAAATCCGTTTTATTGGTGGCGGCAGATATTTATCGCCCAGCGGCGATAGACCAGCTGACCGTTCTGGCTGAACAGGTAGGTGTGGATGTATACAGTGAAAGAGATAATAAAGATGCGGTTTCTATTGCCTTGAATGCGATCAAAGAAGCCAAAGCGAAGAATAAAAATGTGATCATCATCGATACTGCCGGCCGTTTGGCCATTGATGAGGCGATGATGACAGAGGTTGCCAATATTAAAGCAGCTGTAAACCCTGCGGAGATCTTATTTGTAGTGGATTCCATGACCGGTCAGGATGCGGTGAATACTGCCAAAGCTTTTAACGACCGTTTGGATTTTACCGG
>CANBSW010000202.1 GCA_947372235.1 Chitinophagaceae bacterium | reverse complement strand
TCATTTTGTACAATGTATCTAAACGTCAAAGCATTGTTGCCAGAGCCATTTACAAAGCCAGCTGCTTTTGTAAATGAACCCATTTGAATAAAAATCGATGGAAGTGAATCCGTTTTTGTAAGAAAAATTTTTTCTGAAAAATTAACAACAAAATGCAAAGTATCCCCTGTCTTATAATTTGCTGAAGCCGGTACCGTAACACTGTTGATCACCGGAGCAACGGCATCTACTAAAATATCTTTGGTTATTAAAGAAGAAGTGATATTTAACGCAGCAATATTACCTGCTTTATCTTTTAGCGTAGAATTGTTAAGAGAAAGGTTGTCAGTTTTAATTCCATCAAGATCAATATCACCATTCAAAATTCTATACCTGAATAACAAACTGTCTGATTCATTTCCTGAAACATATACAGCAGTCTTTCCTTTGGTGCCAATGGTTAGTGGTAATGATGGCGATCCATTGGTAAAGTAAATTCTTTCTGAAAACTTGAACACAAAATCAAGAGAATCACCTGATTTGTAAATTCCGTTCACAGGTATTTGGATTGTTTTTATAAAAGGATTGATCGCATCAATGAATATCTCTGTTTTGTTTATTGAATTACTGATTTTGATTAATGCATCCAGTGATTTTATATTCCTAATAGTTCCATTGTTTAGTGAAATAACGGTATCTGTTTCAATGCCATCAATGTCCTCATCACCTGTTTGTACAATATACCTGAAGAATAAAGTATTGCCACCGGAGCCATTAATATAAGTTGCTTGTTTGGTTAACGAACCTATGGTAAGATGTAAACCCGGTATTCCATTTTTGGTTGATACAACTACACTTTCAGAATAACTAATTTGAAATTTCAAAGTATCACCTGTTTTATAAATTCCTTTTACCGGTGTAGTTAAATTTGTGATATTTATGGCAGGTGGATTAATCAATATACCTGATGTGTTCCCAATACTGTTGAGAATCAGTTCCGGACTGTTTCCTGCAGAATCGCTTACCGTTTTGTTTATATCATTCAAAAGCTGATGTATGCTGATTCCATTTGTGTCGATATCATCTGCCTTAATGCGGTAGCCAAATAATAAAAAAGTACTGCCCGATCCTTTGAGATAATTTACCTGTCTTGTTGTACTGTCAATTTCAATAGTAATATATGCCATTATATCACTGTTCTTTATAAACATTTTTTTTGAAAAACTGATCCCGAAAATCAGCGTGTCATTTATTTTATAAATTCCCGCGGCAGGAACTGAAACGCTGGTTATTAGCGGAACAACCGCATCAACTATAATCTCTTTACTTGATGGAATACTTATGTTCACTAAAGCCTGGTTCCCTGCCAGGTCTTTTATTACAGCATTGTTTAGAGAAAAGCTGCCGAGTTTAATTCCGTCAAGATCAATGTCACCATTTACAATTTTATACCTAAACAACAAACTGTCTGATCCATTTCCTGAAACATATACAGCAACCCTCGCTTTTGTGCCAATGGTTAATGGCAAAGAAGGAAACCCATTGGTAAAGTAAATTCTTTCTGAGAATCTAAGAAGGAAATCAAGTGAATCTCCTGATTTATAGATTCCGGATACTGGTATCTGGATTTGTTTTATTGTTGGAGAAACTGCATCGATCAGTATTCCGGTTTTGATTGTTGAATTATTGATTTGGGTTGATACATCAATCAATCTCGCATTCTGAATACTTCCATTGTTAAGCGAAAGAATACTGTCAATCTCAATGCCATCCATGTCTTCCTCTCCCGGTTGAATAATGTATCTGAATAGCAAACTGCTGCTTCCCGATCCATTAACAAATGCAGCTTGCCTGCTTGCTGTATTTATTTTTAATGATAATGTGGGTATTCCGTTTTTAGTGGATACCAAAACCGGTTCACTAAATCTCAATAGAAACTGTAAAGTGTCTCCGGTTTTATATAAACTGTTCTGAGGAGAGATTGTTTGGATAACTGTAATTTGCAGAGGGTTTATATAAATATTTTTTGGCCCAACAATGGGGATGTTTATTGGTTCAGAAATATTTCCCAAAGAATCTTTTAGTAGTGATGAAAAATCGGTTACCGGTAAAATCATTTGAATACCGCTTGAATCTGTATCATCTGCTTCTACTCGATAACTGAATACCAATGAATTTGTTCCGGAACCCCTTGTGTAAAAAATATTTTTAGTTTGAGTGCCGATCTTCATTGCAACAAATGGACTTGTATTATTTGTAACAAATACTTTTTTTGAATAATTGAATACAAAATCCAATGTATTGCCTGTTTTATAAATACCCGATAGGGGAGTAGTAAAACTTAGTAACACGGGACGTAATGCATCAACTATAATGTTTTTTGTAGAGGGCATAGTGAACAATGTTTCCGCAGGATTTCCATTAAGGTCATTTATGATTGTGTTGTTCATGACCAATAAATTACCTGTTTTTATGCCATCCTTATCCAAATCGTTTTGTTCAATAATATACCTGTAAACAATACTATCGCTCTTATTTCCCAGCGCATATTTTGCTGTTGTATTTTTTAGACCTATTGTTACAGATAATGTGGATGAAGAGATCGCAGAGCTGGCATTTATTTTTTCGGTAAACCGAAAAACAAAATCAAGTGTATCACCAGTTTTATAAATTTTCCCCGAAGGAATGGTTACAGATTTTATTGAAGGAGCTACCCCATCTATAAATATACGGTTTGTATTACCTACATTATTTAAAACCAGGGGTACCATATACCCATTCTCATTTTTAATACTGCCATTATTTAGTGTGATAAAATTATTCAATTGAATTCCATCTGTATCTTCATCTCCCGGTTGCACAGCATAGGAGAAGAACAAAGTATTACCACCTGAACCATCACTGTAGTATGCCTGTTTTGTACCTGATCCTGTAATTATTTTAAGTGAAGGATTTCCTTTCTCATTAGATATCCAAACCCTTTCATTATAGTTGATCAGAAAATCAAGTGTATCACCTGTTTTATACGTTCCTGCGGGTGGAACAAGAACACTTTCAATAAAGGTTGTTGGAGGATTAACCTTAACACCGCTCATACTGCCAATATTTGCCAATGCTAAAACTGCTTTGTTACCGATAGAGTCTTTGATGGATAAGCTGCTGTCTATTAATGGTGAAATCAACTTAATACCATTTGTGTCAATATCATCCTGCATCACTGTATACCTGAATAATAAAGCAGTACTTCCTGAACCACTTATATACGCAGCATACTTCTGCCTGCTGCCAATGGTTGTAGCCAATATGGGGGGAGTAACAGATTCATCAACATATACTTTTTTTGAAAAGTTGACCATAAAATCAACCAGATTACCTGTTCTGTAAACCCCCGCTGCCGGTACATTAATACCAGTGATAGTTGGTACAACCCCGTCAATCAAAATTTGTTTTGTTGCAAGGGTATTGCTAAAACCAAGTGTTGCTGTATTGCCAGAAAGGTCTTTAACGAATCCTGTTCCGGTTGCAATACTGCTTCCTGTTTTTATTCCGTCTTTATCCAGATCACCCGAAGCAACAATGTATCTGAAAACCAAACTGTCTGTGCCGCTCCCTGAAATATAAAGGGCCGATCTTGATCTTGTTCCAACAGTTAAGCTGAGTGTGGTTGATATACTATTTGTAACGATTATTCTTTCACTGAACCGGAAAGTAAAATTCAGTGTATCACCAATTTTGTAAATTCCTTTTTGTGGGTTTTGTGTTGAAATAATAAATGGCTTGTTGGCATCTATCAGATCAAAGGATTGTTTGATTGAATCATTAAAAGCCGCACTCATATTGCCAATTGAGTCTGTTAAAAAGATACTTACAGGAATGTCAGCAATTGAGTCAATGTCTTTTCCACCATTAGTGATTATAAATACTGCAGAATAAAGGCTGTCGTTTTTTTTACTAAATCCTGTTAAATTAAAACCATCTAATATTCCTGTGGTCATTTTAAGGATATCAGCATCTGGCTTTACTTTTATATTCACAGAAACAGTATCATTAACGATCATGGCTTTATCCGGGATCGATACATCAATTATTTGTGGTGGTGTTTTATCAATAATAAATTGGGCATTGGCAAGGAATGGTTTATTGGAAATAGGAACCGATATGCCGGAATCATTGATAAATAGTAGTCCCAGTTTACCATCTCCGGTTCCTGTATGTACCGTTATTGTAAAACTGTTAGCAGTTCCGGTTACAGATGTAATTGATGTACCTGAAATACCGGTTGGTTGAATTAAAAAATTAGCAGTATTTAATCCGTTGATATTTTTTGCTGTCTTGAAATTAAATCCAACAGAGGATGCATTCGTTTTAATACTTCCGGTTGCGCTAAATTGAGTGATGGATGTTTGTGTAATAAATCTAACAGTATCCCCATAAGCCACACCTCCTGAATTGATCGCGTATGCCCTTGCATAGACAGTGCCTGCTTCCGGTAATCCATCGATCAATTGAGAAAAAATACCAGGTCCATCTCCACTTTTTATTTTATTATCTGTTATTCCAGGGTTATTATTTGTTGACCATACAATCCCTTTCTCTGTAATTGTTGCCCCGCCCGAATTGCTCACATTACCACCCAGCATTGCTGTATTCGTAGTTACAGAAAATGCAACACCCGTTACAACTGTTGGCAAACTGACGAGAGTAGTAAAATTTTGAATTCCACCCGTAATCGATCCATTTGTATTGGTTGCTTTGATGCGATAATAATAAATGGTTCCGGGTGTTAAATCAGACAGGTTCGCACTAACATTTGTATTCCCGGCTCCTGCTTTTATTGTATCCGGGGTACCGCGTGCAGTTTTTTTTGTTGTTAATGCGATCGATGTATCGTACTCAAAGAATACTGAAGTAGTTGCAAAATTATCATTTACCGTTCCTGTTAATTGTGCAGAGTTGGCTGTAATGGAAGTAGCAGCTATATTACTAATAGCCGGGACAGCACTTTGTAAGGTGGCAGAAAAACTAAAATTATCCATACCAACCGCATCATCAATCCCTGCCTCGTCGGCATCATCCCATCGTAATAATAATTGTTCACCGGGTTTCCAGAGAATGCCTTTTACAGTATATGAGATGGCTTGCCTGTTCTCCGGCAGATTTCCGTTTAAACTGCTTCCCCCGGTTGTTGTTATCACTGAACTGAAATTCAGGGTTGTGTCATCTAAAAGTCCTGTTTGATCAATTTGTGTGATATTACCTGTTTTGTATCGGAACGACCATACATTTTTACTGCCCGATCCCCCCTTCCGCCACTGCTCAGCCGTAAAACTCACCGTAAAACTGTTCAATAAGCCCCCGGTTTGATTTGTAAGAACCAGCCCCATTGAGTAGATCCCAGTGCCTGAGGATAAGGAACCCAGTGCCCTGTCTGTTGTTGCTGCCGTTCCCAAACTGTAAACTGCGTTTCCGGTAGAGGAACCTGTACTAACTGCAAATGCAGCAGAAGGATTGGTTCCGGCCGGCATAAATACCTGCCACCCGTTTAAATTGGTTGCATTGATGGGGCTTGCGCTTAAATTAAACGGCCCCTTGCCATTTAAGGTAAAAGTGCCGGCAGATGGTAATCCATCAAAATTCTGAACATAGGGTGTTCCGGTACCGGTATAGGCAATAGGAATTAGCTGTGCTTTAGTAACAGCAAATCCTCCAAAGCCCAATAAAAATGTCAATAAAATTCCTCTCATGCTGGTATCTTTTAAAATTTACTAAAAGAAGCACAGTGTGTGAGGAGGTTACCCAGCCAAATTAAAACCCGGTTCCCGGATTTCCATCTCCCAAAAGCAAATCAGGTGATAATACGGGAACAGAAAAAGGTATAAGTACTGGTTGGTAAGAATTTTTCACGGGGTTTTTACTTCTCAATAAATGACTTACCCACAAGTTTTTACCCGATTTACACCTGTTTTGGGCTTTTCCCGGATTATATTTGAGGATTAATCAGGAAAACTTTGGAAAACATTTTGGTTTTTCCATTACAGCCATTACCTTTGCCGTCCGAAATTTTAAACGGATTAGAATGCCTACAATACAGCAATTAGTAAGAAAAGGTCGCGAAATTATCAGGGCTAAGAGTAAGTCCAGGGCTCTGGATTCCTGTCCACAGCGTCGTGGAGTATGTACACGTGTGTACACAACTACGCCAAAAAAACCAAACTCAGCCCTTCGTAAAGTAGCGAAAGTGCGTTTGACCAATAAGATTGAGGTGATTGCCTATATTCCAGGTGAAGGCCACAACTTACAGGAACACTCTATCGTATAGATCCGTG
>CANBSW010000201.1 GCA_947372235.1 Chitinophagaceae bacterium | reverse complement strand
CTGATTATGGATTTAGTGGAACCGGAATGAGAATTGATGGAGTTAGTCCCGGAAAAATTGCAGAAAAAGCCGGCTTACAAACAGGAGATATTTTATTGCAATTGGGTGATATCAAATTTGTGGATGTGAACAGTTATATGGAAGCACTGAGCAAATTTGACAAAGGCAACAAAGTAAAACTCCGCATTAAAAGGGGAACCGAAGAGAAAGTATTTGATATAGAATTTTAACCCCACACTGCATGAAACTACGTTTGAATGTAGAAGAACTAAACGATGACTTCTTTGAAGACACGCGTTTATTGGGCATAACTGCACCGGTAAAAAATTACCAGTTCTGTCTGCAATTGAACAATCAGATGGGTTATGATTTTAGATTGAATACAGACATTGAAATTCAACTCCGCAAAAAAGAAAGGGTGTATTATTTTTCTGTGTACCAATCTTTAGAACCCAACAGTTTTTTAGTACACTATCTTTACCATAACCAGTTTGATGGCGAATACTTGCTGCCCGAATTCAAGCACATGGATTTTTTATGGCTGATGAAAGGCGATTTTGTAGATGATGAAAAATGCAACTGGATCAAACAATCCGTAAAAAATCTGAATGGTGTGCAACTCGTAGCAGAGTTAACAAATGAACAGATAAAGAATAAGGGGAATATGGTGTTTTAGCGTAAGAAAAACTATAACACTTCTTGAGAAAAAAATATTTTGAACGAAAATTAAAACCTGAAAACTATGTGGACTGAAGTAAACAACTCGCTATACCAAAAATTCATTTTCAAAGATTTTTCTGAAGCGTTTGCTTTTATGACAAGGGTTGCCATAGAAGCCGAAAAACTAAACCACCATCCCCGCTGGACAAATGTGTGGAACACCGTTGAAATCTGGCTAAATACCCACGATGCAGGGGATGTCATCACTGAAAAAGATCATCAACTCGCCAAAAAAATCGACGGCTTGAAATCTTAGCAATCAAAACCGTGCCCCCCTGCCTTTGTGTGCCAATATTTTTGCGGTTTAAAAGTTATCGCCGGTCCGCAAAAAATAAGCAGTCTCCATTCACAGCTATCAAACTGCGCCCCCTGCCTTTGCGTGCTATTTTTAAGGATTTACAATGACAACCTTCTCACCAACACCACTCAAAACACCAATCGGTTCAATAAAATCCCTCAGCCCTAACTCACTCAACACCTTCTGCACTTCTCCCAAAGCCTCAGCAGCAACCGCTATCAACAACCCCCCATTGGTTTGCGGATCTGGTAATACTGTGAAAGCTTCCATCACATTAACCCCTGTTCCAAATGCTACTTTGCTGCTATACCCATTCCAGTTACGAAAAGTAGCATCCGGCGAAATTCGTTGAGCGATATATTCTTTCGTTGCTTCCAGTATCGGGATTTTTTGATAACTAAGAGTAGCGCTTAAACCACTGCCTTCTGCCATTTCAATCAAATGTCCCAGTAATCCAAAACCCGTAACATCGGTCATGGCATGAACGCCTTTTATTTTACCCAACGCTTCACCGGCTTTGTTTAAAGTGCCCAGTTGTTTCAGCATTAGTGCAAGGTGTTCCTCTTTTAATGCACCTCTTTTTTGTGCGGTTGATAAAATGCCAACACCAAGTGGTTTGGTTAACAGCAACACATCACCTTCTTTAGCAGTATTATTTTGTTTGAGGTGTTCAATCGCTACCAATCCGTTTACAGAAAGACCAAAAATGGGCTCGGGGGTATCAATGCTATGTCCGCCGGCCAATGGAATTCCGGCTTCAGCACAAACTTCGCGTGCACCTTCCAAAACCTGCTGTGCTAGTTCCTCAGGAAGTTTGTTTACGGGCCAACCTAAAATAGCAATGGCCAGTAAAGGTTTACCACCCATGGCATATACATCACTAATGGCATTGGCTCCGGCTATTCTGCCAAAGGCAAAAGCATCATCTACAATAGGTGTAAAAAAATCGGTTGTGCTGATGAGGGCATTGCCATTGCCAAGATCATATACCGCAGCATCATCTTTACTGGCATTACCAACCAGTAAGTTCGGATGATCTGCATACTGTGTTTGACTTTGCAGAATTTTATCCAATACAGCAGGTGCAATTTTACATCCACAACCGGCACCATGCGAGAACTGCATCAATTTTATAGGTTCCATTTATTGTTTGAATTAGATATGCAAAGTACAATGGAATGAGAAAAGAGATGGAAGTATATCTTTCAACAGACTTTATATTACGGAGGTTTTTTTGAAACACATAGTTACATAGGTTAAAGCCAAGGGCATATAGAATGTGTATCTATGTTTACTTTTTCCTAACCTATGTAACTATGTGTTTCAAAAAAAGACCCGCAATAAATTGAATCCCCCAAAACTATTATCACTAAATCTGCCACTCCACTTCACCAAACACAAACTTATCTTTCAATCCGCCCGATACTTCCAGTTCACCGTTGGCATCTACACCTTCAATGGTATAGTTACCCGCAATGGCCCCGGTTTTTAATCTCACTTGCTGTTTGCGCTTATAAAGATGTTCGTTATAAAAGCTTAGCAGGTTTTCAAATTCCCCATCTTTCAATTGTTCAAATCTGTCCTGCAAACACCTGCAAACCTCCTTTGCAAAAACAACCGGATCTAACTCTTTCCCGATAATCTGTTTTAACGAAACCGGATTTTTTAACAAATCAGAAAAAACCGTTTGGTTTACATTTATCCCAATACCAATAACAGAACCCTGCCATTTACTGCCCCGTATCATGTTTTCTATTAAAATACCCCCTGCCTTTCTGTCACGCCAATAAATATCATTTGGCCATTTTATGGTCGTTTCATCACCTGCATATTTACTAAAAGCATCATAACAGGCTACTGCTACCATCACACTTAAGGGAAATTGTTGGGTGATGGAGAGAAAAGAACAGTCTGTAACTACCGACATAGCGAGATTATTTCCCGGTTCGTCTGTCCAGGTTTTCCCATGCTGGCCTTTTCCGGCGGTTTGGTGATGGGCAAAAAATACCGCCCCATGTGCAGCCAAATTAGCCTGTAAACGGTCCATGGCATAAATGTTGGTACTTTCTACCACAGTTAATTCCATGAATGGCTGCCCAATAACAGTTTTCGCATCTAATGGTGACAAAGAATTACTATTTTTGACGAAGTTAGTTCAGCGGAACCCATGGTTTCAACTAAATCCATTAAAATCTGTTGTTATCATCCCATTGGGAGCTAAAAATTTATTCATCTAAATCCGATCGATTATTGGAACCTCTTTCTGTTTTAAAAGACCGTGAAAAAAGCACAATTACCCGGCTCACGCGCAATTCAAAAATTTTCAAATCAATTATCAAGGCAATTCAGGATAAGAAGGGAGAAAATATTATCAGTCTCGACCTCCGCAAAATAGCGGAAGCCTCGGCCGATTTTTTTATCGTTTGCGAAGCATCCAGTACCACACAGGTAAAAGCCATCTGTGATTTTATTGAACATGAGGTAAAAGAAAAATGTGGCGAAGATCCATATAAGCATGAAGGCAGAACAGCTTTGCAATGGGTTTTGATCGATTATGTGAATATAGTAGTTCACGTTATGCACCCGGAAGCACGCAAATTTTACCGACTGGAGGAAATGTGGAGCGATGGCGTATCGCAAATGCATGATGTGTAATTTAAAATATAAGGTTCAGTCATTCGTTTACCATTGAAATAGTATTCATTACAGAGGAATAAGATATGTCACAGGAAAATAAGATCCCAAAAGTTACTGGTCCCGATAAAGGCGATAATCCACGCAAAGGTCCCAAATTCAATATTTACTGGATCTATGCGATCATTGCAGGTGTTTTGTTGTTTGCCCAGTTCATGAAATTTACCCCTGAAACCACCGGAACCTGGGAGCAGGAATTCAAACAGAAAATGTTGGTACAGGGCGATGTGGAAAAACTGGATGTGATCAAGAATAAAGATCGCGTAAGGGTCTACATCAAAGCAGACAGTATCTACAAAAAATTCTACAGCGATAAATTAAAGACGGCTTTACCAAAAGAAAAGGTAAAAGGTGTGCCTTTGTTCGAGTTTGAAGTAAATGATATCAAAAGCTTTCAGGATAGAATGGCCGAAACATACAAAGCCAATCCTGGAGTGGAAGAAGTACCAATCAGAATTACTTCTGAAGGCGATTGGTTTGGTCCGGTTGCCAATACGGTTCTGTCTCTTCTTATCATCGTTGGTGCCTGGGTTTTGCTAATGCGCAAAATGGGTGGCCAGGGTGGCGCAGGTGGCCCCGGCGGGATTTTCAGCATTGGTAAATCAAAAGCTACATTATTTGATAAGGGCGCCAAAGTAAATATCACTTTTGCTGATGTTGCAGGATTAGATGAAGCTAAAGTAGAAGTAATGGAAATTGTTGACTTCTTAAAAAATCCAAAAAAATATACTGCTCTCGGTGGTAAAATTCCGAAAGGTGCATTGCTGATAGGCCCTCCCGGTACCGGTAAAACCTTGCTGGCGAAAGCTATGGCGGGTGAAGCACAGGTTCCTTTCTTCAGCTTGAGCGGAAGCGATTTTGTGGAAATGTTTGTAGGTGTGGGTGCAAGCCGTGTGCGTGATCTGTTTAAGCAGGCACGTGAAAAAGCACCCTGTATCATTTTTATTGATGAGATCGATGCTATTGGCCGTGCACGCGGGCGTAACGCCATCATGAGCAATGATGAAAGAGAAAATACATTGAACCAGTTACTGGTAGAAATGGATGGTTTTGGTGGAGATACAGGAATAATTATTCTTGCCGCAACCAACCGGCCGGATGTATTGGATACAGCATTGTTACGTCCCGGACGTTTCGACCGCCAGATCTCCATTGATAAACCGGATGTGAAAGGAAGAGAAACCATTTTTAAAGTACACTTGCTGCCAATCAAAACTTCTCAAACACTGGACCTACATAAACTGGCCGAACAAACACCCGGTTTTGCCGGAGCAGATATCGCGAATGTTTGTAATGAAGCCGCCTTGATCGCTGCACGTAAAGGAAAAGAATCGGTTGAGATGATCGATTTCCAGGATGCGATCGACAGGGTAATTGGTGGATTGGAAAAGAAGAACAAGATCATTGCACCACACGAAAAATCAATTATCGCTTATCACGAAGCAGGCCATGCAGTTTGTGGCTGGTTCCTGGAACATGCGTATCCATTATTAAAAGTAACCATCGTACCACGCGGAACCGCAGCATTGGGTTATGCGCAGTACACACCAACGGAACAATACTTATATAATACGGATCAGTTGATGGATCAGATCTGTATGACTTTGGGTGGACGTGCCGCTGAAGAAATCTTCTTCGGAAAAATTTCAACAGGTGCAGCCAATGATCTTCAGCAGATCACCAAAATTGCGTACAGCATGGTTACTGCGTATGGTATGAATAAGAAAGTAGGAAATGTGAGTTTCTATGACCCTACACAGGAAAATACTTTCACCAAACCATTTAGTGAAGAAACCGGAAAGATTATTGATGAAGAAGTAAGAGGCATTATTGATGATGCCTACCAGCGCACATTGAAATTGTTAACCGAGAAGAAACAGCAGGTGGAAGTGCTGGCCAAAGAATTACTGGATAAAGAAGTATTGCACAAAAGCGATGTGGAGGTTTTGATTGGCAAAAGACCTTTCGAAGAAAAGAAACTGGTAGAGATAGAACCCGAACAAAGTAATAACCACACCGTTGGTGAGAATACTTTTGAACCGGGTGCTGCCAACAATAATGAAACAACCATCATTGGAGGATAATAATGTCAAGTAACGCAAGAGAAAATATTCTTACCAAAATAAAACAGGCACTGGACAAACCAGTGCCTGTTCCGTTTCCGGCCAGCCAGGGAAATGAAAGTGTTTACCTGCCCTCGCAAAAAGAGTTAGAAATTGAATTTGCAGAAAACTTCAGCAAATTGGAAGGCCGTTTTTCTTTTTGTACTAATGAAGAGGAATTGGTTGCACAATTACAAACACTGATCGCGCAGCGTAAATGGACAAAAATTTACTCCCGCGAAAATTCAGTAAAAGAAAAACTGGCAAGTGCCGGTTTTGTAACAGACTATGCAGATAATGTAGCCACCTGCGATGCTGCCATCACGGGTTGTGAATACTTGATTGCACGCACAGGCAGTATGGTAATGAGCAGTGCACAGGATAGTGGCAGAACGGTTAGTGTATATGCACCCGTACATATCTGTGTGGCTTATACAAGTCAGCTGGTTTACGATATCAGTGAAGGCTTACAAAAACTGCGCGAAGGATATGGCCAGCAATTTCCCTCAATGGTAACACTGGCAACAGGCCCAAGCAGAACAGCGGATATTGAAAAAAC
>CANBSW010000200.1 GCA_947372235.1 Chitinophagaceae bacterium | reverse complement strand
GAATAGGCAATACCGTATTGGCATTGATAACACCGCTGATCTGTTGCAGGTGTTTTAACAGCGAGGAAGACGAAACAATAAATTTCATTCTACAGATTTTAGGTTGCAACAAACCTACTGTAAAATGTTAATATTCCATTACAGAAATCAGGCTGTCTGTTGTTAAAAAGGGGAATGTGAATGAGTTGTGGATTCGGTCAGCCAACCGTATCAAAGGTTCAGGTTTTCGATCAGCTCCAGATATTTGCTGCGGTTTACGGGTTTTACCAGGTAATCGCTTACTTCTTTATAAGATCTGGATCGTTGCATATCGCTATAATCAACGGAAGAGCTTACTACATAAACATGAATTGGTTTTGAGAGGTTGGGATGCAACTTCTGGTATTCCTCTAAAAACTCCCAACCATTCATAATGGGCATATTAATATCGAGAAAGATCAGGTCTGGTAGCTCCTCTGTTCTATTGTTTTTTTCGTCTTTCAGATAGGTTAAGGCATCCTGACCATTGTAAAACGATTGTATCTGATTGGCCAAACCGGTAGATTCCAGTAATACACGGGCAGTATACTGGTAGATATTGTCATCATCAATTAAACAAACATTGTGTTTTAACGGCGGCATCTGTAAATGAAATTCTGTTACTTTATTGTTGGGGGGATATACTGGAAGTATTCAAATATAATAATTTTTAGATAAACTGCACAATGAACAGAAGTGTTACGCCCGATATGGCCTACCCTAAAATCAGGCAATACTGTGGTTATTCGGAAAGATGCCATTATGAAGTGAGGGAAAAGCTGTTTGGTATGGGACTGGCTAAAAAAGAGGTGGAACAGATTTTAACAAAACTTATAGAAGAGAACTACCTGAACGAAGAGCGGTATGCCATCCATTTTGCCGGCGGTCATTTCCGCCAAAAAAAATGGGGGAGGGTAAAAATTGAGTATGCTTTGCGCCAGAAAAGGGTAAGCGAACCCAATATCAAAAGAGCCATGAAAGCGATTATAGGCGAGGATTATCTGGCTACCCTTCAAAAACTGGCTGAAACCAAATGGAAAAGCCTGAAAGCCGAGCAATACATCAACCGCGAAGTAAAAACCACTGCTTTTTTATTGCAAAAAGGATTTGAAAGAAGTACGATCTCGCAGGTAATTGGCAAAATAAAAGCCAAAAACCATGAATAAACTGTAATATAGAAGCCCAAATGATGCGGATAGCCCTACTGATATTTTGTTTTTTTGCCATTACCGGCTCCGGTATGGCCCAAACAGGAAATACAGGGCCCTTTTCCAGAGAAATTACGGTTACCACAGAAAATGATGCTTATCTCTTCCAGAAAAAAGATGCTTATTATACCAATGGTTTCTTTGTAGCATTTAGATCAGCCCTAGAAAGGAATGGGAAGAAAATAGTAGCCTCATTCGAACTGGGACAAATGATCTTCACCCCGTTGATCAGAAAAATTGTTTCGCCTGCGGAGATAGACAGGCCCTATTGTGGTTTACTGAGTTTTAAATATAGCCAGACACTGTTCACAAAAAACCATTCTGTACTTCAATATAATGCCGGTGTTGGAGAAGTGGGAAAAGCGTCTTTCGGAGAGAACGTACAAAACAGTTATCATAAATTACTGGGTTACAGCCAGTTTAACGGCTGGCAATACCAGGTAGAAAATGCCTTTGGAGCAGATCTGGGCATCAGCTATGCAAGAACCGTATATGAAGACAGTAGCTGGATAAAAATAATGCCGTTGGCAGAAGTTAGTCTGGGACTCAATTTTACCAATGCAAAACTGGGTACTTATCTCTGTTTGGGCAGTTTTGAAAAAAACAGTAACAGTGCGCTGTGGAATGCAAGGGTACAAACCAACCAGTCTGGTTCTCCTGAAAAAACCGAATTCTTTTTTTATTGGTACCCGCAGTTTATTTTGCAGGGATACAATGCAACCGTGGAAGGCGGCTTGCTTGCCAAAGGAACAGGAACTGCTATGTTGAGAGAATCTGAGAGGTGGATGTTTCAGCAAAGTTTTGGATTGTGTTATGCAAAAGCACGGTTTACTACTAATCTATCGCTGATCTATCAATCGAAAGAAGCGGTTACACAAAATCGTCCGCAGCAATATGGATCTGTTCGGGTAAGTTATCGTATGCATTAACTTGCAGTAAGTTCTACATTTTATTTTCTTAGTGAACCGTTGTGCCCTTTGTGCCTTCGTGGTTAAAATTGAACCACGAAGGCACAAAGGGCACAAAGTGGTTTTATTAAACTCGAACTCACATATTTATGCCAACCCTCAGTTTTACAATTATACAAACCAAATTATTCTGGGAAGATAAAGATGCTAATTTATCCATGTTCGAAGAAAAGATCATGGCTATCAAAGAGCGCACAGAAATTGTAGTACTGCCAGAAATGTTTAGTACCGCTTTCAGCATGAAACCAAAACAGTTGGCAGAAACCATGGATGGTCCAACGGTTGCTTGGATGAAAAAAATATCCTCAGCCAAAAAAATTGTATTGACAGGGAGTTTGATCATTGAAGAAGATGGCAAATATTATAACAGACTTCTCTGGGTATTACCCGATGGTAAATTGGGTTATTATGATAAACGCCATCGTTTTGCTTTTGCGGGAGAGGATAATGAATATACCGCAGGACATAAAAGATTGATAGCACAGGTAAAAGGATGGAAGATCAATTTACAGGTTTGTTATGATCTTCGGTTTCCGGTTTGGGCACGGCAACAATCATCAGACACACCTGAGTATGATGTGTTGCTTTATGTGGCCAATTGGCCCGAACGCAGATCGCATCCCTGGAAATCATTGTTAATGGCAAGAGCCATCGAAAACCAGTGTTATGTAATTGGTGTGAACCGTGTGGGCGATGATGGTAATGGTATACACCATAGTGGTGATAGTATGGTGATAGATCCGTTGGGGGTTACGCTTTATCATAAACAGGAAGAAGAAGATGTTTTTACGATCTTGCTCCAAAAAGAAAACCTGACTGCCGCCAGAGAGAAATTCCCTTTCTGGAAAGATGCAGACAATTTCAGGATTCTGGAAGACGAATAGTATTCTCTTTTGTAAGAAGAGAAATACATGTATACTTAACCGATTAAATAAACACTTTATATGGAAGTACACCACCACCCACATGTAGAAAAAAAATCTTTTAAAGAATATATCCTGGAAGGCCTAATGATTTTTATTGCGGTGAGTATGGGTTTTGTAGCAGAAGGTATACGCGAGTCTATTACAGATCATGAGAAAGAAGAGCAATTCATGACCAGCTTGGTATATGATCTAAAAAAAGATACTGCCAATCTTTCTCTGGCAATAAAAGGAAACCAGCTGGGGCGTTTAAAAATAGATACATTTTTATTGTTGATGAACAATCCGGATAAAAACGCGGCTTCTTTTGATTTATTCAGATTGGCTTATAGTGTATCTAATTCTCCCATTTTTAAAAATGTGAAAACCACGCTTGTTCAGCTGAAAAGCTCCGGTAGTTTGCGGTTAATCAAGAATATAGAGATAGCAAACGCAATCACCAATTACGATCTTGATCAGGAAACGCTGTCTGGTCAGGGTAGTGCAGTTGGAGGTAAAAACCAGGCCATCCAGGATCTGGAAATAGAAACGACGAATTTTGATACTCAAAAAAAGTTTGGCTACTATAGGGATGAGGGAAAGTCAACCGAAGAGATAAAAACACTTTTAAAAGGCGATCAGTTTTTTTTCAAAACAGATGCAGACCTTATCCATAAATATGAGAATACGTTCATTTTGAAACAGTTCTTTCTAAAAACCTATATAGGATTAATGGAGAAACAAAGATCAAGTGCAATTGATCTTTTGAAACTTATACAAGAACATTACCATCTCGAAAAATGATGCAAAAATTTTATTCGGCAGATAAAGTATTTACAGGAACTGAGTGGCTTTCTAATAAAGCAATCATTGTTACTGATGGAAAGATCACAGACATCGTTTCGGTTGGTGATATAGATGATGACTCTATACCCAACTATCCCATCATTGCACCTGCATTTATGGATATTCAGATCTATGGGGCCTATGGAAAATTATTAGCTGTTTATCCTGATGCAGATGCATTACATAAACTGTATGAATATTGTAGCAAAGGCGGCGCCACTCATTTTCAGCCCACAGTAGCCACCAATTCTTACGAAATTTTTTATCGATGTATTGATGCAGTAAAAGCGTATTGGAAAGAAGGTGGTAAAGGTTGTTTGGGATTGCATGTGGAAGGGCCGTGGATACACCCTAAAAAGAAAGGGGCACATATAGAATCCTTTATTCATTCGCCAACAATTGAAGAAGCAAAAGAATTACTGGAGTATGGCAAAGGAGTGATCACCATGATCACGCTGGCACCCGAAGTTTGCAGTAAGGAAGTGATTGCTTTGATAAAATCTTATGGGGTAATCATTTCTGCAGGACATAGTAACGCTACTTACGAAGCAGCCACTGACGCATTTGATAATGGAATATCCGCCGCTACCCATTTATACAATGCTATGAGCCCACTGCAACATCGCGAACCTGGAATAGTAGGAGCGATCTTTGATCATGATAAGGTAATGTCAAGTTTAGTACCGGATGGTTTTCATGTAGATTTTTCTGCAATCCGTATTGCAAAAAAGATCATGAAAGAAAGACTATTTGTAATAACAGATGCTGTAACAGAAACCACCGATGGTCCATCACCCCATCATTTAATGGGCGATCGGTATGAAATGTATGGTATACTCAGCGGTTCTGCATTAACCATGGCAAAGTCTGTTTACAATCTGGTTAATCATGTGGGTATTGATTTGGGAGAAGCGTTGCGGATGGTGAGTTTATATCCCGCACAGGTAATGCGCAAAGCCGATCATATGGGAATGATAGAGAAAGGATATGATGCCAACCTGGTAATGCTGGATAATTCTTATGAAGTAATGGATGTGATTGATTGATGACCCGCCATTTTTCAAGTGTGTAATATGAAAAGAAATTTCCTGTTGCTATTCTTAATTACAGTTCAATATGCTGCGGTTGCTAATGCTTCTATAGACACCGGTGTTCAAAAAATTTTATTTCTGGGAAACAGCATCACTTATGCCGGTAATTATATTACCGATGTAGAAGTGTATCTTCTTACCCATCATCCCGATAAAAAATTTGAGATCATCAATATGGGTTTACCAAGTGAAACCGTTTCTGGTCTTTCAGAAGAAGGACATGCAGATGGTAAGTTTCCCAGACCTGATTTACATGAACGGCTCGACAGGGTATTGGCACTTACCCACCCGGATATTGTATATGCCTGTTATGGAATGAATGATGGAATATATTTGCCCTTCGAAGAAACCCGTTTTCAAAAATTTAAAGAAGGGATCAACTGGTTGCATGATAAAGTAATCAGATCCGGAGCAAAAATAATACACGTTACACCACCTCTTTATGATGAATTGAAAGGAAAAAAAATCGGCTATGCAAACACACTTGATAAATATGCCGACTGGATCATTGGTCAAAATAAACGGGCCGGCTGGAGTGTGGTAGATCTTCACTACCCTATGAAAAAATTTCTGGAAGCACATAGAAAAGTGGATGCTGAATTTAAACTCACCGGTTTTGCCTTTGCAGAAGATGGCATACATCCAAATGAAACCGGGCATTGGATCATGGCTAAATCCATTCTGCTTTATATGGGTGAAAAAGACGTTGCCGACAAAATGGATATTCGATCTGCTGTTGCTGCACATTCCAATGGCGAAAAGATATTTCAACTTGCTGCACAGCGACAGTTATTTATGAAAGATGCCTGGCTTACCGCTGCGGGGCATACAAGACCCGGAATGAAAAAAGGGATACCATTGGCAGAAGCCATTATGAAAGCGAAAGAAATTGGTATACAAATCGAACTGTTGAACAGATGATTCAAAGTGTAGGAATCTAAAAAGAGTATTAAGTAAAGGCAAAACAAACGCAGGTCTTGCAACAAACTTTACAAAAACCATCAACCCTTATTCGAACACGCTATGTTATGCACCTACCGGGGCATTGGGAGGAGATTATTTATTAAATTAATTGATCTCTGCTTTTTCAACTTAGCCCCGCTCTTTAGAGTGGGGATGGTATAAGATATATATTTTTATTTGGGGCTTTAGCCCCGAGGGTGAAAAAATGGTTCAAACAAAATCATCATCGATAATACAAATCAGGACTCGGGGCTAAAGCCCCCAAAAATATTCATGAATGTATTCTTATCCACGCCCTGAAGGGCGCGGCAAAGTGAGAAGAATGCAAAGGAAAAACTCATGACAGTTTCAATTGTATAATTATCTTTAAAAGGATCATAGATGAAATCATAGCAGGAAAGAATTTCTTTCTTTTGTTTTCAACTTAGCCCCACTCTTTAGAGTGGGGATGG
>CANBSW010000199.1 GCA_947372235.1 Chitinophagaceae bacterium | reverse complement strand
AGATGCATATCAGATGGGAAATACACTGTTATTACATCTGCAATTAATAAGAATGATTATATAAAGAAGTTCGGCAGGATATCCAACAATGTTTATGAGTTATGCCTCTCATTTATTATTGAAAGGTCTGTTTTCTTTTTAGATGATATCCCCGACCCCAATAAAACCTTAGATATTATTATTGAAAAAAGGGGTGCTAAAGAAGATAAAGCTCTTGAGGGACATTTTCAAAGGCTATGCGCCAGAGGAACCGGATTCGTAAAAGCTGAAAGGTTAAAACAATACATGCTTACAATAAATTTTAGAAGTAAAAAGCAAAATATTAATGGTCTTCAATTATCCGATTTGATAGCCTACCCTTCTTTTAAATATGTAATGGAACCGAAACGTGCAAACCCATCATTTAATGTATTTGAAAGTAAGATATATACCAAGAATGGGAAAACATATGGTCTTAAGATATACCCCTAAATAAAAAGCCAATACGTTCTGTATTAGCCTCTTACCGATTGGGGACACCCCAGTCCAGTGATGTAAAATTACATCTTCATTTGATATTTCCAAGAGTTTATGCTAAAAACTATCAAAACCCCTGGTACTACCACCCAACACAATCACCTACCAAATTCTCCCCACAAACGCTATATTTAAGAAAAAAACCATGAAAAAGAACCTATTACTGCTTGTTATGGTACTTTCTATTTGTACCGCTTTTGCCAGCAAAATTGGCGAACCTGTTTTAAAAGGATTTATTGATGATGCCAGTTGTGCCGGTACCTGTGCCGAAAAAACAAGAGTTGCCTGTGCCAACAGATGTTTTAAAGGCGGCTCCCCTGCTGTTTTGGTGGTAGATAAAAAAGTGTATAAAATATCCAACCAAAAAGAAGCTGAAAAATTCCTGGGTAAAAATGTTGAGGTGGAAGGAAAAATTACTGAGGATAGTATTGAGATTACTAAGGTTACAGAAGTAAAGTAATAGTTTCACCTCTCCCTGCCCCCCTTCTCCTGTTAGGCGGACAAGCCTGAGAGGGGAGGAAATTTTGTATAAATGATCTATAATATAAAAATACCGGCAACTTTTGCCGGCATTTTTATATTATAGATCATTTGGGTTCTTAGTATTTGGCATGCAGCCCATCATACTCTTTGTATTTAGCTTCAAAAGCGTCGTAGGCTTTGGGATCTTTTCCTCTTACTTTATTGCGTTTGTAATCGTACAGATTGGCCAGAAAATCCACTGATTTGTTGATGATACTTTTTTCAGTGGCGGTGCGTCCGGTTTTGTCTTTCAAAATGGTATAGCATTTTTCAAGCCATTGTACAGACAGGTCCAGATTCTCAGTCAAAGGTTTGTCGATCTCAACATTGGCGGCTTTGATCGGATCCAGCTGTGCTTTTAATTTAGCATCTGCCGCTGCTTTCTTTTTAGGGTCTTTTTCTACAGGGCGGTCTGCATTCAAGGCCTGCATGGCGCGGATATTGGCTGCATATTTATCATCATAATCGCCATATACATTGTAATAGATAACCCCTACGTTAAAAGCTGCTATTGCGTTCTGGTTGTTTTTGGTAAATCCTTTTTTGTAAGCATCAGCTGCTTTCAGGGTGTATTTTACGTGTGCCAGACTGTCTAAACTTTTGTCTTTATTTTTAGCATTGATAAAAATATCTCCATACTGCAGGTATTTCATTTCACTTAAAGTTCCCGCGGCATCTTCCTTATCGTACAAATCGGTTTTTTGAGCCAGTGTATAGTTCTGATCAACATAATCGATCTCATATTCTTCCCATGCATATTTTGGATAAAGTTCTTTACCAATACTTACATATTTTTTAAACAGTTCTTCATTCTTGGTGGCTGTGTAATGATTGGCCAGGTATTTATAAATGTCCAGGTAGTTATCGCCCCCTACTTTATTATCAGCAAGCCTGCTGTAATAAATGGCGGCCTCATTGGTTTTCTGTGCATTCTGGTAAGAGTATCCCAGGTATAAAATAGAAACCGTATCGAAAGTGATGTTTGCGTTAGACCATTTATTTTTAAAGATCAGGTCGCTGTATTCAACCGTTACTTTAAAATTGCTGGCAGCGTCATCCCATTTTTTTTCGTTGAATAGTTTTACACCATTACTATAAGCAGTAGCATACATATCAAAGAAACCTTCTGCTCCACTGGCTTTTACTACTGCAAAAGCAGGATCGAGTTCCAGGTATTTTTTAAAAGCCGCATCTGCCTCTTTCTGAGCAGTCGGGTATTTTTCAAGCAGCTTGGCATCTTTGTAAATAGCTGCATACACTTTTGCTTTCCAGTAAAATGCTTCAGCTTTTGTATTCTGTTTAGGGTCTGCCATTACTTTATCAACCTCAGTTTTGGCATCATCTATTTTTTTGATCAGATAGGCTGTCTGTACTTTTTTAACGTCCTGCGCATGTACCAATACACTGGAAATGGCAACCATGGCAAGCAATAATAACTTTTTCATAATGGAGGGTTTGTTATTGATTTTCAGTAGGTGTTTCGTTGTTATCTTCAGTTTTTGTTTCATCTGTTCCGGTAATTTCTCCTTCTGTACCTTCTGCATTTTCTGAATCTATTACGGCTTCTTCTTCCTGGTCTTCGATCTGAGAAATGGCTGCAATTTCGTCGGTTTCATCCAGTTTGATCAGGGTTACGCCCTGTGTTGCGCGGCCTGCTTCCCTGATATCCTGTATGCCTGTACGGATGGTGATACCCGATTTACAGGTAATGATCAAATCTTCCTTCTCTGTTACATACAAAATACCTACCAGGCTTCCTGTTTTCTCGGTTACGTTGATGGTTTTAACACCTTTACCGCCACGATTGGTAATTCTGTATTCATCTACAGCGGTACGTTTACCAAAGCCTTTTTCACTAACCACCAATATGGTGCGGGTTGCATCTTCTTTATTAATACAGATCATACCCACCACTTCGTCTTTTGTATCATCTACCTCAATACCCGCTACACCAATGGCTCCCCTGCCTGTTTGGCGAACTTTTTCTTCAGGGAAACGGATGGCGCGTCCACTCTTTAATGCCAGCATGATCTCCTGTTTGCCATCGGTTAATTTGGCTGATAAGAGTTCATCTCCTTCGTTAATGGTGATGGCGATAATACCATTTGCCCTTGGGCGACTGAAATCTTCGAGCGAAGTTTTCTTAATGATACCCTGCTTGGTACAAAGTACGATATTATGTTCCTGAACATATTCTTTATCGTCCAGTTTATTCACGTCGATGATGGCTTTTACTTTATCATCGGCCGGTAATTGTATCAGGTTTTGTATCGCTCTACCCTTGCTTTGTTTTTCTCCTTCCGGAATTTCGTACACACGTAACCAGAAGCAACGGCCTTTTTCGGTAAAGAACATCATAGTTCCGTGGGTAGATGCTACGAAGAGATGTTCTACATAATCTTCTTCCCTTGTTTTAGAACCTACTGCTCCCCTGCCGCCTCTGCGTTGCTGGCGGTATTCGGTGGCTGATGTGCGTTTGATATAACCAAGGTGAGAGATTGTGATTACCACATCTTCATCTTCGATCAGATCTTCAATACGCATTTCATCTGCGAGGTATTGGATCTCTGTTTTTCGTTTATCGCCGAATTTTTCTTTTACTTCTATCAGTTCTTTTGTGATCAGCTCATAACGTAATGGTTCGCTGGCCAACAGTTCTTTCAGGTGTTTGATGAGATTGATCAGACCGGTAAATTCTTCCACGATCTTATCTCTTTCCATTCCTGTTAAACGCTGCAAACGTAGTTCCAGTATGGCTTTGGCCTGTGCTTCTGATAAGCCGTCGGCCTGGGTATACAGTTCGTTGGTAACATCAGTAAACAATTCCCTGTTGAGGTACCAGTTTTCTTCCCTGCTTTTGTTGATAAGGTTTTCTTTGGCTTCATCGGGTGTTCTGCTGGCGCGGATCAGTTTGATCACTTCATCCAGATGATCGAGTGCTTTTAAATAACCTTCCAGAATATGTGCGCGTTCTTCTGCTTTGCGCAGATCAAATCTGGCACGTCTGATCACCACATCCATTCTGAATTCAATGAATTCTGAGATCAGGTCTTTAAGATTCATGATCTTGGGCCTTCCTTTGCTGATGGCCACATTATTGATGCCGTAACTGGTTTGTAATTCTGTGAATTTGTACAGTTGATTGATGAGAACCTGTGCTACCACATCACGTTTCAGATCCAGTACAATACGTGTTCCTTCACGCATATTACTTTCATTGTTTACGTGTGCGATGCCTTCGATGGTTTTATCATTTACCAACTGACCGATGCGGTCTGTGAGCTGGTCGCGGTTTACCTGATAAGGCACTTCTGTGATCACGATCTGTTCGCGTCCGCTGGTTTTGGTATCTACATGGCATTTACCACGCAGTACTACCCTTCCACGACCGGTTAACAGGCCTTGTTTTACGCCTTCCATACCGTAAATAATTCCTCCGGTAGGAAAATCGGGGGCTTTTACAATATTGATCAGCTCTTCAATAAGAATATCCCTGTTTTCAATATAAGCGATACACCCATCCACTACTTCGCCAAGGTTATGCGGCATCATATTGGTGGCCATACCCACGGCAATACCCGATGATCCGTTTACCAGCAATTGCGGGATACGTGTTGGCAGTACCGATGGTTCCTGTAATGAATCATCAAAGTTGAATTGGAAATCAACGGTATCTTTTTCAATATCGTCCAGCATGGCTTCGGCCACTTTCTGTAAACGGGCTTCAGTATAACGCATGGCAGCCGGCGGATCTCCATCCTGGTTACCAAAGTTTCCCTGTCCGTCAACCAACGTATAGCGCATTGTCCATTCCTGGGCCATACGTACAACGGTATCATAAATGGAAGCATCCCCGTGCGGGTGATATTTACCCATTACTTCCCCTACAATACGGGCAGATTTTTTGTAAGGTTTGTTGCTGTTATTTCCCAGTTCGTTCATGGCGTATAAAACGCGGCGGTGAACGGGTTTAAAGCCATCTCTAACATCTGGCAGGGCGCGGCCCACGATCACCGACATCGAATAATCGATGTAAGCGGTCTTCATCTGTTCCTCGATATTTACCTGAATAATGCGGTCGTTATCGTTTGTTTTTTCCGGTAGCTGGTTCTCTTCCATGTGTGTATTCTCGTACTAAATTAAGTTTCTATGACAGGGTGCAAAACACGCCTGTTTTCAAGGTCTGCGAAGATACTTTTTTTGAGGGGGAAATGGTGCTAAAAACGGGTGTTTTTTGGGTGGTTTTATCCACAGTTGTGGAATGAGGGGAACTATGGTTTTTGGTAATTTGGAGGATGGGGTGTGAAGGGAAAGAAAAAGGGTTTCAGATGCGCTGAAACCCTTATGAATATTGATATTTTTAGAGTATGGTTAACTCACTTTTTTTACAGTACTTCCTCCCCCTTTATTGGTAGTTGTTGAGGCATTGCCTTTGTAATACACATCGCTGCCGCCGCTGGCATTGGTAATGATCTCTTTATTTGCTGAAATTCTTATATCACTTCCACCACTTGTTTCGATGGCGCAGTACTCGGCGATCATTTCAAAACCATGGATATCACTTCCACCACTGGCATTTATTTTCAGGTGATTGGCTTTGCCCGACAAATAGGCATCAGAACCCCCACTGGCGCTTATACTCAGATCGTTGGCAATGATCTTGCCCCTGAGATCAGACCCACCAGAAAAATGCATGGAGAGATTATTGACATTCAGCTCATTTTCAATATACACATCTGCCCCACCGGAAGCATGGAGTTTATCGATGCTTTTTACAGACACATAGGCTTTCAGTTTACGGTTGCCCCAGCTGATGCTCCAGTTGTTTTGTTTATCGTAATAGATTTTAAGTACCCCATCAGTTACTTCTACCCTGATCTTGTCGCGGTATTCGTCTGATGAAGCACTTACTGCAACAGCTTCCTCATTGCTTTGGGTAAGGTAGAGATCGATGCCATCCTGAATATCAATGGCATGAAAACCCCTGGCGCTGCGGATGGTTGCATTGGCATCGTGAATGGTTTTCTGGGCAGATAGGCTTAGGGTTGAAAATAAGGTTAGCAGCAGGAATATTTGTTTCATGTTTTGTTGATTTTATTGTGTAACGGATGTTATAGTGGAAAGTTACAGGTGAAGTAAAATTACATTGGCTAATTTTGAGATGTTTCGGTTCGGATTTCCTCACCGCAGAGACGCGGAGAACGGGGAGTTTACGCAGAGTTAGAAATCTCTGCGAAACCTCTGCGATCTCAGAATCTCTGCGGTGAATTTTCAAAAATCGAAATTTCTATAATTTATCATGTAAGCGATAAACCTCATGAAACATATCCTACTTTTTGGTGCCGGAAAATCTGCTACGGTTTTGATAGATTACCTTAAACAAACTGCTTCAGAAAAAAACTGGCGGGTAACCATCGCTGATGCAAACCTTGCCGCCACGCAGGCCAAAGTGGG
>CANBSW010000198.1 GCA_947372235.1 Chitinophagaceae bacterium | reverse complement strand
CAGAGTTTGATCTGTTGTCAATTGATATCGACCGCAATGATTATTATGTTTGGGATGCCATCACTCATTACAAACCACGAGTAGTGATCATTGAATACAATTCCATCTTCAGACCGGGTTGTCATTTTGTGGTTGATTATGATGCCAATGCTGTTTGGGACGGCACCAGTAATACCAGTGCAAGTCTGGAAGCTTTGTGTGCCTTGGGACAGAAAAAAGGATACAAATTAGTGGCCAGCTCTTTTTCGGGTGTAAATGCTTTTTTTGTAAGAGAAGACCTGGCTGATCAATATTTCACAGGCCCGTTTACGGCGGAAAACCACCATGAACCGCCAAGGTATTTTCTATATCATAAGCCAGGGCATCCCAGAAAAATAGTTTTATAATCAGGCTTTTGATTTAGCATACAGAATTTCACCTTTGATGAATTTTTCTGAGAGTTCCTGATCACTCTCATGAAATAAGCAAACATCATAATAAGCTACCTGGCTTTTGCTTTCATCAGCATAGTTATGGATCTCGGTGATCAATTCTTTTTGAGATAAAGGAATCGATAACATATATCTTCCTTTGTTATCAAAGAACACGAGTGTATTGTACCCAAACTGCTGTAATGAAAACAGGGTGGAGAGTCCATCTTCATGGATGGCATCCATATTGCTTCTGTTATATTCAAAATACAATATGGGTTTTTGTTTTTGCAAAAGATCAAATGAGCCTCTCAGGATGATTGTATCAAAACCCTCCGTATCAATCTTTAATAATTTAATAGTTTGACCGGATAAATTTTGTTGCTCCAAAACCTCATCCAATGTTCGTAAGGTTACATCTTTACCGGTTCCTTTTTCTGTTGGGATGAGTGTGTTGTTCCATCCATCTTTACCCATTTCTACGTGCAGGGTTTCTTTTTTGTCACCCAGGAATTCTTTGATCAAAGTAATGCCTGTAAAGGGTTGTATGTTTTTCTCAAGAAATTTGTAAGAGACAGGATCACCTTCAATACCAATCACCGGAAGATCAACATGGTTCTTGATCACTGCTATGGTGTCACCCACATTGGCGCCAATATCGATCACGGTATTACCGGGATATTTTTCTGCAACAACGGATGCTAATCTACCCAACTGGCTGTTGGCATCAGGCGTATATTTATAATTGCTGATGAGCGGGTTGTTGCCCGGCATATCAACCAGATAATTGCCCACCTTTACGGTGCTTATTTTTTTTGCTTTACTGTCGCTGTGCACATTTACTTTTATCACATCATATCCAACCTTATTCATCAGGTTGCGGATCAGTTTTCTCATACGCTGTATTTTATTTGTAAGGAAGAGGCTAAACAACATCATCCCATAATATCGCTAACGATTTTTTCAAACTGTGGCTGGTAAACAAAATCATAACCATCCTGCCCTTCTACAACCGTTGTAGGAACACGATAAAACAATTCGATCACACGTTTTACTTTTAATGCTTCTGCCAATGCCGATGGGAATGACTGGTTGCCAATATATAATTTGCATCCTGCAATTACCTGCGCCATTTCCAGAAAATTGCTAACCGGTTTGTATTCCACATGCGGGATATGTTTTTTCATATCCTCGTATTCCTCTTTCATACCTACTAAAACAATTCTTGGATATTTTTTCAGGAAATCATAAGAGATGCCGGGTGTGCGATACCGGAAAGTACGTACTACCACGATCGCATCATTGTAAGAATTATCAGGGGTTACTTCCAGCCATTTTTTGCCGAGATCCCATGTAATGCCAAAAGTTAAAAAATACCAGCGCGAAATGCTTCCCATCCGGTAATCAAAAGGAAAATCCCTGAAAACAGAAAGGTTATAATGTATGGTTTGATCGGTTAATGCTTCGCAACGGTTAAATTGTGGCTGACTCAAAAGCAATGGGGCGAAGAGTTCTACGCTCTTTTCTGTAAACATCACATTGCCGTTAGGATGCTTCATGCCCTTGGTAAAATTGAGATTGGGCCTGTTGAGTTCAAGAAAGAGATTGATCTTTCTGCCCTTGGCTAAAGCATACATGGCCGGAATGGAATGAACCATATCACCTGAATGCCCACTGTGTGAAAAATTAACTTCCTCATTTTCAATGGGAGGGATATTGCTAAACACATCTGGTGCATTGGCAATGCCTCTCAGAAAATTTCGTTCTTTATTTTTAATATCGAACTCTGTTTTCCACTCCAATACTATTTTTTTGAACCAACTCATTAGCTGTGCTTTTGTATTTTCAGAACGATCACCACATTGTAATCCACTTGACAGTTACTGGTGAACAGCACTTCATAACTGATCCCTTGTATCTCATTCAGTTTACTCAACATAAAATCGTAACCCATATCTGCATGGATATGATACGGATTCATCGGAACGCCCATTTCTTTACAATACACCGCATATTTGGGTTGATCAGGAAATACCAGGATCAGGTTGCCATGATTTTTGAGGATGCGGATAAATTTCTGCAAAGCATCCTTAGTATCTACAAAATCTTCGATCAGGTGACTGGTATACACATAATCATACGTATTATCAGCAACCGGAATTTCATTGTTGATCACATCAACACCAATATCAACTTTATCTTTTCCTGTATAAGTGTATGGCTGCGGAAAATCAATCCCATCACAATTTACTTTCATCACTTTATCACCGCCAAAGCCAACATCGCAGCCTTTACCAATGCAATAGGGCAGTACCCAATGGCGCACTTTAGATGTTTCTGATCCGGATTGAAAGCGGATGCCAAACCACCTGCTGAGGGTTCCTTTTATTTTTCTTTCCAATACAAATGCTAATCCCATGCTGTGTTAATTTGATCAATGATTTAATAAACCTTTCATTGCATCTATCCTGAACCAGATCACTGGTAATGCTTTTGCGGGGGTTCCCTGCAAAATATATTTTACTCCAAGTATCAATGATGCGCCCAATTTAAAAATATATTCAAGAATCTTAAGATAAAAAACTTTTGTCCCTTTTTCTTTGGTTCTAACTCTTTCACCACGGCCAATTCCGCTTGCAACCCTGTACATATATTCGCGGGTAAGTTTGGCTGTTTCTACAACGTGTTGAACGCGTACCGATGGGTCGTAATAAATGGTTCTTCCCAATGCTTTTAAGCGAAAGAAAAAATCCTTTCCTTCGCCCCCAATCCGCAATGTGCCTTTAACGCCGGGCAATGCTTCGTTAAAGCCATTGATCGCATCAAAATCAACTTTTCGGATAATCATGTTTGATTCGAGCGGGTATTTTTTATCGGCAAATACAGTTAATTCTTCACTATAATGAAAATGTCCAACAAGCGATGATACATAATGACTCATCCATACAGGTTCAGAAGGAATGTATTTGGGAATGATACGTCCGCCCAAACCACCGGCATCAGGATGTTTTGCAAAAAAATCAGAAATGCTTTGCAGATAATCCTGATCAGCCACGGCATCATCATCCATAAAACAAAGCAGGGGCGACTGGGCTTTTTTTGCACCGGTATTTCTGGCATAAGAGGCACCCTGACGGGTTTCCGACATATAATAGAAATTGGCATCCGGATGGGTGTTGATGAATTCTTCGCAAACTGCTGTTGTATTGTCTTTAGAGTTATTATCAACCACAATTATTTCGTAAGCATCTTTGGATAGCGTTTGATGGTACAAGCTATCCATCGCATCCCTAATGTATTGGGCGCGGTTATAGGAACAGATCACCACAGATATTTGTAAAGCTCCCGTCATAGCGTTTGCAAAGATAACAGGGCTTTCTGTACAATGCTGTCCCAATTGAACATTTGATAAAACTCCGGCGATGTGTTTTGGGTTCCCGGAATACTGTTGGATAGCATTTGTGTGGCAAAAGCGGGCCAGTTATAATCTTCTACCAAAACCAGTTTGCTACCCCCAACATCCTGCGGAATACCTTTGGCTCCGCTTTTGGAAGAGATACAGGTTAGGTTATAGGATAATGCATCAACTAACTTAACACGAATACCACTTCCCAATGTAACCGGATTTATCATACAGTCTACACCTTTAAAATACAAATTAATATCGGCTACAAATCCTTTATAAATAATATCGGGATAGGAATGTAAAACCTTTGCCCAGTCATCACTTAAACGGTTGCCACAAATAATGATGCGAAATGGGGTTCCGGAAGATTGTAATAACGGAATGATCTCACTGATAATAATTCTCAACGCATCAGCATTGGGTACATAATCCAATGTACCGTTGAACAAAAATAGACGGGTATCGGATGTTAATCCATTCTCATGAATCAATTGAATCCGGCTATCTATTTTTTCCTGATCCGGCAAGGGAGATAAGATATCTGTTCCGTAGGTAATTACAGTACATTCTTGTTGGTTCAACTGCCAGTTGGCAATGGCCCAGTCTTTGTCTTCCTGCGTGATAAAAAAACTATGATCAGCTTTTTGGTGAACCAGTTTTTCATACCATTGGTAGATGGGCCACCAGCGTTTACGCATATCCCGAAAACGTTTGGCTTCAATATTATGTGAGCGGATGATAAATGGTTTTTTGGTAAGCCATCGTAAAAGAATACCCAGCCAGCCAAAATAAGAATGTTCTATAACAATAATATCAATGTTTTTTTCTTTGATCAGTTTGATCAAACGATATACATAACGCAGATTGGCTATGCCATATTTATGTGAATAGATGAATGGAAAAATAGCTGATTGAATAGCTGTATCTACCACATTCTCTCTGGCAGCAACCAATGTTACATCGGTTAGTTTTGAAAGATGCACATAAAATTCTGCCACGCATTTCTGGCCACCCATCTGTGCAGGGAACACTTTGTATGATATGATACCCAGTACAGATAGTTGACGCATATCAGACTGTAGTTTCTTTTGGTTTTCGTAATGTGGCAACCGCAGCACCAATTAATAAGATCCAGATCAATGCAGAGGCACCAATAGCAGCTTTGTTGCTGTTATAAAAAGAAGCCGGTTTAAATTCAAACACAATTTTATGATCTCCTGCCGGAACCTGTAAAGCACGCAATACATAATTGGTTCTGATGATGGGAGATTCTTTCCCATCAATAGTGGCTACCCATCCGCCATCATAATAGATCTCACTGAATACAGCAAACTCAGCATTCTTAGAAGATGATTTGTATTCGATGATATCATTGTCATTATTCACCAGCTTGATAGAGGCAGCAGAATCTTTAACCGGATTGGCCGCAAAGGTATTTGATTTGATGGCTTCATCCAGAATGGCGGTGTCTTTAGGATTAAAGTTGGTAAGGGCTTTCATAACGCCATCCGGACCTTTCTTGTAATCGATTGCTTTTACAAACCAGCATGCGCCCAATGCTTCAGGGTTTTGCTGTGCCATCAGTTGTTGTCCATTCTGTTGGGATGAAGTGATCACATATTTCGTATTCAACATATCCAGTACCGGTAAACAGCTCGGGAAATTATACAATTGTTTTTCGATCAGATCCTGATAAATACTCAGTTTGGCAGGATGGTAACCACCTACTGATTTATGGAAATATGCTGTAAGTGCATTGCCATTAAATGCTGCACTGATTCCCTGCGAAACATCCAGTACACGATAATAGCCGGTATCTTTTAAGATCTGTTGGTCGGCAGTTGAAGGTTTGAAATTATTGTCATAATCCATGCTATCCTGAAAATGATCGGCATTCAGGTATTTAACATCAATTGCCATTACATCAATAAATGAAAAGATTCCGATACCTAATGTAACAACCAGTGCATTTAATTTGCGTTTGATAAAGCCGAAGATTGCTGCAGCTGCTACCAATATAAATAAAAATGATCGAAGCAAATCTCCCAAGAACAAACTTTGCCTGTCTTCTTTCAATCCTTTTAAAAATACATTGATTGTAGGTTCTATGGTTGCTTTCTGTTGCGCATCGGCGATTGAACTGATTTGCTGTTTCAGCATTTTATCTGTTTGTCCTGCAAAATCGCTTGTAAAATAAACCAGCAATGCAATTACAAATACACCCGCTACTACCAGTAATCCTTTTTTATATTTCTGAAATAACAAGTCACGGTTTTCTTCTTTCAAAATAGTATCCAATGAAAGCACCGCCATCATACTTAATAATAATGTTGGAATTACAATGATCATACTTGGTGCCCTGAATTTATCATACATCGGCAGGTATTTAAGGAAGAGGCTGTTAAAGCCTTCCATATACTTTCCTGAGCTCAATAAAAATGTAAGTATGCAGGCAGATAAGATCCACCACTTGTGTTTGCCGTCTAACAAAACAAAACCCAGTAATGCGATGAAACAAACGATCGCACCTAAATAAGGCGGGCCGGATGTTCCACCTGCCCCATCTATTCCTCCCCAGTAAAATTGAAGATATCCCTGTAGTTGTTGCCCCATCTGTTGCGGCATCTGTTGCAATGCTTCTATTGCTTTTGATTTATCTTCTGCTACTTCCAGGTT
>CANBSW010000197.1 GCA_947372235.1 Chitinophagaceae bacterium | reverse complement strand
ATGATATCCGGATGTACCCCATTCTCACTCAGCATTTTTACGCTGTGCTGGGTTGGTTTGGTCTTTAATTCCTTTGCAGCTTTTAAGTAAGGGATCAGGGTTAAATGCACCACCATCACATCTTCTTCCGGCAATTCCCATTGCAGCTGGCGAACCGCTTCAACAAAAGGAAGACTCTCAATATCACCCACTGTTCCACCTATTTCTGTAAGAATGATATCATATTTGTCATCATCACCCAACAATAACATTCTTCTTTTGATCTCATCGGTAATATGCGGAATCACCTGTACTGTTTTACCTAAAAAATCACCGGCTCTTTCTTTATTGATCACGGTTTGGTAAATACGTCCGGTAGTTACGTTATTGGCCTGGGTAGTATAAATACTTAAAAATCTTTCATAGTGGCCAAGGTCAAGATCCGTTTCTGCACCATCTTCTGTAACATAACATTCACCGTGTTCATAAGGGTTCAGGGTACCCGGATCCACATTGATATAAGGATCAAATTTCTGAATCGTTACTTTTAACCCCCTTGCCTGCAGCAATTTTGCCAGCGAAGCTGCAATAATTCCCTTTCCCAGGCTGCTTGTTACTCCACCGGTAACAAAAATAAATTTGGCCATAATATGGTTTATTTGTTTATCTGTTTATTAGTTGATTGGCTATTAACCAAGCGATATCTCTCATCCAAACATTGTTGCGCTTGCCTTCGCGAAGCTTGTGCCACCGCTAAAGCTTTGGCGACACGCGGTCAGCGAAGCAAGGTCACACACTTGTACTTTCACCTCTCTATGCAACAAAAAATAGGTCACCAAGAGCAGAAACCCTGCTTTTGTGACGAAAACTCAAAGAAAATTGACCTTGGAAAATGGAATTGTGTAAGAAATATTTCAGAGGTCGTACAAACCTACAGTAAAAAGCTTATCCAAAAAAATAGACAGCCCCCAACAAACAATATTTCCCCCAAAGTGTTAATTTGACGTGTACATCTTTACCTAAAAAAACAAGCTTATGAAAAAAATCCTTTTCCTTACGCTGGCAGCATTTGCCACAGCAGCCTTTCTTGGCTACCGATACAAAGCCCCTGAACCTGAATTGTTAACTCCATCCTGTTATGTTAGCTGTTTTAATGCCGATGTAAGGGAGCAATTTCGCGTGGAAGCTTCAACCCAGGCATTTGCCATGATGCACGAAACGCCGCTCTATTACAAATTAGAGAGCCCAACCGGTGTTCCTGTTAGTTTTAAGGCTGCAGATGGATCAACTGCCATGGGTTATGAGATCAGGAGTAAAACAAAATCCAATAAATGGGTATTTGTGATTCAGGAATGGTGGGGATTGAATGATTATATTAAAAGGGAAAGTGAAACTTTATCCAAAGAACTGGATAATGTGAATGTGATTGCGCTTGACCTGTATGACGGAAAAGTAGCCGCCACACCGGATAGTGCCATGAAACTGGTACAGGCTGCCAAAACAGACAGACTGGAAAATATCATCAAAGGCGCTATTGCTTATGCAGGCTCTAATGCAAAAATTTATACAATTGGCTGGTGCTTTGGTGGCATGTGGAGTTTACAAACCACTTTGCTGGCCGGCAAACAGGCTGCAGGTTGCGTAATGTATTATGGACGACCAGAAACAAATCTTGAAAAACTGAAAACATTGAATTGCGATGTGATCGGTTTCTTTGGTAACCAGGACAAAAGTCCATCACCCGAAATGGTAACAAAGTTTGAGGCTGATATGCAAACGGCAGGTAAAAAGATCACGGCTTATAAATATGAAGCCAATCATGGATTTGCCAATCCAAGTAATCCGAGCTTTAATAAAACAGCTACGGAAGATGCTCATGTAAAAGCAGTTGCTTTTCTGAAGGAACATATGAAGTAAACAATTAGGAATCCGAAGAATAGATTTTGTATATTGATGTTACAATTAATTACTATGCGAAGTCTTTTCTTCGGACTTATTCTTTTATTCTTCGCTGCGGATGCTGAAGCCCAGGCAGCAAGAGGTAGTAATATTGCACCAACTGTACCAGGCAGTGCAGCAGCTCGCAATAACCAGTTATTAATTGATAAGAATAATTATAAAGATCCGCAACTATTTAATACCCAATCAGGAACAAACAATCCGATCAATCTCAATTCCCTATTAAATATTTATCCTATTGTTGGGTTTACACCCGGAAGTGGTTTAACCGAAACGGTTTCTCTCAAATCCATCAATAATATCAAATTAATCGATGCTCGTTTTGATACGGAAAAAATAGGCTTCTTACCTGTTGGCAATGATCTTCAGAAAAAAGGTTATACAAGCATTGGCATTCAGATAAACAAAGACATGCTTAACTGGTTAAGGGAAGATTTTATCAACAAGAATATTGTAACAAATGATACCAGTAACCGCCAGCTGGTAATGGTGATTCAAAAATTCAGGATCAGCAATAGTGCTGTTGAACATTATACAGTCTCAAATCCTAAACTGATCACCACACTGCAGTATCAATTTGATATTTTCAGTTTTATCAATCAGGGTTATTATCCGCAAAAAAAGATCAGCGGTAGTATCAGCACTCTTTACAATAACGGTAATGCATTGCAGCAACTTACTGATTCAATTCTCTCCAAACTCAGGACAGAACTGGAATCATTTAATTTTAAGGCAAAAGAAACAGAAACAAATTGGCAGTCACCGGTTGATTTTAATGATTACTATAATACACGTTTCAGAACAGCTTCACATTTTGAAAACAGTCCGAAAGGCGTATATGCATCTTACCAGGATTTCTTAAATAAGAAACCAATTTGCGATAGCACCGAGATGATAAAAAAGTTTACAAATTACGACAGGGTTCTTTTGTATGCCTGTATATTAACCGGCTTTAAAGATGGATCACAAATATCATGCAATCAGTCGTGGGGATATTTTGACGGAACCAATTTATTTGTAAATGCCGGCAGTGGTTTCTTTATAAAACTCATTCACTCAAGAGAAAACTATATTTTCTTTAACCTGAAAAACATACAGCAGGATAATATCAAAAAAGATATTCTGGAAGGAATGAAATTTGGTGAGACCCCTTATTTATTACTAAGAGATTACACCAAAGTTTTTGCATTAACGTATCAGTTAGATCCCGAAAACGGAAAACTATTCTGATCACATATCACTCAAAATTTTCTTATAGCTTGTAATAATTCCTTTTATTAATGAAGAACTGAAACCCTGGTGTTCCATCTCATTCAATCCTGCGATGGTGCAACCTTTTGGAGTGGTTACTTTATCAATTTCCTGTTCAGGATGTGTATTGTGTTTCAATAAAAGTTCGGCAGCACCTTTTACTGTTTGTGCAGCAATTAATGATGCATTGGCTGCGCTGAAACCTATCTCAATTCCGCCCTGTATATTGGCCCTTATGTAACGCATTGCATACGCTGTTCCACAAGCACCTAATACGGTTGCAGCATCCATTAATTTTTCTTCGATGAAAACAGATTTTCCTAATTGATTAAAAAAATCCGCTGCATAAGCAACCTGTTCTTTTGATGCATGGTGAGAACAGATACATGTCATACTTTCCTGAATGGCAATCGCTGTATTAGGCATGGCACGGAAAAGAGAAAATTCTTCCCCTACAATTTCCTGCAGGTCTTTGATCCATACTCCTGTAACCAAACTTACCAATACATGTTTCTTCGCATCCAAAGATGGTTGAATTTGTGTAAGCACCTCTTTGATCTGAAAGGGTTTTACAGCCAATACCACCCAGTCGGCAAATTGTACCGCTTCAATATTATCATCACTGATCAACACTCCTTTATCTTTTAAAGATTGTAAGGGATCAATATTTCTTCTTGTTACGATCAGGTGCTCCGGTAATACAAAGCCACTGCTCACCAATCCTTCAGCCATTGCTGCTCCTAAATTTCCGCCACCGATGATGGCTATTTTCTTATTCATAACGTTTGTTTTATTTAAGTCCCACTCTACGGTTCACAGTCGACAGAAAAAATACTATGGTCTGTCGGCTGTGGATTATGGACCAGTTAAAAATATTTCGAAGTTCTCAAATATCCTCTCACATAATCATCCACCCCTTGTTCCAGTGAATGAAATGGTTTTGTATAACCTGCATCACGCAATTTTTTCATATTGGCTTCTGTGAAATACTGGTATTTATCACGGATATCTTCCGGCATATCAATGAACTCAATATTGGCCGGCAGATCCAGTCCGGCAAAAGTAGCTTTCACCAGATCATTAAATGCACGTGCTGTTCCCGTTCCCAAATTATAGATGCCGTTATTCACCATTGCCCATTTACCATTCACCATCTCTTCCATCATCCAACTGATCACACTCACCACATCTTTCACATATACAAAATCGCGGAGTTGTTCCCCATCTTTAAATCCTTCTTTATGGCTGCGGAATAATTTTACAAAGCCATCTTTCTGTATTTGATTGAAAGAGTGCCAGATCACACTTGCCATTCTTGCTTTATGGTATTCGTTAGGGCCGTATACATTAAAGAATTTCAAACCAGTCCAGCTTGGCGGGCAACTCTTATTTACAAATGCTTCCTGTAAAGCCCATTTATCAAACTCATTTTTGCTGATGCCATAAGGATTCAATGGTTGTAATTTTTCAACAACATCATGATCGTCATTATACCCCAATTCACCGGCGCCATAAGTAGCCGCTGAAGATGCATAAATTAATGGAACTTGATTAGCAGTACAATATTTCCAAACATCTTTAGAATACTGCACATTCAATTCTTCATGAATAGAATAATCAAATTCAGTAGTATCAGTTCTTGCGCCCAAATGAATAACAATATTAATTTTGGGTTGATGAGTTGATAACCAGTCAAACAAATTATAGCGTTCAACAACATGAGCATACCCTTTCGATTCCCAGTTCTTTCTTTTTTCTTCAAATCCAAAATCATCAACCAATATCAAATTACGATAACCGAGTTCATTTAGATATTGAACCATGCAGGAGCCGATGAAACCGGCAGCGCCCGTAACAATGATGTCGCCAGCCTCACGTGCAGCCTCACCCCCAGCCCCTAAAGGGGAGTTTGATATAGAATTATTTTTAAGATAAGTACTCATAAATGAAATATTAATTCCCCCTTCAGGGGGTTAGGGGGTGGCTATTACATCATTTTCTCAATCGCCGTATCATACTTCTCTTTCCACTCTTTGATCGATCCCCAATTCTCACCATTCACTTCAATATCTTCATTGGTAACGGTTCCTAATTGAAGTGCTTCAATACCTGCTTCTTTTGCTTTCTGCAGTAAGCCTTCAGCCTTCAGCTTAGATACTGATACAACAACCCTTCCCTGCGCTTCACCAAACCAATAAGCATCTTTTCTGAAATTGGTTTCAGCGGAAACAGAGAAACCAAGATTGCGATGAAATCCTTTTTCAATTAAGGTAACTGCTAATCCACCTTCACTGATATCGTGTGCACTCTGTATCAGTTTTTCTTTAATGATGGTTGAAACAAAATTTTGAGCAGCCAGCTCTTCATCCAGGTCAAAATAAGGTGCCGGAGAATATTCCGTTTTTTTCAGTTTGTGTAAATATTCAGAAGAACCGATATCGTTTTGTTGTTTGCCCAAAAGAATAATTACATCACCTGCATTTTTATAATCGAGTGTCATACGATCCCCAAAATCATCAATGATACCTACCATACCAATCGTTGGTGTAGGATATACCGGACCATCCGGATTCTGGTTGTAGAAACTCACATTACCCCCAGTTACCGGTGTTTTAAATTTACGGCAGGCATCACCCATTCCGGTTACTGCTTTTACAAACTGGTAATATACTTCAGGATCATAAGGGTTTCCAAAGTTGAGACAGTTGGTAACACCTATCGGTTCACCACCACTGCACACAATATTTCTCGCAGCTTCAGCAACAGAAATCATTCCTCCTTTGTATGGATCAGCAAACACATATTTACTATTGCAATCAACCGTAATGGCCAAAGCTTTTCCGGTTCCCTTAGCAAGCACAATAGAGGCATCGCTTGGTGCATTGGTAGAAGCATTGGCCGCTCCCACCATACTGTCGTACTGTGTATATACCCAGCGTTTGGATGCAATATTTGGTAATTGTATCAATTGCTCAGCAACCGTTTTCAAGTCAGTTGCATCTTCAATAGTATTTACATCAAACGCATTGATCTTTGCAAAATAGGCTGGCTCTTTGTATTCTCTTGAGTATTGCGGGGCACCGCCTCCCAGTACTAATTCATAAGCTGGTATTTCTGCTTCCAGTTCGCCATGCATATAAAACTTCAAGAGGCCATCATCTGTAACCTGTCCAATTTCACTGCAACTCAGATCCCATTTCTCAAATACTTTTAATACCGCATCTTCTTTTCCTCTTTCAACAACCACCAACATTCTTTCCTGGCTCTCACTTAACAACAGTTCCCAGGCTTTCATATTTTTTTG
>CANBSW010000196.1 GCA_947372235.1 Chitinophagaceae bacterium | reverse complement strand
CCATTCAGGCACTTGGTTGGAGAGGCGACGGAAGATATTTGCCTTTACAGGATGATATTGCTTCAACGGTATTTTGGTATCAAACACCGGGTCATGCCCTATTTCCTAAGCTCCCGGGTAAAGATGAACTGGAAGTAAATTGATTAAATTAAAACGTGTTGTACTATTAGATGATTCAAATAATACCTAGCCTATGAAATAGAATTCATAATTAAAGCGTGATTGATGAATAATTTCTAATCAGTCCCTGTGGACGGACCTTTTGGGTTCGGTGCCAAGCGAAGGCGAGGGCATCCAAAATGATACGAAGCACATTTTGGAAGAGGCCAAAGCAGTCCGGTAACAGGGACGGGGCCCAGCGGCCTTGAGCGACAATGAATTCCGAATAATCGAGGTCTTCATTTTTTAAATAGCACAATACATTATTCTTTATAATAGAAATACTACTACTGTTTATTACCATTCATTTTTACCGGCCTGAGCAGATGCGAAAAAGTGAGTGAGCCCATCTTCCATTTTCCGTTTTCTTTGATATATACTTCGGTAACCATAAAAGGATTGGTGACAGTATTTCCACCTACTAGGGCCTCTAGATCAATATCGTTCAAAAGAATGGCCGTGTTACCAATAATATTGACTATCACTGCGTAAACTGCTGCTTTCTTATACCAGATACCGCCGCTTTTAATAGTGGCCAGTTCCTGGGTTTTTCCCCAGCTTCCTCCCATATGAACAAACATGGATTTTTCATCAAACAAAATATTTAGAGAATCAATATTCTTGTCTGCCATCCAATTCCATTTCTGTTTTGAAAGGTTGATAATTTGCTGTTGGTCAGGAGTATTACTCGTGGCAGTTGTTATTGTTTCAGTTGGCTGTGCATAGGACGATTGTATACTTATAAACAAAAGAAAGAGTCCGATAATTGATGATTTCATATTTTATTTTTTAGTGAATTATTGATTTAGTTTTCTTTCCCCCAGCCATTGTACCATGGCAGGATCCCGGTGGTCGAAGAATACACTTGCATTGGTGTCCATTGTCTTGATGGCTTCCATATCATCAGTGCTTAGTTCGAAATCAAGGCAATTGAAATTCTCTTCCATCCTTTCTTTGCGAATAGATTTTGGAATGGCAACCACCCCTCTTTGTGTAAGCCAGCGAAGAATAATCTGTGCAATGGTTTTGTTGTATTTCTTACCTATTGAAGCGAGCAATTCATTCTGAAAGATATTTTTCTTTCCTTCTGCGAAAGGTCCCCAGGATTCTATCTGAACATGATTCTCCAGCAAGAATTTTTGCGTGTCGATTTGCTGGTGAAACGGATGCGTTTCAATCTGATTAACTGCCGGAACAATTTCGTTATGAACAATTAAATCAATCAGTCTGTCAGGATTAAAATTACTCACACCAATTGCCCTGATTTTTCCTTCTTTATACAAATCCTCCATGGCTCTCCATTCGCCATACACATCGCCAAAGGGTTGATGGATCAGATATAAATCCAGATAATCCAACTGCAATCTTTTTAATGAATTTTCGAAAGATCTTTTCGTTCCCTCATAACCATAAGATTGAATCCAGAGCTTGGTTGTAATAAACAATTCTTCTCTTTTAACACCACAATTCTTAATGGCTTTACCAACAGCTTCCTCATTTCCATAAGAAGCGGCCGTATCAATCAACCGATAGCCGGTTTCAATAGCATCCAAAACACTTCTCTCACATTCTGCCAAATCTGTTACCTGGAAAACGCCAAATCCTAAAATGGGCATTTCAACCCCGTTATTCAATATTACTCTCTGCATTGTATCTTATTTGTTAGTGCAAAGCTTTTACTAATTACCTGCTAAAATGGTATACAGATTCCTGTTTCTTCTACCAATATTGCTGATTTAGGTTTCAGGGTTTTAAAAGAAGGATTAAATTGTTAATTTCAATGGTATAATAATGACTTATGGATAACCACCTGCGGCGCTTTGAAACGATAAACGATTACAACACATTCAATAACAATGAAACACGTCATCCATTGGTTAGTGTAGTCGATTTATCAAAGGCAGATCCCCGGCAGGGTTCAAAAATGTATTTCGGTTTTTATACTGTTTTTCTGAAAGATGTAAAATGCGGAGACCTTTTGTACGGTCGCAACACCTATGATTACCAGGAAGGCACACTGGTTTTTCTTGCTCCCGGACAGGTAGCAGGCCTTAATAGCAATGGCGAATTATACCAGCCGAAAGGGTATGCACTGATCTTCCATGCTGATTTAATTCACGGTACTTCACTCGCACGTCACATGAAAGATTATGGCTTCTTTGAATACCAATCCAAAGAAGCACTTCATTTATCGGAACGTGAAAGAAAAATAGTGTTGGATTGCTTTTCAAAAATCGAATATGAATTGGAACATGCTATCGACGCACACAGTAAGAGACTGATAGTACAGAATATCGACTTGTTTTTGAATTACTGTATACGTTTTTACGATCGTCAATTTATAACCCGTGAAAACGTACACAAGGGTATTCTCGAAAGGTTTGAGCATTTGTTGAACGAATACTTTCAGACTGACAAACCGCAAACTTTTGGCCTACCTTCTGTTGCATGGTGTGCCACCGAATTAAATTTATCAGCAGGCTATTTTGGAGATCTGATAAAAAAAGAAACCGGAAAAACAGCACAGGAGTATATCCAAACAAGAGTGATTGATGTAGCAAAAGAAAGAATATTTGATCACAATAAATCTGTCAACCAAATTGCTTATGAACTCGGGTTTAAATATCCACAACATTTTACCCGATTATTTAAGCAACGGGTTGGACAATCACCAAATGAATATCGATCTCTGAACTAAACTTTATTAATTTAACACTATCGTTTTTTTAAATTAAATCTGATTATGCCAAAGATGAATCTTTCAATAAACGGAAAAAAAATTGAGGTAGACCTTGATCCGGGTACTCCGGTATTATGGGTATTACGCGATCACTTAAATCTGATAGGTACCAAATATGGTTGTGGCATTGGTTCCTGCGGGGCATGTACCATTCTTTTTAATGGCCGTGCCATAAAGTCTTGTCAATTACCGGTATCTGCAGTGGGCACTGCTGAAATTACCACCATTGAAGGGTTGTCTGAAAATGGAGAACATCCGGTACAAAAAGCATGGCTTGATTTAGATGTTGCACAATGTGGTTACTGCCAAACAGGGCAAATTATGGCAGCAGTTTCTTTATTAAAATCGAAGCCTAATCCAACTGATGAGGATATTGAAACATTCATGAGTGGAAATATATGTCGCTGCGGAACCTATTTGAGAATCAAAGATGCCATCAAAAAGGCAGCCAAGTTAACATCTAAATAAAAAACTGCTAAAATGGAAAACACACAAAACCAACATAGTCGCCGTTCATTCCTGAAAGTTTCTTCCATTACAGGTGGGGGAATGATGATCGGATTCAGCTGGTTAGCTAATCTGATACCAAACGAAGCTTTGGCAAGAACAGCTGCTGCTGATGAATGGATTGAACTAACCGGATTTATAAAAATTACGCCTGATAACCTGATCAAAATATTTTCTCCCAACCCGGAATTTGGAACAAACGTTATTACCTCGCTCCCCATGATGGTTGCAGAAGAGCTGGAAGTAGACTGGAAAAAAGTGATCATAGAACAGGGAGATTATGATACGCCGAGATTTAGAAGTCAATTTACAGGAGGCAGCCAGGGAATGAGAATGGCATGGAAGCCATTAAGAACAGCAGGAGCTACTGCAAGAATAATGTTACTACAGGCTGCTGCCAACCAATGGAATGTACCTGTAACTGAATTGACAGCATCAAATGGTGTTGTATATTATAAAGCGGGTAACAAAAGCGCGACCTATGGATCATTGGCAAATGCAGCTTCTAAATTAACGGCTCCAACAAATGTGACCTTAAAAAAGACCAGTGAATTTTCATTGATCGGTACTCCGCAAAAAAATGTAGAAGGTAAAAAGATCGTAACCGGAAAGTCCATGTTTACCCTGGATTACAAACAGGAAGGCATGTTGATTGCCATGGCTATCCGTCCGCCTGCATTTGGTTTGAAATTGAAATCATTTGATGCAGCAGAAGCTTTACAAATGCCGGGCATTAAAAATGTATTTGAAATTCAGGTGTATAAAGATGGTTACGAAAGAGGAGCGTTTGATACCAGAACTTTCAACAACCTGGTGGTAGTAGTGGGAAATTCTACCTGGGAAGTGATGAATGCCAGAAAAAAAGTAGTGGTTCAATGGGAGCCCATTGAAACTAAGAAAGAAATGGTTGCCGGATTTGGTGGTAAAAAAGAGGAAATAACTCCTGCAGGATTAGAAAGTACCGACAATCATTTGAAACAAATGCATGAGATGCAGAAAAAATCTGCAAAGGTTTTGAGAAAAGATGGAGATCCTGAAACTGCTTTTGCAAAAGCAAAAAAAGTAATTGAAAGAACCTATTCTGCTCCATTTCTGGCGCATAACCCGATGGAGCCGATCAGCTGCTTTGCACATATTACAGAAGAGAAAGCATTTTTTGTGGCGCCTATTCAAATCCCTGAATTTATGAAGCAGAGTATTGTGGCCAATCTGGATATTCCTGCCAATAAAATTGAAATGAAATTAGCCAGGATGGGGGGAGGCTTTGGCCGAAAAGCTTATGGGCATTACATTATAGAAGCAGGTCATATTGCTAAAAAAATGAAAGCTCCCATAAAACTGATCTTTACCAGAGAGGATGATATGAATAATGGAGTATATCGTCCTTCTTATATGGTAACCTACAGAGCAGCATTAGATGAGAAAAATAATGTAACGGCCATCCATGTTAGAGGTGGTGGAATTCCTGAAGGCGCCGTTCATGAAAATCGTTTTCCTGCCGGCGCATTTGAAAACTATCTGGCAGAAGGATGGGACATTCCTTCTAACATAACCATTGGTGCCTTTAGAGCGCCGGGGTCTAATTTTATTGCATCGGCCGAACAATCTTTTTTAGATGAACTCGCAGAAGCCCTTGGTAAGGATCCTATTGATTATAGAATTGAACTGTTGAAAAAAGCAAAAGCAACACCTGTAGGAAAAAATAATGATTATGATGCAGACAGATATATTGCAGTGCTTGAGCTGGTTAAAGAAAAATCAGGCTGGATCAAAAAAAATAATAAAAATGCAAAGAGAGGTGTGGCTGCTTATTTCTGCCATAATTCTTATGCTGCCCATGTAATTGATGTAAGTATCAAGAATGGTCAGCCTGTTGTAGAAAATGTTGTATCTGCATTAGATTGCGGTTTTGTAGTTAATCCCGAAGGTGCAAAGAATATGGTGGAAGGAGCTATTGTGGATGGTGTGGGTAATGCATTGTATGGTGGGATGCGTTTTGAGAAAGGGGTGCCCATGTACAAAAATTTTAACCAATATAGAATGATCCGGTTAAAAGAAGCTCCTAAAAAAATTAATATCCATTTTGTACAAAATAATATTGATCCTACGGGATTAGGTGAACCTCCCTTCCCTCCCGTTTTTGCAGCACTTGCCAATGCATTATACAAAGCAACGGGCAAAAGATTGTATAACCAGCCCTTTATCAATGATCTGACCAAGGGTTGATCACATTAATACATTTTCAATGAAAAGAGATTGTTGTAGTAACAGTCTCTTTTCATACCACCTAATCAAATAAATATGAAAAAGATATTTTTCTTACTGGCAATTATAATAGTGGCAATTACCGCACAGTCGTTTTATCAAACCAACCCACAAAATGAAAGTATAAAAAACGGGAAAAGCATATATGCAACCTATTGCATTACCTGCCATATGGAAAATGGGATGGGATTGGAAAGTGCTTTTCCGCCATTGGTTAAGACAGGGAACCTGAATGATAAAAACAAATTGGTAAAGATCATACTGCAGGGTATGAAAGGGCCCATTACCGTGAAAGGTGTTCCATATAATGTTGAGATGGCAGCCATCAATATTTCTGATAAAGAAACTGTTGATGTGATCAACTATATCAGAAATTCCTGGGGTAATAAAGCACCATTGATGAAATATAGTGAGATGGCTTTGGCGAAGAAGGATATGGTGAAATAATAACCTTGATACAACTAAACTTCTCTGCGCAAACTATTATTTTAACAGATTTATCAACTCACTTAAGTATTTCATTTTTTCAGTCTTGCCTCAATAAACGCCCCAATCCTGTCATACCCCATTTCATTAGGATGTAATCCATCAGAAAATAAAGATTCATCAATTTTCTGATCAGTCTTTACCAGCAATTTTCCGGCATCAGCATATCTGAGTTTTTCGGATACAGAAAGTGTTGCAATTAATTTATTGATCTTTATTATTCGTTCTTCCATCCCTCGTCTTGGAAAAATACCCATTAAAAGAATATCAGTTTTCGGTTGTTTTAAATGGATTGCTTTAATCAAAAACCTAAGACCTTCTACAATTTCCGCATCCGTATTCAATTGTAAATTATT
>CANBSW010000195.1 GCA_947372235.1 Chitinophagaceae bacterium | reverse complement strand
CTTGCAGATACCACCGTAGTAGTGATGGTGCCAGAGGCGGGCGATGAGATACAAACCATGAAAGCCGGTTTAATGGAGATCGCAGACATATTTGTGGTGAACAAAGCTGACAGGCCCGATGCCGATACATTTGTTAGAAATCTACGGTTGATGTTGGCACCAGCATTTAACCGATCAACCATAGAAATACCCATTGTAAAAACCATTGCCTCGCAAAAAGAAGGGATTACAGAATTGTTTGAAAAGATAGAAGTGCATAACCAACTGTTACAAAGCAGTGATAAAAAATACTGGTTACTGGCAGAAAAAGCGTTTCATTTAATTGAGCAATACAGGATGAAGGATATCAGTAAAATTGATTTGAAGAAGGAGTTGGAAGATGTGGGGAGTGAAAATTTGTATCAGTTTATTAAGAGGTATATCCCGTAAAAAATATGGCGCACAAAGGTACGGAGGCACGGTTTTGTGGCTTATGTTCGAGATTCAAATAATTTTTAAATGATTGGTTGTATACAGAAAGATTATTTCATCAGCAACCCAAACCGTGCCTTTGTGCGCCAATTAATTCTCATTCAACCTCTTCTCATTCTTCCACCACCTCCACCCAATATACCCCATGATCATAAAAGGGGCAGCGGCCAGGTACAAAATCGCAGAGTTTAACGCAGAAGCCGGCCCTTCCCCTAATTGAGAAGCAGTTTTGGTACAGATAGAACATTGCGCATTGGCAAGCTGAATGCTAAATGCAGAAAGCAAAAGGCAGGTAGTATAAATAACTCGTTTCCTCATTTCATCCGGTTTCGGGAGCAAAGGTAGTGAATGGGCAATGGTGAATTGTCAATAGTGAGTCGAAAATTTCACTGTAATATCTTTTGTCATTCACCATTGACCATTCACCATATCTCCTTAACTTTCTTCCTCAACTCATTCCAATGGAACCACGTAGAAAGTTTTTACAACAAATGGGATTATTGGCCGGTGCATTCTCTGCCAACAGCCTGTTTAACCAGTTACATGCTGCATCATGGGAAGATGCAGGCCGTAAGATCAGCCATCTGTCACCCGAAGCGGCTGCAGCAGATGAGGATTACTGGAGCGTGATACAACAGTCTTTTACGGTTAATTCTAACCTGATCATCCTGAATAATGGCGGTGTTAGTCCTTCACCAAGGGTTGTGCAGGAAGCTGTGGAACGCTATAATAAACTCTCCAATGAAGGGCCTTCTTACTATATGTGGCGTATTCTGGACCAGGGCCGTGAGCCGCTGCGACAAAAATTGGCAGTATTAGCCGGCTGCTCACCCGAGGAAATTGCCGTTAACCGTAATGCCACGGAAGCATTGAACACCGTGATCTTTGGACTTGATTTAAAAGCCGGAGATGAAGTGATTGGTACCAAACAGGATTACCCGAATATGATTAATGCCTGGCGCCAGCGTGCAGAGCGCGAAGGGGTTGTGTATACGCAAATAAGTTTTCAATTTCCGATAGAGAATGACGATGAGATCGTATCTGCTTATGAAAAAGCGATCACGCCAAAAACAAAACTGTTGCATGTTACGCATATCATTAACTGGATAGGACAGATCATGCCGGTGAAGAAAATTTGTGCAATGGCAAAAAAGCACGGTCTGGAAGTGATTGTAGATGGTGCACACTCATTTGGTTTACTCGATTATAGAATACCCGATCTGGGTTGCGATTATTTTGGAACCAGTTTGCATAAATTTTTAAGTGCCCCTATTGGCAGTGGGATGTTATGGATCAAGAAAGAACATATTGGAAAGATCTGGCCGCTTGTGTGCAATGATAAACCCCGCGGCGAAGACATCCGAAAGTTTGAAACCCTTGGTACGCGCAGCTTTCCGATAGAACAAGGAATTGGTGAAGCTGTGAATTTTCAGAATGCGATTGGGAGTAAGCGCAAAGAAGAAAGAATCCGTTACCTCAAAAATTATTGGGCAGGAAAAGTAAAAGACATTCCTAAAGTAAAAATTCACACTTCTTTTAAACCCGAATATGCCTGTGCTATTTGCGGGGTTAGTGTAGATGGAATGACGCCGGGCGAATTAGACAGTGCTTTGTTTACAACCTATAAAATTCACACGGTAGGGATTGTTTGGGAGAATATTTCCTGTGTTCGGATTACGCCACATGTATATACCAAACTGCAGGATCTGGATAAACTAGTATTGGCTATTGAAGAAATTGCGGGAAGGAAAAAATAGAAAGATTTTGGAATAGGGAAATTTTAAAATTGAAAAACTATTCGCCGCAGATTCGCAGATTATTAGTCCAATCTGCGAATCTGCGGCTTATTTTTTAAGATCAATTTTAAAATCTCCCTCCCGCATATACGGGGCCAAAATATGATTACGCTTCTGCTGGTTTTGCTACCGGTTTTTTAGATTTTGTTGCTTTCGCAGGACGGCTTTTGCCGAATGATCCCAGAAATCTTTTGCCTTTTGCGGTTTTTTTGTCGCCTCTTCCCATGGTTTGATTTTTATGAATGAATAATGTAAAGATACAAAAATAAAAAAACCCCGCGGAATACGCAGGGTTCAATTTGTTTTTTGGCAATAATTAGAGCTTAGCGCTTAATTCTTTACCTGCTTTGAATTTAGCAACTTTTTTAGCTTTGATCTTGATAGCAGCTCCGGTTTGTGGGTTACGGCCTGTACGAGCAGCACGTTTTGATACAGAGAAAGTACCAAATCCTACTAAAGTAACTTTATCACCTTTTTTCAGGGTTTTGGTTACTGCGCCTACAAAAGAATCCAAGGCAGCGTTAGCTTGTGTTTTGGTAACGCCAGCATCTCCAGCGATCTGGGCAATTAATTCAGCTTTGTTCATAGATGTGTTTTTAAATGTTTTAATAACAGCAACAAATTTATTCGCTTTTCCTGATCAACAAAATATTTTATTATTTTTTTTAATTGCAAAATTTCTGCAAAACCCCTATGTATAAAGGATTACAGAAGAATTTGATTTAACATATAACAGTTTTTCTGTTTAGTTAAATTCGCTGAAACGCTTACTGACAAAGGGTTTCAGAAAAAATTAGCTGTAATTCAATGCCTGTGCGCGTTTCAGAGGAATATAACAAGAATTTGTGATTGTCAAAATCTATTTCAAAAGCTTTCCACACTCAATGCACAAGTTGCATTAATGAGCGAAAACCGATAAAATTATCACCCCAGTTATCCAATGCATCTTTCCGCAAAGCCGGTGCATACTCAGTAATGTATAACTCATACCGCTCTCTGTCTGCCGCATAATACTGCGTTGTATAGGTTGGGCCTTCCGTTTCTTCTATTTCCAGTAAACGTGCAAAACGATATTCTGTAAAACAACCCTTACTCATTACTTCGGGAATATGTTTTTCCTGCATCCATTTTATCCAGTCATCGTGGATTTGCCAGGAGACGGTTGTGGTTACGTTGTAGATGAGCATAGGAGTATTTAAAAATTAAAAATCAAAAATTGAGAATTGAAGGAAATCAATCCATTGTAAAAATAATTTCTAATTTTTAATTCTTAATTTTTAATTGATTTCTGCGTATATCGGGCAATGATCGCTGTGCTTTACATCGGGGTAAATTTTTGCATCCGCGAGTTTTGCTTTGAGTGGTTTGGTGATGCAGATATAATCTATCCGCCATCCTTTATTCTGCAGTCGTACCGATGGAAAACGCTGGCTCCACCAGGAATAGCCGCCAATGGCATCAGGATTGAGCTCTCGAAAACTATCTATCCAGTCGTGTGATAAAAATTTATCCATCCAGGCCCTTTCTTCCGGTAAGAATCCGGATGATTTTTTATTTCCTTTCGGATCATGGATATCAATTTCTTTGTGTGCAATATTATAATCGCCTACAACAATCAGTTTTGGCCTTGTTTTTCTAAGGTCTTGCAGGTAATCAAAAAATTCGTCAAGCCATTTGTATTTATAGGTTTGTCGTTCATCACCACTGGTGCCGGAGGGATAGTATGCATTGATCAATGTTGTATCGCCAAAATCTGCACGTATCACCCTTCCTTCAAAATCACTTTGTTCCAGTTGATGGCCGTATTCTACATTAGTGGGTTTTATTTTGGTAAGGATAGCTACACCACTGTATCCTTTTTTTTGTGCAGAGAACCAGAAGGTTTGGTAACCAAGATCTTCAATGGCCTTAACATCCACATCTTCTTTGTTGGCTTTGGTTTCCTGCAAACAAATAATATCCGCCGGATTGGTTTGTAACCAATCTGTAAAACCTTTTTTCATGGCAGAACGTATACCATTCACATTATAAGAGATGATGCGCATTGTATGAATTTTATTTATTCAAAAAAACGATTGAATCCGATCATGAATAAGCGGTTCAGTAATTCGGGTGTTAAAGATGCATCAAAAATTACAAATTTTTCAGGTCTGTATTTTCCCTGCACAATACAAACCAGTTTTTTATCATAAAATATTTCTTTAATGGTATTGCGAAATCCGCTGCATTTTATTTCAAAATCATGATCACCGATTTTGCCGGTGGCTATATAATCATAGATAACCGGTACCGCTTTTGTAGTGGTATTGATGCGGTAAAAAGAACTGCTGTCATACCCGTTTGAAATAATATCCGTAAAGATTTTGTTTTTGTTATCCATCACAGCGCGTTCAATGGAAAATTTGGCCAATGTATCCTTCTCCAGCAATAAATAATGAAAACTTCCTTTTAAAAAATTGGTAAAAGCAAATGCCAGCCCCATTTCGGGTTGGTTTTCAGGGTCTACCTGTGTGGTTAACTGGAGAAGATAGTTTTTATCGCGTGCCACATCCCTCCATTCCTGTTTCAGAAAAACAAAATCAGACGTTAAATAGTGAGCGGTGTTTTTAATTACTGTAGTTATATCATCAGGATAGGTTTTAGGTTTTTTTCCTTTGAGGAAGATCTCCTCGTAAACGGGCTCTCCATTCCTGATCATTTCACTTCCGCCTGTATATGGATAAGTACTGATATTTTTTTTGTTCGATACATATATCCGCGGCTTGTTAATTGTTTTTGGAAGAATATAATTATCTGCGAGATATACGGGTGCCGCTTTTAACTCTATCAATGCCATTTCGTTCTTTGGATCAAATAATATGTTGGTGCCTGCTTTTATCACCTCAGCAAACCCCTTTATAGAAACCGGAAGATCTCCAAACCTGATGGCACTGCGGTAAAAGGTAGCAATGGCGGGCGTTTCAGCAGGTGTGATTACGAGGCTTAATCCTTCATGAAATATTACTTTTTTACCTGCAGTAAGGATCCATGACTCCAGAGAAAATACAGAACGGGCACGTTTTATCAGGTCTGTATCGCTGGATACATTTTCAGAATGTTTAAAAAATCCCTTTGGGTCTATTTCAAAAATATCAAGATACAGATGAAGATTATTGGTATCCTTATCTGTAAAATCCGGTTTTACAAATTGGAGGTCCTTGCCATCCTCTAAGAAATCTATAGTTAATGATGTAGTATCCGAAACCGGTAATAACTGGTATTTTAGTAAGGTCTGATTTAATTGTGAAGCTATGTTTTTCCTGACATCATCCTCTTTCAGATAAGACATTACAGGACCCATGATTGAAAGACACCGGATTTTTTCAACCACAATTTTTTTCTGAGCAAATACTGTCTGTGTTCCAAAAAGAAGCAGAACAAGGCTTATGTAAAATTTCATTTTCATACAGCAGTTATTGGTAACAGTATCTTTAATACAGCAAAATGTGTGCTACTTTTATTGAGGAATGAATATACCACTTGTCTATGGAAAAAACTGAACGGATCATACCAGCGAAAGAATCGGTTTACCTTGATGGCCCCAGGCCACGTATCAATGAATTTTTGTTTGCCTGGAGTGTTTTCAGGCAAATGATCAAAGGCTTTCGCACACTGCATTTTATTGGCCCATGTATTACTGTATTTGGTTCTGCAAGATTTACTGAAGGGCACAAATATTATGAAGCTTCCCGCGAATTTGGTAAACGGATCGCTGAATTGGGATTTGTTACCATGACGGGGGGAGGTCCTGGAGTGATGGAAGCAGCCAACAGAGGAGCTTTTGAAAACGGAGGGGTTTCGGTGGGTTGTAATATCAAATTACCTTTTGAGCAACATCCTAATCCATACATGAACAAATGGATCACGTTTGATTATTTTTTTATCAGGAAAGTATTGATGGTAAAATATTCCTATGCATTTATTATTATGCCAGGAGGTTTTGGAACGATGGATGAATTTTTTGAAACATTAACATTGGCGCAGACCAAAGTGATCTATGATTTTCCGATCGTATTATTTGGAAAAGAATATTTTCAACCCTTGATGACAGTCATTGATGCAATGGCAGAGAAAGGAACCATTTCTGAAACAGATAAAAAGTTAATGCTGCTTACCGATGATATGGATGAAGCCATGCAATACATACAGGCATACATTGCCAAAAATTTTAAGGTAAAGCCGAGGAAAAGTTTGTGGTGGTTATTTGAGAAGAGATGATTAA